>JBAXMQ010000001.1:0-99700 GCA_037134215.1 Betaproteobacteria bacterium
TGGCTTTTTTGGGCTATGCCAGCAACCCCGAGCAGGCCGAGATTGAGCTCACCTACAACTGGGGCGTTGAGCAATATGAGATGGGCACCGCCTACGGCCACATTGCGCTGGGCATGCCTGACGTGTATGCCGCCTGTGAGCGCATCAAGGCGGCTGGCGGCAAGGTCACGCGTGAGGCTGGCCCGGTCAAGGGCGGCAGCACCGTCATCGCCTTTGTCACAGACCCCGACGGCTACAAGATAGAGCTGATTCAGCGCTGAGCATGGCCGCTGGCAAGCAGGTCGATGGGCGGGGCGTGCTGCTGGTCTTCGGGTCGGCCGTGGCCTGGAGTTTTGGCGGCGCCATAGCGCGTTACCTGCACCTGTCTGACAGTTGGACCATCGTCTTCTGGCGCTCTGCCTTCGCGGCCCTGTTCTTGCTGGCCATGATGCTGTGGCGCGATGGCAGCGCGGGCACCCGGGCGCTTTTCCGCGCCATGGGGCTGGCGGGCCTGGGGGTGGCGGCCTGCTTTGCCACGGCATCCACCAGCTTTGTGCTCGCGTTGCAGTACACCACCATTGCCAACATTTTGCTGATGCAGGCTGGCGTGCCGCTGATCGCCGCGCTGGTGTCCTTCTTGCTGTTCCGGGAGCGGGTGGATCGTGCCACCTGGGTGGCGATACCGGTGGTGATTTTGGGCGTGGGCATCATGGTCTCGGGCTCGCTGACGGGCCAGGTCTCGCCCATGGGCGACGCCCTGTCACTGCTGATGGCCTTTGCCTTTGCCGGCGCTACGGTGATCACGCGGCGCCACGACAAGGTGGCCATGATGCCGGCGGTTTGCACCGGCACCCTGATGGCGGCCGCAGTGGCGGCGACCCAGGCGCGGGCTTTTGCCGTCAGTCCAGCTGACGGCGCACTGCTCTTTGTTTTTGGCGCGCTGAACCTGGGCCTGGGCCTGGCCCTGTTCGTGCGCGGCGTGCGCCGCATACCGGCCACGCTGGCGGCGCTGATCGGCGTTGCCGAACCCGTGCTCGGGCCCGTGTGGGTCTGGTTGGTACACGGCGAGGTACCAGGCAGCCGAACCCTGCTTGGCGGTGGCGTGGTGCTGACGGCACTGCTGGCGCACCTGTTGTGGCAATACCTGAACCAGCGTACCGTCACTGTGATACCCATGCCCGACTGAACAGCCCTCAACCGATGCGGAGTGCCCTGATGAGCGAATCCGAACCCCGAATCAGCCGCCGCAGTGGCGGCCGCGAACGCCGCGACCCCAATGCGCGACCCACCGGGCCGGCGTACATCAAGCGGGTGATCCCGACCTACGACATCATGGGCGAAGAAAGCCTGCTCAAGATCGAGGCCACGGCCGACCGCATCCTGGCCGAGGTGGGCTTGGACATTCGCGACGACGACGAGGCGCTGGCCCTGTTCAAAAAGTCGGGCGCCAAGGTGGATGGCATGCGGGTGCGCTTCGAGCCCGGCCACCTGCAAGAGGTGCTCAAGACCGCGCCGCAAGAATTTACCCAGCATGCCCGCAACCCGGCGCGCTCGGTGCAGATTGGCGGCAACAACGTGGTGTTTTCGCCGGCCTACGGTTCGCCCTTTGTGATGGACCTGGACCGGGGCCGGCGCTACGGCACGCTGGAAGATTTTCAAAACTTCATCAAGCTGGCCTACAACTGCCCCTGGCTGCACCACAGCGGCGGCACCGTGTGCGAGCCCACTGACGTGCCGGTGAACAAGCGGCACCTGGACATGGTCTACGCCCACATGCGCTACTCGGACAAAGCCTACATGGGCTCCATCACCTCGGACCAGCGCGCCGAAGACTCCATTGAGATGAGCCGCCTGCTGTTTGGCGCGGACTTTGTGGACCAGCACTGCGTGATTCTGGGCAACGTCAACGTCAACTCACCGCTGCTGTGGGACGGCACCATGACCAAGTCGGCCCGCGCCTACGCCCGCGCCAACCAGGCGGCGGTGATCGTGCCCTTTATTTTGGGAGGCGCCATGGGGCCGGTCACCAACGCCGGCGCCATTGCCCAGGCCCACGCCGAAACCCTGGTGGGCTGCGCCATGACGCAGCTGGAGCGCCCCGGCGCACCGGTGATTTATGGCAACTTTCTCTCCAGCATGTCGCTGCGCTCGGGCTCGCCCACCTTTGGCACGCCCGAGCCGGCCATTGGCTCCATCGTGGTGGGGCAGCTGGCGCGCCGGCTGAAGCTGCCGCTGCGCTGCGCCGGCTCGTTCACCACCTCCAAGCTGCCCGACGGCCAGGCCATGCAGGAGAGCGTGATGTCCATGCTGTCGGCGGTGCACTGCGGGGCCAACTTCATCCTGCACGCAGCCGGTTTTTTGGACGGCTTGCTGTCCATGAGTTACGAGAAGTTCATGATGGACGCAGATTTTTGTGGCGCCCTGCACAGCTACCTGGGCGGCGTGGTGGTGGACGACAACACGCTGGCCATGGGCGCGTTTCAGAGCGTCACCCCCGGCGGGCACTACCTGGGCAGCGAGCACACCATGGCCAACTACACCACGGCGTTTTTTGACTCCAGCATTGCCGACAACACGCCCTTTGAGGCCTGGAACGAAGCCGGCAAGACCGACGCCGCCACCCGCGCCAACAAACGCTGGAAAGCCTCTTTGGCCGAGTATGTAGCGCCGCCACTGGACGAGGCGGTGGACGAATCCATCCGCGACTTTGTGGCCCGTAAGAAGGCGTCTATGACGGACCAGTGGTACTGACCACGGTACTGAAGACGGTACTGAGCCCGGAGCCCCGCATGTCACTCGCCAACGACCCCCTGCTGCAGCCCTTTCAGCTCAAGCACCTGCGCTTGCGCAACCGCATCATGACCAGCTCGCATGAGCCGGCCTATGCCGAAGATGGCCTGCCCAAAGCCCGTTATCGCGCCTACCATGTGGAGCGCGCCAAGGCCGGCATCGCCCTGACCATGACTGCCGGCTCGGCCGCCGTCTCCCGCGACAGCCCGCCGGTGTTCAATAACATCCTGGCCTACAAGGATGAGGTGGTGCCCTGGATGCGCGACCTGACCGACGCCTGCCATGAGCACGGCGCGGCAGTGATGATCCAGATCACCCACCTGGGGCGGCGCACCAGCTGGTCCAAGGCTGACTGGCTGCCCGTGGTGTCGCCCTCGCACCAGCGCGAGGCCTCGCACCGGGCCTTTCCCAAGCAAATGGAAGACTGGGACATCGCCCGCCTGATCCGCGACTATGCCGATGCGGCAGACCGCATGCACGCCGCCGGGGTGGACGGGCTAGAACTCGAGGCCTATGGCCACCTGATGGACCAGTTCTGGTCGCCCGCCACCAACACGCTGGACGGGCCGTATGGCGGGCCGCTGGAGAACCGGGTGCGTTTCACGCTCGACGTGATCAAGGCCATCCGGGCCCGGGTTGGGCCAGACTTCATCCTGGGGGTGCGCGGCGTGGCCGACGAGGCCATGCCCGGTGGTATCAATGCCGAGGAGGGTCTGGGCATTGCCCGCTACCTGGCCAAGTCGGGCATGGTGGATTTTTTGAACATCATCCGAGGCCACATCGACACCGACGCCGGCCTGACCGACGTGATCCCGGTACAGGGCATGGCCAGCGCGCCGCACCTCGACTTTGCCGGTGGCATCCGGGCGCAAGTGGATATCCCGATCTTCCACGCCGCCAAGATACAGGACGTGACCACCGCCCGCTTTGCCATTGCCTCGGGCAAGCTCGACATGGTGGGCATGACCCGCGCCCACATGGCAGACCCGCACATCGTGCGCAAGATCATGATCGGCCGTGAGGACACCATCCGCCCCTGCGTGGGCGGCAACTTCTGCTTGGACCGCATTTACGCCGGGGGCGAGGCCTACTGCATCCATAACCCCGCCACCGGGCGCGAGCTGACCATGCCGCATACCCTGAGCCCGGCGCCGCTCAAGCGCAGAGTAGTGGTGGTAGGTGCCGGCCCAGCGGGGCTGGAGGCGGCCCGGGTGGCCTCGGAGCGCGGCCACCAGGTGCTGGTGCTGGAAGCCGCCGCCCAGCCCGGGGGCCAGGTGCGCCTAACCACGCAGACCGCGCGTCGACGCGAGATGATCAGCATCATTGATTGGCGCATGGCGCGCTGCGAAGAACAGGGGGTGCAATTCCGCTTCAACACCCTGGCTGATGCCGCCACCGTGCTGGCCGAGCAGCCCGACGTGGTGATCATCGCCACCGGCGGACTGCCCCACACGGCGGTGCTGGCACAGGGCAACGAGCTGGTGGTGTCGGCCTGGGACATCCTGAGCGGCGATGCCAAGCCCGGGCGTAACGTGCTGCTGTACGACGACGCCGGCGACCACGCCGCGCTGCAGGCGGCTGACTTGATCGCCCAGACCGGCGCCAAGGTAGAGATCATGACGCCGGACCGCAGCTTTGCGCCCGAGGTGATGGCTATGAACCTGGTGCCCTACCTGCGCAGCCTGCAAAAGCGCGATGTCACCTTTACCGTGACCTTCCGGCTAACGTCTGTCACGCGCCAAGACGGCCAATTGCTGGCCGACATCGGCAGTGACTACGGCGGCGTGCACCAGCAGCGGCTTGTAGACCAGGTGGTCGTCAACCACGGCACCCGGCCGCTGGACGAGCTGTACTTTGAGCTCAAAGCCCGATCCAGCAACCAGGGCGTGGTGGACTACGACGCCTTGCTGGCCGGGCAGCCACAAAACCAGCTAGAGGTAGGCAGCGGCTTCCAGCTGTTTCGCATTGGCGATGCGGTATCCGCCCGCAACACGCATGCGGCGATTTACGATGCGCTGCGACTGGTGAAGGATTTGTAATCGCGGCGATCAAGGCCTTGGCACGTTTTTCATAGCTTGCCGATTTGCTGATTCGATGGGCAATGTTGTGAGAAATGCCATCTGGTCGATGCTGTCATAAAAATGGACGCCGAAGGACCGTGGTAAACCGTTTATGTATGCATAAAAACAATTATTGACCGAAATAAGTCAGTGTTCATCGCTATATTGGTTGTTTATGCATACATTATTGGGATAATGGCAGTAAAATTCGATGTTC
Source organism: Betaproteobacteria bacterium (assembly GCA_037134215.1). Taxonomy (GTDB): domain Bacteria; phylum Pseudomonadota; class Gammaproteobacteria; order Burkholderiales; family Burkholderiaceae_C; genus Rhodoferax. The sequence continues at coordinate 5,047 of JBAXMQ010000001.1, forward strand.
CTGTATGGACGCACGCATGGCGTGAGTGCGTTGTGCATTCGCTGGCATCGGGTGAGTGGCTTGCGCCGCCTAAGGGGGCGTCGGAGTCGCGATTGAACATGCTTTAAAGGGGCTTTATGCTGCGGGTTGGAGTGGATGTGGGTGGGACCCACACGGACTTGGTCCTGATCGATGAAGAACGTGGTGAAGTCGTCGTTCACAAGGTACCTACGACTGTCGGGGACCCTGCGTTGGGTGCCATTGCCGGCTTGCAAGAGCTTTGTCGAAAAGCAGATATCGTACCCGCCGCCATCGACTACTTTATGCATGGCACGACGATTGCCACCAACATCATCATCGAGCACAACGGTGCCAAATGTGGCCTGATTACCACCGAGGGATTCCGGGACATTTTGCACATTGCACGCCACAAGCGGCCGCACAATTTCAGTCTGCAGTTGGACTTGCCTTGGCAAAAGCACGAGTTGGTCAAACGACGCCATAGGATGGTCGTGCCCGAGCGCATCACTGCACCGCACGGCGACGTGTTGGTGCCGCTGGATGAAGAGGCGGTGCGCCGCGCAGCACGTGAGTTGGTCGCGCAGGGAGTTGAGTCTATTGCGGTTTGTTTCATGTTTTCCTTCCTTAACCCCGAGCACGAGCAGCGCGCAGCAAAAATCGTGGCCGAGGAGGCGCCGGGCATCCATCTCTCCCTGTCACATGAAGTGATACCCATGTACCGCGAGTACGAGCGTTTTTCGACCACCTGCTTGAACGCGTATGTCGGGCCAAAGACGTCGCGTTATCTCGAAAATTTTGATGTTGCGCTGCGTGGGATTGGCCTGAGTGCCGGTCTACACCTGATGCAATCCAGCGGGGGTAGCGCCACCATAGACGGCGCGAAACGACGAGCGGTCACCCTGCTCATGTCGGGGCCTGTGGGCGGGCTCCTGGGCGGTATTTGGGTTGGCAGCAGCGCCGGTTATCGGAGCGTGATTAGCTTGGATGTCGGGGGTACGTCTGCTGACATTGGCGTAGCTCCGGATGGCGAGATGCGCTACAAACATCTGCTTGATACAAAAATTGGAGACTATCACGCGATGGTACCGATGGTGGAGGTTGACACCATCGGCGCCGGGGGCGGCTCCATCGCCTATATCGACGCAGGCGGCCAATTTCAGGTTGGTCCTAAAAGCGCTGGGGCCGATCCCGGTCCATGCTGCTACGGCAAGGGTGGGACCCAACCTACTGCGACCGATTGCCAACTCGTCCTGGGTCGCTTGGACCCGAATGGCTTGCTGGGCGGCCGAATGCCACTGGATGTATCACTGGCGCGCGACGCGGTAGCACGCCATCTTGCGCAGCCTTTGGAGATGGACATCGACGAAGCCGCGCTCGCCGCAATACGGATTCTGACTCACAGCATGGTTCAAGCCATTGAGGTCAACAGCGTGCGCAAGGGATACGACCCGAGGGATTTCGCCCTAGTGGCGTTTGGCGGCGCGGGTCCATTGTTTGGCTTTGACATTGCGCGCGAATTGTCGATACCGGTGGTGATTGTGCCGCCGGCCCCCGGACTCACTTCGGCTCTGGGTCTGCTGACATCAAATGTCTCCTACGACTTCAGCATTACCTTGCTCCAAAACCTTGACAGCGCAGACCTGCCGCGGGTTGCCCAGACACTGCTTGACCTAGAGGCACGAGCGATCGCGCAACTCACGCGGGATGGCATCGACCCAGCAAACATGACGCTGCTTCGGCATGCCGACTGTCGCTATGTCGGACAGGGGTATGAGTTGCGCACGGAGTGTCCTGCCAAAGTTGATGGTGATGGCTTTGTGACCGCCCTGAAACAGGCGTTTCACAAGGTGCATCAGCGCGAGTATGGGCGTCACTTTTCGGAAAAAGAAGTTGAGCTAGTTAATTTGCGCGTGGTCGGTGTTGGTCGGATTCCCGAACTGCAGCCCAAACGTGTCACACCCGGTGCTGAGACGCTGGAACACCAAGCTCATCTGGGGACGCGACGCGTTGTTTTCGAGTCGGGCGGTAGGGCGGTCGCCTATCAAGCCGCCATCATCCAGCGCGATGCCCTCAGGGCTGGCAACCTGATTACCGGTCCGGCGATCGTGCAACAGATGGACACGACTACAGTCATTCCGCCTGGCTTCAGCGCCGAGGTAGACAACGTCGGCAACCTGATTATTCGCCTCTAGTCGTATTGGAGACCCCATGATCGCAACCGACGCGCCCGCCAAGGCGATGCCTGCCGCCGACTCGCCTTGGCGCTATGCCGATATTGACAAGGTGACACTCCGGGTCATCGGTGGCGCGTTCAATGCCATAGCGCGCGAGATGGCGCAGGTCTTGTACCGAATGTCCAACTCCAGCATCATCCGGGAATCGGAGGACCTGGGGTGCGGTCTCTATGACGCACATGGCAATGAGTTTTGCGAAAGCGAGTCGTCGCCGATGCACATTGGCTCATTGCCAGCCTATATCCGAGGCTTCATGCGCAAACTTGCCGATGACCTGCATGAAGGCGACATCATCATTCATAACCACCCGTATTTTGGTGCCTCGCATTCGCCAGACATGGGCGTGATCATGCCCGTGTTTCATGGGGGCAAACTGCTTGGCTTCTCGGCGGCGACCGCACACTTGATCGACACTGGCGCGGCAGCGCCAGGGCTCAATGTCGACCTGATCGATGTGTTCGCCGAAGGCACGCTGTATGACAGCATCAAGCTATTCGACCGCGGCGTGCGAAATGAGTCCGTATGGTCAATTCTGCGTGACAGCGTGCGAACGCCAGACATGAACGCCGCTGATATTGAAGCCATGATTGCAGCGGTACGCACCGGCGGCAGCCGCTTCCTGGCTCTGACGGTCCGGCATACAGTGGCAACGGTCATGGGCGCAGCCCACTATTGGATGGACTACTCGGAACGCAGGCTACGGGCTGAAATTGCCAAGATTCCGGACGGCGACTATCAGGCCGAAAGCTGGCTTGACGATGACGGGCGGAATTGGGGCAAACCGTTGCGAGTCAATGTCACTGTGCGCAAGAGGGGCGACGCAATTCAGATTGACCTGACAGGGTCTTCCGAAGAGGTCGAGACCGGCTACAACGTTCCTTTTGAAGGCTCGCTGCAAGTGGCTTGTTACTATATTGTCCGCACCCTGATGTTGGACGAGGTGATGAGCGAGGAGTTCATTCCTCAAAACTCCGGTATGTTCCGTCCGGTCTCGGTGTACGCCCCTAAGGGGAGCATCTTTAACCCCAATTTTCCGCGAGCTTGTTTTGCTCGCATGGCACAGATACAGCGGGTGCTTGACTGTGTCATTCGTGCTTTGGCGCCGGTTATCCCGGAGCGTGCTACTGGCGGCAATTCGGCCCATGTTATGAGCGTCTCTTACAGTGGGTACAACAAACAACGTGGACAGTATTGGGTCTGTGTTGAGGTCAATGAAGGTGCTTATGGAGGCCGCCTTCATAAAGATGGCCTGGACGCAGTCGACAATCTGATGGCAAATACCCGCAATGTGCCTTGTGAAGAGGTCGAAATGCGCTACCCGCTGCGGGTGGAACGTTACGAGTTGAGACCCGAGCCCCCAGGGGCAGGCCGTACCCGCGGCGGTATTGGCGCCTTGCGTGATGTGCGATTCCTGGCAGACGGATTTTTTTCTTGCAACGGCGACAGAACCCTGGAGGCCCCTATCGGTATATTCGGGGGTCATGACGGATTAGCTGCGAAAGTGGTGTTGAATCCAGATACCTCGACGGAAAAATTGTTGCCGTCAAAATCAAGCGGGCGCAGGCTGAAGGCGAATGATGTAATCCGCATCGTAGGCCCTAATGCAGGTGGCTACGGGAGACCGACGGAACGCAAGGTCGACCAAGTGGTTTCCGACGTGGCGGACGGCTTTTGTAGTTTGGCGCATGCGCGTGACGTGTACCGTGTTCTGATCGATCCCGCCACGGGTCTTCTCGACGTGGCCGGGACGCAAGATTTACGTCAAGCGCAATGAATAGCGAAGGCGTCGTACAGTCCCTTTTGAATCGGGTAGACGCCTGCGAAAGTTCGGTCGGCGCATGGGCATGGCTTGATCGCAACTTGGCGCTGCAACGGGCGCGTGAGCTTGACGCGAACCCGGTGCGGGGAATACTGCATGGGCTGCCGATTGGCATCAAGGATGTTATCGATACGGCTGACATGCCGACCGAATACAACTCACCTATTTATGCCGGGTATCGCCCCACGAAGGACGCTGAAGTGGTAAGCCGTCTCCGCGCTGCCGGCGCCATTGTGCTGGGAAAAACAGTCACTACAGAATTTGCCTTTATGGCACCTGGGCGCACGCGCAATCCCCATAACCTGGCCTGCACGCCCGGCGGCTCCTCAAGTGGGTCGGCCGCTGCCGTCGCAGCGGGCATGGTTCCCGTTGCGCTCACGACGCAGACGGGAGGATCCACAATTCGACCGGCCGCGTTTTGTGGCGTGATCGGGTACAAGCCGGCCTTCAACCGCTATCCAACAGCCGGCTTGAAGTACCTCGCACCTTCGCTAGATACGATCGGACTGCACGCGCAAAATCTGGATGACCTTGCCCATGTCTCCGCAGTCCTTGCCGGAGACGAGCCCACCACAATGCCTTTGGCCCCCACCATGCCACCCCGCTTGGCTTTGGTCCGAACGCACCACGATCATCTAGCGGAGCCGCACGCCATGCAACGCTTGGAGCGCGTGGCAGAAGTGCTGGCGGCTGCGGGCGCCCAAGTGCGGGAACTTAAGTTGCCAGCGCTTTTCGCTGACATCGATCCGCTGCACAGGGTCATCATGGCGGCAGAAGTGGCGCAGTCTTTTAACACGGAGTGGTTGGGGGAGCGAAATCGGCTGTCGCCTGAGCTACTGGACTTCATAGAGCAGGGACGCCGACATAGCGTTTCGGCTGTCGCGGACGCGCGTGTTCGGGTGCAGTCTGGCAAAGACCGTTACCAGGCCATGTTGCTGGACCGCGAATTGCTTTTGACCTTACCTGCGCCGGGCGAGGCGCCAGTGGGACTGACCTCAACCGGGAACGCATCCTTCAATCGGCTTTGGACACTTTTGGGATTAGCTTGCATCACCTTGCCAGCAGGCAGGGGTGTGCGCGGCCTACCGCTCGGGGTGCAGTTGGTAGGAGGCGGCCGTTCCGACGCTCGAAGTGAACAGACCTTTATCGCCAACGCGCGCTGGTGCCAAGCCGCATTGGCGTCAATTTGACCCTGTCTTTCAATTGGAGAAACATGATGACACACAAAGAAGCGGCTATGGATGCCACCACTCGTCGCCTCGTTGACTTTGCACTAGCCTATCGCTTTGAGGACTTGCCCGCTTCAACGGTACATGCCGCCAAGGCACGCTTGTTAGACTCGATTGCCGTTGGTTTGGCCGCTTACGCGGCTCCCCCAGTGCGGATTTTGCGTAAGACGGCTCCTCATGTCCGTGGCCATTGGAAAGCCACCCTGTGGGGCACGCGTGACCAGACCACCCCTGATATTGCGGCGTTGGTGAACGGCAGCATGGTGCGTTATTTCGACCTTAATGATGCCTACCGGACCCTTGATGCTTCGCACCCGTCTGACAACCTGCCGGGCCTTATGGCGGTGGTGGAGGCGCTTGGTTTGTCGGGCCGAGATCTGATTCTTGCGGCGTTTATATCGTACGAGATTCAGTGCCGCTTCACTGACAGTGTCGCCTTCAATGCGGCAGGGTGGGACCAGCCCTTGGTCGGCGCACAGGCCGCCGCGCTGGCGGTCGGGCGCATCATGGGGCTGAGCGCCGATCAATTGGCCCACGCGCTGTCCCTGGCTGTCGTCCCTCACATGCCGACTTACCAGACCCGTTCCGGCGAGCTCTCTATGTGGAAGGGTTGCGCTGGGCCAAACGGCGCTCGGCACGGTATTTTCGCGGCACGCTTGGCCGCCGAAGGTATGACAGGCCCCTACAACGCCTACGAAGGAATTTTCGGTTTGTGGAAGCAGGGTCTCGGCAAAGCAGCTGAGTTCGCTTTACCCACTGGTCCGTTAGCGGCGCCCTTGGGCCTGAATCAGACCAATATCAAGCGCTATCCTGTGCGGGATTCTTGCCAGTTACCAATCGACACTGCCTTGGAACTTCGCATGATGCTGGCGGGTCGTCCTGTGAAGAGTCTTAAGGTTGACACCTACAAATCAGCCCATTTGGGCGCAGTGGCAGACCCGGAATTGTGGGCGCCACAGACCCGCGAAACAGCCGATCATTCCATGCTTTTTTCTATCGCTGCAGCACTGGCTGATGGCGAAGTCAACAGCGACACCTTTGAAGATGGACGCTTTCTCGATGACGACATTCTGGCGATCATCAGCAAGATGTCTGTAGAGATCAATCCTGACTACTCTAAACAGGCCCCAGGCCTGCGCAATTGCCGAATTGAAGCTGTTCTGGAAACCGGTGAAACAGTGATTTCGCACCGTGCCCTGTCACAGGCAGAGATTGAAAAAGAAACCCCAGATGCTGTGATCAATGCCAAGTTTCATGGCTTGACACGGCGTGTCTTGCCGCCGTCGACGCGGCAGGCATTGGCCGCTGAAATTGCGAAACTGGACGCTTTGGAGTCTATTGACTCCATTCTTGAACTGATGGTGATTTAAATCCAAGGAACCAGCTTATGCAAACACCTGAACGCAATCCTCAAGCTGATGCACAAAGCATCATTGACACCGTCGCCGGTGGCGGCGTCGCGGTATTTCCAGTCGACGTCGGGTATGCCATTGTTGGCAATGCCGAGGCGGCAATCGCCCGCGTATTTGCCTGTAAAAAGCGCAGCTATGAAAAAGCTTGCGGTATGTTCAGCAACCGCGACATGCTGGTCAATCTGTCGCGTCTAGACGAACGCTCGATTGCGATTGTGGACTCGATAACACGCAAACACGGACTACCGTTCTCGGTTGTCGTGCCGTACAAGGTTGAGCATCCGTTCTTCGCCGGGTTGACCTCGCTGACACGTGAGCGGTCATCGCGTGGCGACACCATAGATATGTTGCTTAATGCTGGTGTGCTGCATGACGAGGTCGCAAGATTGTCCTGGGAGCGCGGCATGCCGGTGCTCGGTTCCTCAGCCAACACCTCTCTGACTGGCAGCAAGTACCGGTTGCTTGATGTGGAGAAGCCCGTCAGAGATGAGGCTGACTTGCTTGTCGATTACGGTGATACAAAATATTCACACCCAGGGGGTATGGGTAGTTCAATCATTGCTTTGCCAAGCCTATTGCCAATCAGGCGCGGCATTGAATTCGATCGCATCTGCGACATTATTCATGATGAGTTCGGGACGGACCCGCGCGCCGTGACCTAGACGCCAACTGAGTTTTTTGGGGACAGACATGCCAAAGCGAGAAGTTGAAGGCGATTGGGTCTTTGGATGGCCAGATCGCAAACGAGCCACCGTCATCGCTGGTAAAGATGCGGAGGGCCGGGTCATCAATGGTCGCGCACCGCTGGTTGACTTGGAAGGCTTGATAACACCTACGGATGCTTACTACATCGTGAATCAGCTCGAGGTGCCTGAGCCTGTTCACCCTTCAGATTGGACGCTTGAGATTGGTGGTTGCGTTGAACGACGCTTGACGCTTACTCTTGACGATCTGCGCAGGCTACCTGGCCGAACTGTGCGCGCTGTCACTGAGTGTGCCGGCAATGATGCAGGATACTTCGATTACCTCGAGAAAGGCGGGTATAAGCCTTCGCGCATCAATCGTCAGGATATGCAAAAGCGCGCAACCGCCCGAGCTGAACGGGTCTTACCCACCGCGGAAGAAGTCAGGGCAGATTCGACCACGACCTGTGCCGCAAGCGCCGGCGAGTTTACCGGTGTCCCCCTCTTTGAAGTACTCAAAATGGCGGGGGTTAAACCGGAGTCCGTGTCGGTAAGACTAAGGGGCTTTGACCGTGGCAGGCCCGACCCGGCTGTGATCTATCGCTCGGTCGGACATACCAATGTGGAAATACCCGATCGCGGCATTGTCAACTACGAGAAGGCGTTGCCGTTGGAGAAAGCGCTTCATCCTGACACCTTGCTGGCCTGGGCACAGAACGGCGAATACATGCTCCACATTCATGGTGCACCAGTTCGCCTAATCGTGCCAGGTTGGTCTGCTAATTGGTGGGTGAAATGGCTTGACCAACTGGAGATCATGGATCACGTGCCCTCCCTTTTCTATCAGCATGACTATTTTATTTTTGCTGACTCACCGACCGACCCCAATAAGCACTCGATAACGGCTATGGGGGTGCGCTGCGTCATCTCGGAGCCTTTGGATGAGGACTCGCCGCTGCTCCGTGGTGCACACATGGTGCGTGGCAGGGCCTGGAGCGGCATGGGCAGCATCAAGCGGGTTGAGGTCAGTTTTGATGATGGCGCTACCTGGGCAGATGCCCACATTGAGGAGCCGCGCGAAAAATGGCTTTGGTCGAGATGGTCTTTCTTATGGGAAGTCACAGTGCCCGGCGCATACCGTATTTTGGCTCGGGCAACCGACGAATGCGGCCGGGTCCAGCCCCAAATACCGTGGAATTACCAACGCAAGCTTTTTGATGGGATCGTGCCACTGGAGGTCAACATCGAGTGACGCTGGCATTGTGCTGGCCTCGCTGGTATTGCCTCTTTTCATCTGTATATGCATATCCTCGTTTGCCTCAAATACATTCCTGATCCAGAGGCACCCTGGGTTCAATACATGGTCGATGGGAAGGCGCATTGCGTAACGGCTATGCCCGGTGTTCGTTGGCTTGTGAGTCCATTTGATGAACAGGCACTGGAAGTGGCCCTGCGAATACGTGGAGCCGTGGGGGCTGCGCGGATCACGGTACTGACAATGGGCCCGGAGCCTTTCCGAGGTGCGATCAAGCACGGCTTGGCCATGGGGGCCGACGACGGTGTTCACCTGTGTGATCCACTTTTTGAGGCCGGAGATGTATGGACGACGGCGCGCGTGATCTCTGCTGCCTTGCGCAAGCTGGAAACGCCAGACTTGGTGTTGACTGGACGGCAGGCCGCAGACTGGGACAATGGCGTTGTAGGAAGCGCCATCGCCGAGCTGATGGATTGGCCGGTTGTTTCTTATGCAGCCCACGTGATGACCCAGCCAGGTGCAGTTCAGGTCACCCGTGTGGTGGAGGATGGCATCGACACAGTGTGGGCGCCGTTGCCTGCAGTAGTGACGGTGTCTAATGAAGTCGGTAAGCCGCGAATCCCTAGCTTACGTGAAACAATGCGCGCGGCCCGTAAACCGACACTGGTTTGGCGTTTTGACGATCTCGAGCTCAAGCACGCTGATCTGGTCACGCGGCGGCGATACCGCAGCTTGAATGAGCCCCCAAGCGGGGTGGTCTGTGAATACCTTGGGGGCGCCACTGTTGATGAGCAGGCCGAGGCCCTGGTGCAGCGGCTTCGCACAGCTCAACTGATTTGACCCTATGACCCAACTGATGGTTGTCGCAGAAATTCGCGAGGGGAAGCCGACCAGCCTGACATTTGAACTGCTCGGGATGGCACGGCATCTGCTCGCTGGTGATGGTGGGGGCTTCGTCACAGAGACTGATTCTGTAGCCGTCGTAGCCTTTGGACCCGATGTCGCGGGATGTATTGCTGACTTGATCGCCTGTGGTGCCGATCAAGTCTTTACTGTTGATGACCCACAACTTGGCCACTTCGACAGTGATAGATGGGCGGGAGCGCTGACGGGTGTTGCCTCTGCGATCAAGCCTGAACTCATATTGCTGGGTCATACCTCTTCGGGCTGCGACCTGGCACCTAGGCTGGCCTTCCGGCTTGACGGAGCCGTCGTGACGGGCTGCAGTGCGATTGCGCTGGACGCGGGCGCAATTCTCTTCACCAGAGCATGTTATGGCGGCAACCTCTTAGAGACCTTGCATTTCGAGGCGAAACCGGCCGTTGCAACGCTGAGAAGTGGATGTGGAATCGTCCCGATCAGGGACCTTAGTCGGCCTGGGCGTGTTGTGCCATGGGCGCCACCTGCGCAAGGTCGGACCAAGGTGATGGCACGCCAACGCGACGCAGCCGAGACACTTCGCCTTGAAGATGCACGCGTGGTCGTTGCTGGTGGGCGCGGCATCAATGGCGTGCAGGGTTTTACAGAGTTGCACGCATTGGCCACCATCATGGGTGCGGCAGTGGGGGCCAGTCGGGTCGCTTGCGATCTCGATTGGTGCCCCAAGTCATGGCAAATTGGACTGACCGGCAAGAGCATAGCCCCGGAACTCTATATCGCTTTCGGTATTTCCGGTGCCAGTCACCACATGGCGGGTTGTAGTCGTGCCAAAACCATTGTTGCGATCAACCAAGACAGTGAGGCGCCAATTTTTCGGCACGCACGGTACGGTCTGGTCGGTGATTGCGCCGAACTTATTGACGCATTGACGCAAGCACTCAACGCCGGAGGTTGAGCGCAGAAATCTAGTGCACAGGGCAGCTTAGACGCGCAGAGCCTGATCTAGTCTGTTGATACAAAGGGGCCAGGCTCGGACGTCGCTGATTCGATGGTGTCGGCTCGAGTTGCGTATAGCATTACTTTCTTAGCAGCATGAATATGCGCGCGCATAGAGGCTTCAGCCCAGACAGCATCACGAGATTCGATGGCCGAGACCAAGTCTAGGTGCTGCGTTGCGCTGCGTTCGAGAGACTCCCGCGAGTACTTGTTGAAGGTTTGCCGGACCAGCGGGATATGCACTATGGTCAGTAGGCTTGAGGCCAGTCGTTGATTTCTTCCGGCGTCAAGTATCAACCGGTGCAGACGGTTGTTCGACTCCGAAATGAGCTGTAGATCGAACTTTTCCGGCCCGTGGACCAAGTCAAAAAAGGTTTGTGCCTCGAGCCGCATTTGCCTAGCTTCATCCTTGGATGCTCGAGATGCTGCGAGTGAAGCACCATAGCCTTCCAAGATCGCACGAAGATCAAACAGCTCCAGCATGCTCGCATCGCTCCAGTCTGATACGACAGCTCCGCGATTGGGACGTAGGTCAACAAAACCTTCGGCAGCTAAGAGCGTCAAGGCCTGCCGCACTGAGGTGCGCGAAACATTGGCCATGTCGCATATCTCAACCTCTCGTATACGGTCGCCACCAGCAAATCGCCCAGACCGGATGGCATCGCGAATAACTTCACATGCAGTATCAACAGTACTTTTTATGACAGTGCTCATCGGGTTCGCGACCTAACGCGCCGTTAATTGCAATGGTGTAAAGCGGGATCGCCCACTGCGTCTACTTTTGCCTGCTTTGCCAATGAATTCACCAATCCTCAGAGCCAACACTCATGATGACTTTCCCGAAAGCGGTACGGCTGGCGATAAGTCGATGAGCCCTTGCAGCATGTTTCAGTTCAAATTCTGCAGCGACTATTTGCTCAAACCGGCCTCTTGCCATCAAATCAAAGACTGCGGCTGTGGTTGCTTTTGGATACGAGTGAGTCGTGACGATCCGGATTTGTCTGCGAAAGAGCTTGATGATATCAATAGTTACGGTCTCGCCAGCATGGGCGCCACCGATGGCGACTCGGCCTCCAAGCGCCATCGCGTCGAGGGTCGCTAGGAGCACACTTCCACCCACGGTGTCAATCGCTAGATCCACGCCATGCCCATCGGTGAGTGCCATGACCCTGCCTGCCATGTCGCCATTTTGGTAGTTAACAATGTCGATGACACCAAGTCCACGCAGCTTCTCTTCTCTCGCTGCAGAGCCGACACTGCAGATGACCCGCGCACCCGCCTGTTGAGCCACGAGGACGGCAGCTGTGCCAACAGCGCCCCCGGCGCCGTTGATTAAAACGGTCTCGCCTTGTCGCACCTGCCCCTGATTGACGATCAGTTCCCAGGCCGTTGAGAACGTCGTGCGCCCTGCCGCAGCTTGGCGATAGGAGAGGGCATCGGGCAGACGAACCAGATTTTGGTATCCGACGCGGACATAGCCAGCATAACTACCCCAACAGCTAATGCCGAGCTTGCCGAACTCGTGGCACAGGTTGTCGCGACCCAGCATACAGTTGCAGCGTGGGTGGCGACAGTTACCACTCGACAGCGAAGGCGCTGGCATAACCCGGTCGCCCACCAAGTAACCAGATACAGCGGACCCAGCGGCGACGATTTGCCCAGCGCACTCCCCGCCCATGATGTGGGGCAGTGGAAATTGGAAACCTGAGCGGCCCTCTCGGACGTCAATCTCCATGTGGTTGACGCCTACTGCATGCACTTGAATCAACACCTCGTGTGGCGCTGGCGATGGCGTCGGGACGGATGCATAGTCAAGAACCTCAGGTCCACCGAAGGCCTGAATCAGCACAGCTTTCATGATGTAAACCTCATTTGCGGCTCAATCCCCAGTTCTTGAAAGGAGCCACTGGCTCTTGTTGCGTTTTTCTTTTTTGTATGCATAATAGCTAATGAGGCTGATTTATTCAATCATATTTGCTTTTAATGGATGTATATGCATACAATTTACAGGAACCAATCATGACTTTCTCTAGACGGATGACTGCTCCCCTGGCGGTTGCGCTCTTTGTTGGCTCGGCTTTGTTGGCCTCGGCTGCCTGGGGCCAGACGGCCGCGGCGTCAGTTGGGTCGGTGATCGTCGGCAGCAGCGTCGATGCGTCCTCAGCGTCCCTGGTTGTGGGCGTGAAGAAGGGCTTCTTCAAGAAATACGGTGTTGATGCAACTTTGAAGGTGTTTCCGTCGGCCCAGGAAGCACTTGAGTCCGTGTTGACTGGGCAGGTTGACACAACGGCCAACGGACCCTTCAATATTCCGCCGGTTGCTGCACGCGGCGGCAAGATTCGCATCATTGCCGAACTAGAACGATCGGAATTGCAGTTTGGCGTTGCCGCCAAAGCCGGGATTACCCAACCCAAGGACTTGATTGGCAAGAAAGTGGGGACACAGTTCAACACGTCAACCGATTACTACTACCGCCTGTACGCCAAGAAATACGGCCTTGATGAATCATCAATTTCCCTGCAAAACATTGCTTTTCCGCAACTGGTTCCGGCATTAGCCAAGGGCGACATCGACGCGTTTTTTGCATTTGAGCCGTTAATGACCCGGGGGGTTGAGACCTTGCCCGGAGCAACGGTGATGCATCGATCAGGACAAGATGGTGTGATGCCCTTGTTGGTTTTCCTCGGAGTTTCAGAAAAGCTTTACAGCAATAAGGCGCTGAGCGTGGCATTTTTGAAAGGGATGGTCGAGGCAGGCGATTGGGCTAACGCCAATAGGGATGAAACGGCGGCCATGATTGCCGCTGAGTTCCGGATGAAGCCCGAGGATGCCAAGCGCTATGTGGGCTACTTCGATTACTCCGTCAGGTTGAACAAAAACTCGCGCGATGAACTGGACCGCGTCAGCAAGTTCCTGACGGATCGCAAGACTGTCCCCCAAGCGCCTGATCTCTCGAAGATCATCATCACGGATTATCTGAAGGAAGCTGCGCCAACCAGGGTGTCCGAATAGTGGCGGAGTCAGACTATGTCGTCTTTGACGACATTTCGTTTGGGTATGGTCAGGGTTCGTCGCCTGTGCTGTCGGGTGTTGATCTAAGCCTGCAAAGAGGCGAATTCTTCATGTTGTTGGGCCCGAGCGGTTGCGGGAAGACAACTATTCTGAATTTGTTGGCCGGGTTTGAAAAAGCAACGAACGGAACCATCAAGATGGGCGGTCGCTTGGTGAGTGGCCCAGGGGTTGAGCGTCCGGTCATTTTTCAAGGGGACGATTCTCTTCTGGGGTGGTTATCGGCCATTGAGAATATCGAGTTTGGCTTGCGGCTTTCAGGTATGGCCAAGGATCAGAGGCGGCAAAAAGCAGATAAGGCCTTGAACTTGGTCGGCTTGGCTGGTCAGGGCGATAAGTTTCCGCATCAGTTGTCCGGGGGCATGAAGCAACGCATTCAGATTGCACGCGCACTGGTCGGTGCAGCTGATGCATTGTTGATGGATGAACCTTTCGCCGCCCTAGACGCGCAGACACGAAGTACCTTGCAGGATGAGCTTGCCAAGGTTTGGAGTGAAACCCGGAGAACCGTGTTGTTCATCACCCATGACATCTCCGAGGCCATCATTTTGGGCGATCGTGTTGGCATCATGCAAGCGGGGCCTGGTTCCAAGCTCAAGGAAATTATTGTGAACGAAATTCCCAGGCCCCGCAGACGCGGCGACCCGGCGTTTGGCGCACTTTATGATCGAATTGAACGTGTCGTGGCTGAGGAAGTCGGGCGCACGATGCAGCGCCATCTTCCCAAAGTTGGGTAGGCCGAGAACATGGGTCCCTTAGCGATCAGCGGTGTGTCGCTCAACCCAGCGAACTGGACGGGTACCCAAGGGCGATTTCTGCTGTCGTTGTTATCGATCGGCGGCGGCTTGTTGATATGGCAGTTCTTCAGCACAGTGGTCTTTTCCTCGATTCTGTTTCCCTCCGCCACCGCGACACTGAGCGCCCTGGTCGGGCAATTGACGTCGGGGGAACTAGGTCCGCATATTGGAATCACCAGCTACCGTGTGTTGGCAGGGTTTCTGCTTGGCAGCGCACTCGGTGCCATGTTCGGACTGCTCATGGGTTCGTTTGCGCTGGTCCGCAAGTTTCTTGATCCATACACCAACTTCTTTCGCTTCATCACCCCTATTGCTTGGATTACCCCTGCTGTCATCTGGTTTGGTGTCGGAGAGAGCTCCAAACTGTTCTTGATCGTCTACTCGACCCTGTTCATCGTGCTCATCAACACCATGGCCGGCGTCGCCCACATCCACCGCGACCGCATGCGAATGGCCAGTGCATTTGGTGCCACTGCATGGCAAATGTTCTGCTATGTGACGCTGCCTGCCACGGTCGGCTTTATCCTCACGGGCATGCGTGTTGCGCTTGGAAATTCTTTTATGACCGTGATCGGCGCGGAGATTCTCTCAGCCAACACTGGCCTGGGATACTTGATCTACAGTTCCCGCGTCTACTTCCGCGCCGACATCATGTTCGCGGTCATTATTTTGTTGGGCGGGATGGGCTTTGTGGCCGACCGGTTGTTTGCATTGATGCAACAGAACATTCTCTGGCGCTACCAGGCAGGACGATAGGCGATGCGTCAAATCAGGCCAGGCCAGGAGTTGCATCACTCGAAGAAGGGGGCCGCTGTATTGACAATGCGGTGTGTCACTCGAAATGGAGATCACCTCGATCGGTATAAAACGATCGGTGTCTACGCCCTTTCTATCGCGATTGTGGTTGCCGCATGGGAGTGGTCCGCGCGCCAATTTGGTTTCTTGACACTGTTTCCGCCACCCAGTGCGACCTTTGTGCGGCTAGCGGAGTTACTTGCGGACGGCTCGATCGGCTTGGCTGCCTGGTATAGCTTGGGGCGTATTCTTGCGGGTTTCGTTGTCGGCAGTGTGCTGGGGATTTTTTTGGGGCTGCTGACAGGCACCTCGTTGACTTTCAGAGCGCTGGTGGATCCTTACATTCATTTTTTTCGCTTTATTCCACCCCTTGCCTGGTTTGCCCCGATGTTGCTTTGGTTTGGGACTGGAGAAATAACCCGAATTCTGCTGATCGTCTACACCACAGTTTTTGTCGTCACGCTCAACACCATGGCTGGGGTCCTTAGCGTGCCGCCGAACAAAGCGCGCATGGCGCGTTCATTTGGAGCCACAGGGCCACAGGTCTTCTTCCTGATCACCATGCCGGCCAGCATGCCCTACATCTTCACTGGCATGCGGCTTGCCATGGGTAATTCTTTCGCGACGGTGGTTGCGGCAGAGATGTTGGCAGCCAACAATGGCTTGGGGTATCTGATTGCCAGCTCACAAATGTGGCTTGAAATCACCACCATTTTTTCAGCTGTGATCGCGTTAGGCCTTCTGGGCTTTGTCGCCGACAGGCTGTTCCAATGGCTGATCAACAGGTTGGGGGGGCAGTATGCTGTTCAATCGACTTCCAGCCGCTAACAGCGCGACACCAATCGGGTCACCTGCGCCTTGATGCCATTCATGCAGAAGCGATAGGCGACTGACCGCCATGGGCGACGATGTCGCGTACACCGAGCCGACTATCGCAAAGGAATAGAAAGATATCGTAATGTATGCATAATTTTGTTTAACGGCGTTTTTTATCATAAAAAAGCCTTAAAACATAAATTATGCATACAATATAAGCCCTACTGAGACTGAAACTGGCTCAATGGGGCCCGTCTGTCCAAAAAGTTGAGTCAACGTTGGAGTAAATGCATCATGAGTACAACTGAAGACCGTATGGTCGAGTACGCGCTGAACCTGAGCTATGACGAGTTGCCTGATCAGGCCATTCATCAACTTAAGCGCCGACTGATTGACACCTTGGGGGGTGCACTGGCGGCCTATACCGCGCCAACGGTTCGAATCGGGCGCCAAATCGCCTTACCTGTCGGCCCGGACCAAGGCGCAAGGATTTGGGGCAGTCTTATCCGAACTTCGCCGGACATGGCTGCATTTGTGAATGGTTGCGCGCTGCGATATCTCGATATCAATGACACCCATCGCACCGTCGACGGGAGCCATCCATCTGACAACCTGGGTGGCGTCATGGCGGTAGCCGAGATGGTCGGTGCGAGTGGCAAGGATCTGCTGTTGGCGATGGTGATTTCTTATGAACTGCAGTGTCGCTTCGTTGACAGCGTGCCGTTTAATGACGCCGGCTGGGATCAACCGGTGCCGGGCGTGATGGCCTGTGCGCTGGCCTGCGGGCGCCTGCTCGGTCTGACTCGCCAAGAGATGCACGAGGCCTTAGCGCTCGCGATCATTCCTAACCTAAGCACTTACCAAAGCCGGGCGGGCGAGTTGTCCATGTGGAAGGGTTGCGCCGCCGCCAATGGGGCACGCCAGGGCGTGTTCGCGGCCCTGTTGGCCGCGCAAGGGATGAGCGGACCGGCTGAGCCATTTGACGGTGTCTTTGGTTTGTGGAAGCAGACCATGGGCAAGGCCTATGAAATCAAACCCTTTGCACGAGGCAAGGAAGGCACTTACGCTGTTGCGCAAAGCAACATCAAGAAATACCCGGTCCGTGACTCCTGCCAGTTGGCTGTTGACGCTGCGCGGATTTTGCGCAATAAGCTCAATGGGCGCACTGTCAGCGCCCTTCAGATTGAAACCTATCGGTCAGCCTATAAAGGAGCAGTGGAAGACCCCGAGTTGTGGGCGCCCCGTACAAGGGAAACTGCCGACCACTCCATGCTGGTCTCTATCGCAGTGACGTTGCTCGATGGATCGGTCACCCCAGATACTTTCAACAGTGATCGCTTCAAGCACCCAGAAGTCCTGGCGCTTATTCAGAAGACCAAGGTGGATGTCCTGGAAGAATTCACAAATCAGGCGCCAGGTGTGCGCAACTGCCGCATCACCGCGACCCTACCTGATGGCAGTTCTGAAGTCGGGCACCTCTATTGGACCAAGGCGGATATCGAGAAAGGCCTGTCCGACGCGGAAATAGAGGAAAAATTTGAGCGGCTAAACCGTGACATTGTTCCGCCAGCGGCCAGGCGTTCACTCATGGATTGCCTATGGCAACTTGAAAAAGTTGACCATGTAGGGCGAGTCATCGACCTACTTTATGTCTAGTTTTTGTCCAGTGAAATAAAGGAGCTCCAAATGCGTCTTAGTCTCATGCGGTCTATTGTGGTCGGTTTTGGTTTGCTTCTCTCGCTTTTTGGTTTGCAAGCGCAAGAGACAGCGGGCGGGTTTCCGGCTAAGCCAGTCCGGGTGATTTTGACGTTTCCGGCCGGTGGTGGCGTGGACGTGATCGCGAGAGTTCTAACGCAGAAGCTGACAGAAAGCACTGGCCAGCAGTTTATTGTCGACAACAAGCCGGGGGCAGGCGGCATCATCGCAGCGGACATGGTCGCTAAATCGGCACCCGATGGCTATACGCTACTGTTTGCGCTGGACACGGTCCTGACAGTAACGCCACATTTGTATCGCAATACGCCCTTTGATTCCATTAAGGACTTCGCGCCGATTTCGTTGGTAGCCGAGTCGCCGCTGGTGGTTCTGACCAGCCCATCCGCCAATATCGGCAGCCTCGCTGAACTCATCAAGCGCGCGAAGGCGAACCCCGGCACGATGAATTTTGGCTCAGGCGGGAGCGGTTCGTCGGGGCACCTTGCCGCAGAGCTGATGAATAACATGGCCGGCATCAAGATGACACATGTGCCATACAAGGGCGGGCCGCAGGTTTTGACTGACCTAGCGGGTGGCCAGGTCCAGATGACAATTCTCAGCTTGGCCGCTTCAGTGACCATGGTGAAAGCTGGTAGGGCGAACCTAGTCGCCGTTACGGGGGCGAACCGACTGCCAGGATATCCCGAAGTTCCCACCGTTTCAGAAGCGGGTTTACCAGGTTACCAGGCCGGATTTTGGGTTGGACTTCTGGCGCCTGCTGGGACGCCCAGGCCAGTCGTTAACAAGCTTCGGGACGAAGTGCAAAAGGTGCTGAATAACCCCGAATTGAGGCAGCAATTCCAAAACAATGGGGTAACGCCGGTTGGCAATACGCCGGAGCAGTTTGCGACCGTCATTGATTCAGATAAGAAAAAATGGGGCGAAGTGATTCGCCTGAAAGACATCAAGGCGGATTGAGACAGCCCGCTATGAACAGTAGTGAGAAAAAGCCCCTCGATGGCTTAGTGGTCTTGGACCTGACGCATATGTTGTCTGGTCCTTACGGCACCATGCTGCTGACGGATCTGGGTGCGCGCACAATTAAAGTTGAACCTCCGGGAACCGGTGAGGGGACCCGCAAGCTACTTGCCGACGAACCCGAGTTTTCCCGCGATGGCATGGGCGCGTACTTTTTAACGCTCAACCGTAGTAAGGAAAGCGTTGCCCTGGACCTGAAAACGGAACAAGGTCTGGCAGTTTTCTATGACCTCGTCCGCCATGCTGATATTGTCTTCGACAACTTTTCCGCGGGTGTTACGCAGCGACTGTGCATCGATCATAAGTCGCTGAGCGCGATTAACCAGCGCATCATCACCTGTAGTGTGACCGGTTTTGGTGAAACAGGACCTGAAACCCAGCGACCAGCATTTGACCAAGTGGTGCAAGCCATGGGCGGCGGCATGTCCATCACTGGCGACCAGAAAACAGGACCGATCCGATCCGGCATTCCGATCGGGGATCTAGGTGGTGGCGTATTTGGCGCCATGGGTGTGATGGCAGCACTCGTTTCAAGAGCAGCAACTGGCCGCGGCCAGCATGTCGATGTGTCTATGTTGGATGTGCAGATCTCGATGCTGAACTACATGGCTACCATGCACCTGATGTCGGGCCAAGTGCCAGAAGGTATTGGCAATGGGCATTTCGTTCATGTGCCCTATAACGCCTACCCAACTGCCGATGGCTATGTGGCCGTGGCCTGTATTGGCGACGCTTTCTTTGAACGTTTTTTGCAGATGCTGCCCTTGCCCGAACTGCTTGATCCGGCTTATAAAAAGCAGCCCGCCCGGCTGGCCAATAAAGTAGCGATTGACCGTGCAATCGAAGGCGCTTTTAAGCAACATCCGTCGCTTTATTGGCTTGGCAAACTGCGAGAGGCCAGGATCCCCTGTGGCCCAGTCAATAATTTCGAGCAAGCGCTGACGGATCCGCAAATACTGGCGCGTGACATGGTGGTGACAGTGGAACTCGGCACAGGCGAGAAGGTCCGGATGCCCGGAAACCCTATCAAATTCTCGGAAACTAGTGCCACCTACTATGGCGCGCCCCCAGGTCTAGGGCAACATTCGCGCTCAGTTCTATCGTCCATGTTAGGTTATTCACAGTCTCGCATCGAAGCCTTGTGCCAAGCGGGTTTTGTAGGCGGCTAATTAATGGACGTTCTCACGATTACTGACGTGAGTCCGCGCGATGGACTTCAGAGTCAACGAACAATGGTCGCCACCGCGGATAAACTGCGGCTGATTCAGGGCTTGTCTGCGGCAGGAGTGATGAACATAGAGGCAACCAGCTTTGTCTCCCCTAAATCAGTTCCGCAGATGGCAGATGCAGATGTTTTGCTGCCTGAAATTGTCAGACGGGATCGCGACAATATATCGGTTCTGGTGCCCAATTTGCGCGGCCTCGACAGAGCCATAGCCGCAGGGGCGAACAGCATCGCGGTGGTACTGTCTGCGAGCGACACCATGAATCGAAAAAACATCGGCATGGACCTCGACATGGCGACACAGATATGTGTCACCACGCTCAAACGTGCAACCGACCTAGGTTTGGCGACTCGCGCCTATGTGGCCGTTGCCTTTGAATGTCCCTTCGAAGGAATCATTCCGCCGTCCCGTGTGAGGGACCTGGCCTTGCGTGTGGCCGATGCCGGAGCCCGAGAAACTGTTATCGCCGACACAATCGGTGCCGCCGCGCCAGTGCAAATACAAGACGTTCTCCAACTGCTGCTGGTGCATTTTTCCCCGATGCAGCTTGGGCTGCACCTGCACGATACGCGCGGTATGGCGCTGGCCAATGCATGGGCTGCCATTCAACTCGGCATTCGACGATTTGATGCGAGCGTGGGCGGCCTGGGCGGATGCCCATTTGCGCCCGGTGCAGCAGGTAATCTTGCTACCGAAGACTTGGTCTTGATGGCAAGCCAATGTGGCCTGCACACCGGCATTGACTTAGTAGCCTTGATGTCTGTCGTGGCTATGGTGCAGGAATTAGTGGGACCCCCTATTGGAGGGCGAAGTGCGCGCTGGCTGCGTACCGTTGTTGAACAAGACTCACACAAAGAGGAAGAAAAATGACCGTCTTGAATGTCAAGGGAGATGCACTTCGCGCCATGAACATCATGGAAAACGCTGGTATCGCGATTTTGCCGAATGATGTGGGGTATTCGCTGATTGCGGCGCGGGCAGCTGCTTTGCGCAAGATCTTCGACACGAAGAAGCGTGCACCAAGCAAGCTGAACGCCATGTTGGGGAACGACGACCTCCATCGCGAGCTTCACGTGGTGAGTGCACGCGGTAAATTGATCGTGGAGGCCATCACCAAAGACTATGACCTACCCCTAGGGTTGATTGCACCTTGCCAAAGCGACCACCCGTTGCTGCGCGGCCTTGACCCTGACACCTATGAGCGCAGTACCAAAGACGACACTCTGCTGATGCTGCTTAACGCTGGCCCATTTCATCGTGAGATTACGCGGCTCAGCTGTGAGCGGCAAACATTGCTATTTGGATCATCGGCTAACCTGTCGATGCATGGCACCAAGTTTCGCGTGGAGGACATGGAGCCTGAGATCACAGGTATCGCCGACGTCGTGATCGACTACGGCTTAATGAAATACCACTTGTGGCAAGCGTCTTCAACCCTCCTGCACTGCGAGACACTGCAGGTCGTGCGCTTCGGTTCCTGCTATGAAAACATTGCAGATATCCTGAAAAGGCACTTCAGGGTCGACTTGCCACCGCGACCGCATACAGTTTAAACCTAAAAAACGCAGTTCAGTTGCTGTAGACGCCCGTTAATTGAGTGCTGACGCGGGTTTATGCCGATTTGGCACACTCACCCGATGGGTGAAAGCAAACGCAGGCGAATGGCGACCCTGGCCAGGGTCGAAGAGGGTGGAGATCAGCCACAGGTGGTAGACACGCTGGGAGGTCGAATGCACGTGCGCTGGGACGTGGGTGCAGCGGCCACGCCGCACGGGCAGTTGGTGTTCTTCGCCGAATTCCTGGCTGCCACGGGCGTGTTCGAGCGCTGGGTGTCGGGTTGCCCGCTGTAGTACCAAAGCGGCAACGCCCCGGACAAACGCGACGTGCTGGGCACGTTGATGATGGGGATGCTGGCCGGACACCGACGTTATGCACACATCACCGCACTGCGTGGGGACGCGGTGGCCGCGCAGGCGTTGGGCATGAACAAGGTGGTCAGCGAAGATGCGCTGCGCCGAGCCCTGGAGCGTGTCGACGAGACCGCCAGCACGGCGTGGATGCGACCGGCGCTGATGCACTCCGTGCGCGAAGCGCTGGACAAACCGTGGGTGCTGGACATCGACGCGACGATCAAGCCGCTGTATGGGCGCCAGGAGGGCGCCGAGCTGGGCTATAACCCGGCCAAACCCAAGCGACCCAGCCACGTGCTGCACACCTTCTGGGTGGGCAATCTGCGCCTTGTGCTGGACGTGCAGGTGAGCTCGGGCAAGCAGCACACCAGCGGACATGCCAGAGCGGCGCTGGGGCGTCTGCTCGACGAGTTGGGCGACAAACGCCCGGCGATGGTCAGGGGCGACTCGGGTTACGGCAACGAAGGCATTCTGCTGGAGTTGGAGGGCCGAGGTCAGCCCTACCTGCTGCGGCTGCGCCAGACGGCCAATGTGCAGCGCCTGGTGGCGCGGCAGTTTGCCCGCCAGGACTGGAGCCGGGCTGACAACCAGGGCTGCCAGATGGTCGAAGACCAATTGCAACTGCACGGCTGGAGCAAGAAGCGGCGTGTGGTCATCGTGCGCCAGCGCATTCGGGGTGGGATCGCCCGCGAGCGCCGGGTCGATGACAAGCAGCTCAGGCTGGAGTTGGCGGGCCCCAGCGTGCACGAGGGAGAGAGGCTGTGGGAGTACGCGGTGATGGTCACCGACGTGGCCTACCCGATCGAGGCCATCGGACAGCTCTACCGCGACCGGGCAGATTGCGAGAACGGCTTTGACGAGTTGAAGAACCAGTGGGGGATGAGCGGCTTCACCACGCAGGACATCAACCGCTGCCAGACCACGGCGCGGGCCTGTGCGTTGACGTACAACTGGTGGAGTTGGTACTGCCGCGCCGCCAACCCCAGCGCACGCATGGAGGCCATCACGAGTCGCCCGTTGCTGCTGGCGGCAGTGGGCAAGGCGGCCAGTCATGCCGGGCAGACCACGCTGTACCTGACGCCCATGCATGGCAAGGCCAGCATCCTCAAATCGTTGATCGCCAATGTCCGCGCGGCTTTGCAGCATGTCACGCTCACTGCGGAGCAGTTCAAGACGAAAGACCCATGGGCCGTGCTGATGCGCTACGTGAGCGATAAGATCGCGCCCACACTAGGGCCGTTCAGACCACCGGACGCCTTGCCGGCAACGGGGTAACTGCCGGATTTAGGTTAAACCGCACAACCGCCTCTTGCTGCGGTGGTTTTATCGCCTTCATTGAGTCTGGCCGAGAGTCGCTGTCTAAAACGCCAGAAATTGACAACCCGCAACACGCATGCGGCGATTTATGACGCCTTGCGCTTGATGAAGGATTTGTAAGGGCGGCACCGCTGGCCAAGCAGACGCTGTCAGACCGCGATGCCGATCCGAAAACCATCCCAAATCGCGTCGATCGCGCGCCGCGGTGCCAGACAATCGCCCACCGAATGCAGTTCAAGACCGTCGATGTCGCGCAGTGCCTGCACCAGGGCGTCTTCCGCCACGCCGTACCAGGACAAGACCACGGCGTCGGCGTCGATCCAGCGCGTCTCGCCACTCAGGTTCCCGCGCAACTGCAATCGTCCGGGTTCTATCGCCACGGCCGAGTGCAGCTCGATGGACTGCACGTTCGCGGCCCGCAAACGGCGCAACATCGGCGGTTTTGAAAACGCGTCCATTTCAGTACCAATAGGCACCGGCGACACGATGGTGACGGCGTGCCCCGCCGCCGCCAAGGCTTCTGCCGTGGTGAGGCATTTCCAGTCAGATTCTCCAGAATCCAGCACCACCACCTTGGGGCCTTTCACGCCATGCGCGATTGCGTCGTGGACTGTGCACACATGGGGCAGATGGGCACCCGGGATCGCCGGGCGGCCAGGGCTTGAGCCAGTCGCCACGATGACCACATCGGCCTGCGCCGCGATCACGCTTGCGGTGGTCGCACGTGTGTGCAGCTGGACATCGACACCGAGCTTACGGACCTGCTGTTCAAGAAAGCGTACGCTGTTGGCGAACTCATCACGGTAGGGCATGGCAGCTGCCGCCACCAGCACCTGGCCACCGAGCTGACCCGTGGCCTCCAATAGCGTCACCTGATGGCCGCGCGAGGCGGCTGTCTCTGCAGCCTTCAAACCGCCGGGGCCACCCCCGACGACCAAAACCTTGCGTGGCGATGTGGTCGGCAGAATCTTGCCGGCGCCGTATTGGGCCTCGTAGCCCACCACCGGGTTGACCAGGCAGGCGATCGGTGTCCCGCGATGCGGACCACCCCGACAACCCACGTTACAAGAAATGCATTCGCGGATGTCCTCACGGCGCCCTTCACGGGCCTTGTCAGGCCACTGGGCGTCGGCGATCAGCGGGCGCACCAGGCAGACCGCATCCGCTGTGTCATTCTCCAACAGGGTCTCACACTGCTCCGGTGTCACCAGGCGGCCAACAGCCAACACGGGAATGCCCCTTGCCACCTGCCGCACCTGGGCCGCGTAGTGCACAAACGGTGCCCGGGGGAAACTCATGTCCGGGATCATGCGGTCGATCGACGCGTAGTTGGATTGACTGACGCTGATGTAGTCAACCGACACCCGGTCCAGCAAGTGCTCAAGGATGGCATTGCACTCCGGCGGGTTGATACCGCCGGGGACGAATTCGTCGGCGCTGACCCGTATACCAACCGGGAATCCAGGCACTTCTTTTTGTACCGCATCGATCACCCGCAGCGGCAGGCGGCAACGGTTTTCCAGCGAACCGCCATAGGCGTCCTGACGGGTATTGCTGAAGGGCGAGAGAAACTCCGCCAGCAGATAGCCATGCGCCAGATAGACCTCGACCCCGTCGAATCCAGCCGTCGCCAGCCGACGCGCGGCGCTGCGGTAGCAATCCACGAGTTCGTCGATGTCGCGCCGGTCCATGGCATGGGGCACGATACGGCTGGCCGGGTCTGGGATTGCTGAGGGCGCCCACAACTCCCGGTGGGTGGCAAAGCCGTGGCCCTGCCGACCCAGGTGCGACAACTGGCCGAAGATTTTTGCGCCGGCTTCGTGCACGGCATTAGTAATGAGGGCGTAGGACGGAATGGAATCGTCAGACCAGACCTCGTTCACGCCCGCTGCCGCCAGCCCGGTCGGGTGCACCATGGATGAGCCCTGAATGATCAGGCCAACGCCACCGCGCGCACGTTCAGCCAAATAATGCGCTTGTCGTTCGTTGAGATGGAAGCTGTGCCAGTCGACAAATCGCGAACCGTGCCCGGCAAACACAATGCGGTTACGGATTTCAGTGCTGCCGACGCGCATCGGCGAAAACAGGCGTGGAAAAAATTGGCTCATGGGGGCGTCCAGTTCTAAGGGTTGCCGTTCTTGGTCTGTCGTTCTTGGTGTAGCGGTCCTGATCAGCGAGAATCCACCGGATTCGTTTTAATTCATTCTGGCACAGGAGGCCATATGGGCAAACCAACGGTGTTGGTCACAGGGGGCGGTGCAGGCATCGGCGAGGGCATCTCGCAGGTTCTTGCACAGCGGGGCTGGCATGTGCTGGTCAACGACATTGACGCTCCCTCTGCACTGCGGGTCGCCCAGGCGGTCGGCGGCAGGGCGCTACCTGGCGATATTCGCACCGATCCTGGCGCCCTGATCAGCAGCGCCGTGGCGGTGAGCGGTGCGCTGCATGCACTGGTCAACAACGCCGGGATCATCCGCCGCTCGGCACTGGCCGATACCTCTGAAGCTGATCTCGATCTGGTCTATGAGGTCAACCTCAAGGGCATGGTCCGCCTGGCACAGGCTGCACTGCCGCACCTGCAGCAGACGGGTGGCGCGGTGGTCAACATCTCGTCGATAGCCGCAGAGAATCCGCAACCAGGTGCAGGCTTTTATTCCATGTCAAAGGCCGGCGTCTCGGCCTTTACCCGCCATGCCGCGCAGGAATGGGGGCCGCTGGGGGTGCGCGTCAATGCCGTCGCACCCGGGCTGATTCGCACAGCGATGGCCGAGGCGGTGTACTCTGTCCCCGAGTTGCATGAGAAACGTCGCATGATGATGCCGCTGCGCCGCATCGGCACGCCGATCGAGCTGGGCAAGGTGGTTGCCTTCCTGCTGTCAGACGACGCCTCTTACGTCAGCGGGCAGATCATTGCGGTGGATGGGGGCTTTTCACAAACGCTGATCAGCCACCTGCCCCACCCGCCAACGCCAACCGCACAAGGCAGCGCTGCAGGCGGCTGACTGACTTGAATCAAATCTGGCGTTTGGGCAGGCGGATCACCAGACCGTCGTGCTCGGGCCCAAGCTGCAACTGGCAGGACAACCGGCTGCTGGGCAGCGGGTCAAAGGCAAACGAGACCAGCTCAGCCTCTTCCACCGACGCGGGCGGGAAACGTGAGGCCCAGGCCTCATCCAGGTAACAGTGGCAAGTAGCACAGGAGCAAGAGCCTCCGCAGTCGGCCAGAATGCCGCGGATGTCGTTCTCAACAGCCACGTGCATCACCGACTGACCCGGCTCAACCTGCAGGGTTTGCGACTTGCCATCGGCGGCAATAAAGGTGATTGCAGGCATCAGGGGGCATCCTCGTCATCCACCAACAAAATGGCAGCCTCGGGGCAATGCCGCGCACCCAGGCGCGCCTGCTCGTGCAAGTGCGGCGGCACGGTGGCGCCGTTGGAGCAGCAGTAGCCCTCACCGTCCAGCTGGTACACATCGGGCGCCTTGGCAGCGCACAGGGCATGGCCCGCACAAACCTGGCGGTCAACAATGATCTTCATGCGGCGGCGCCCTGGTATTGACCGGCCAAGGTGTCGGCCACAGTGTCGGCCACAGGCCATACCAGCGGCACGGCAACCGGTGACCAGACCAGACCGCCGCGGGTGGGCAGATCGCCTTCGGCCGCCACTGAGAACACTGGAATACGGCGCGCCCACTCTTCAATAAAAACCTTCATCTCCAACCGAGCCAGGTGCGAGCCCACGCAGCGGTGGGGGCCGGAGCCGAACACCAGGTGGCTGCTGATGGGCCGATCAAAGTCCACCCGGAACGGGTCGTCCACCAGGGCCTCATCCAGCCCGTAGACATGCGGCAAAAACACCAGCCGGTCCTTGGCCTTGAAGCTGACGCCGGCATAGTCCATGTCGGCGGTCACGCCGCGCTCCATGCCGGCCACACCGTGCACCCGCATCAACTCCTCAATCGCGTTGCCGATCAGCTCTGGGTCGCTCACCAGGCGCTGGTACTGCGCCGGATGCTGGCCCAGGTAGGCCATGATGAAAGACAGCATCGCCGCCACCGTGTCCAGGCCGCCCAGGAACAAGAGGTTGACCATGCCCAGCTTCTCATCGTCCGTCAGTCTGCGGCCATGAACCGTGCCGTGCACGGCCAGGCTGACCAGGTCGTCACCGGGTGCGCGCTCGCGCTCGGCGATCATGCCCTTGAGGTAATCGCCCAGCTCACCCAAAGCCGCCAGGCGCTCTTGAATGTCGGGCGCACGGGTGAATCGGTCCACCTTGGCCACCAGCATTTCGCGGTCTTCCATGGGGGCGTTGGTCATGCGCATGAACAGCTGCACGGGAAACCGTTGGGCCAGTTCACGCAAGAACTCGCAATGGCCGCGCCCTAAAACCTCGTCAATGAGTTCGCCCGCCAATTGGCGCACGCTCTGCTCCAGCTTCTGCACGCCAGCAGGCGAGAAAAAGGGGTTGATGATGCGGCGCAACTCGGTGTGCAAGGGCGGGTCGGCCTGGTTCGGCAGGGTGGGCGGCTTGCGCGCGTTGGCAGGGTTGTGCACCGGGTCGCTAGAAAACTTGTCAGTCTGGCGCAGCATGTCGCGCGCCAAGGTGGCGCTGGCCACAACCCAGTGCCCGCGGTCACCGGTGGTGTAAAAGATGTCGGGGCTGTTCTTGAAAAGCTCTGCCACCCCACGGTGCGGGCAGCGTTGCAGCACCGGTGAAGTGAAACGGTCGAACTCGACCACCCGGTCGGTTGGCACGTGGGCGGGAACAGGTGAACTCACTGGGAGCCTCCGCTCTGGCGGTTGGGCCAGGACAATGGGGGAAAGAAAGCTGCCGAGCGAAGCTCTTGCACGGTACTGCAGCCCAGCTGGGCCATCGCCGTGTCAAGTTCACCGCGCAGGATGTCGATGGTGACTGCTGGGCCGCGTTCAGCCCCAAGCGCTCCCGTGCCATAAAGAAAGGTTCGCCCAAGCAACACAAAGTCAGCACCGGCAGCCAAGGCCTTGGCGATGTCATCACCACTGCGAACGCCGCTGTCGAGCAGCACCGCAAAATCCGGCCCCACCGCCTGCCGGATCGCCGGCAGTGCCTCGATGGACGTGGGGACCGAAGCCAATTGCCGCCCGCCGTGGTTGGACACCACCACACCGTCGGCGCCCATGGCGGCGATCCGTTGGGCGTCTTGCGGGTGCAGCACCCCTTTAACAATCAGCTTGTGCGGCCAGCGCGCCCGCGCGTGGGCCAGAAGGTCCCAGTTGATCTCCGCCAGGGCCAAGGCCTTCAACATGTCCGCAATGTCAATGCGGCGTGGGTTGCTGGCGCTGGGCTTGAAGTTCTCGAAGGTGGGTGCACCAGCGGCCAAGGTGGCGAGCGACCAGCTCGGATGCGTCAGCAGGTCGGCCAGCAGACGGGGCGTCGGTCGCAGAGGTAATGCAAAGTGATTACGCCGATCGCGCAGTCGTCGGGCGGCAAAATTGGCATCGACCGTCAACACCAGAGTTCGGATGCCAGCCGCCAGCGCACGCTCCAGAAAACCATCGGCCACCGGCGCATCACCGCCCACGTAAAGCTGGAACCAGGTGTGATCCGGCGCGGCACGGGCTATGTCCTCGATCGACGTGCTGGCCATTGTGGACAGGGCGTAGGGGATACCCGCTTTGGCGGCGGCCCGAGCCAAGCCCAGATCAGTGCCCGGCCAGGCCAGGTTGCACAGCCCCATCGGGGTAACCCCAAACGGCATGCCATAGCGCTGGCCCAGCAAGGTGGTGGAGAGGTCTCGGCTGCGGCAGGGTGCGAACACCCTGGGCAGCAGCCGCATGTCTTGGAAGGCGCTCTCATTGCGCTGCAGCGTGGCCTCGTTGCCAGCCCCACCGTCAATGAAATCAAAAACAACGCGAGGCAGGCGGGCCCGCGCGCGCAGCCGCAGCTCTGCCACGCTGTGCATGGCTCAGCCCCCGCTTGCCGGCACCGCTTTGAGGCGGACCGACTCGTACCAGGACGGGCTGCCGTACCACTCAACCGCGATCCGCCGGTCAGCAATCAGCCAGCGCTCGCCCTGGCGCCGGAAGGTGTCGATATAGCGACCGGCGTGGTCCAGGCCATGTTTGGTCAAGGACATGAAATAGGTCCAACCCTGGGCAGTGTCATCGTCAACAAACTCAACGCGGGACGTGGTCAGGTTATGGCGCAGCAATGGCAGCGAGCCATCGGGCGCGCGGTCAGGACGGGCCGGACCGATTACCGGCGTGTAGAAGGCCCGGATGGCGTCGCGGCCAGCCGCCTTGGTGCCGCTCGACAACTCCAGACGACCATCAGGCATGAAGACCGACACCACGCCCTCCACATCGCCACTGTCCACGCTGTTGCAGTAAACCGCCATGGTGTACTGAATCTGCGTCCGATCGGCCGCCTGGTCATTGCTCATGCACTTGTCTCCGTCTGGTTTGGGTCTGCCCAGCGGTCGGCACTGCTATGTGCGCAGACGCTGGGTCAGCCACAGAAATTAACCCCCCAACACACTGGAAGTATTTGACCACATCATAATTTATATTTAAAACTGTTTTCCAATATAAACTTGTGGCGAAGCGGGGCTGTCGAGGCCTCCCAATAGCCCATTAGGAGACACACTGTATGCGTACTGTTCCCGTTTACGAGGTCCTGGCCGAAGACCTCAAGGCGCTTGGCGTCGACACTGTGTTCGGCCTCATGAGCGACTGCATCTGCCAGATATTTTCAACGCTCGACGCCATGGGCGTGCGGATGATTGGCGCGCGCCACGAAACCAACGCGGTGATGATGGCCATGGGCTATGCCGCCGCCACCGGCAAGCTCGGGGTGGCGCTGGTGGGCCGCGGTCCGGCCATGGCCAATGCCATGCATGGCACGATTTCGACCGCCAAGTCCGGCATGCCAGTGCTGATCATCAGCGGTGACTCTCCCATTGGTCGCGGGATCGTCAATGGGCTGGGGCCAGACCTCAAGGCCTTTCCTGCCGCCACCGTGATCCGGGCCTGCGGTATCCCGACCTTTCAACCCAGCAGCGCCGACGCCGCGCGTCAGTCGCTGGCGGACGCTGTGGCCGAGGCTTCGCTTGGCAAGACCTCGGTGCTGCTGTTGCCGACCGACGTGCAGGTGGGCTACACCAACATCAGCGACGGGCCATCGCCGGTAAAACTGTCGGCAGCACCGAAGCCGCAGGCCGGGCGCCAGTCGGCCATCGACACCGCCACCGGCCTGCTTCGCCAAGCGCGCCGGCCGCTGATCGTCGCCGGGGTGGGCGCCCATCGCGCCGGCGCGCGGCAGGCGCTGGAGGCGCTGGCCGAGCAGACTGGGGCGCTGCTGGTCAATGCACTCAAGGCCAAGGATTTGTTTCGCGACAACCCCTATAACCTGGGCATCCTGGGGTCCTCGTCGACCTCGGTGGCACGCCGTTACATTGAACAGGCCGATTGCGTGCTGGCGGTCGGCGTGGCATTGAACTCGCTGACCATGAGTTCGGGCATCGCGCTGCCAGCCGTTCCCGTGATCCATGTGGACAGCGTACGCACCAACATCAACCGCTGGTGGCCTGCCGATGTCGGCATCGTGGGCGACGCCAGATTGGTCGCCGAGCAGCTCAAGGCCGCCCTGCCCCAACGCAGCGCAGCAGACAAGCCATGGCACACTGAGCAGGTGCGCGCCGAGATTGCAGCCTTTGAGCACACCATGGATTTCCAGGTGGCCCACACCGCCCGCACCATCGACCCGCGCATCCTGACGCTGGAGCTAAGCCGGATGCTGCCCGACAACCGCCACATCGTTTACGACGGTGGTAACTTCATGGCCAACTGGGCCTATTTTTCGGTGCCCGACCCGAGCCACTTCACGCACAGTCTGGACTCGGGCTCGGTGGGGCTGGGCCTGGGCACCGCCATCGGTGTCGCGCGCGGCCGGCCGGACCGGACGGTGGTCGTGATGATCGGCGACGGCGGCATGCTGATGTCCATGGGCGAAATCGAAACCATCATTCGCGAAGACCTGCCGATGATCGTGGTGGTGATGAACGATGCAGCTTATGGCGCCGAAGTCCACATCCTGCGCGGCCAAAACATGCCGGTTGCCAAGGCCGAGTTTTTTGATGTGGACTTTGCCCCCATGGCTGAACCACTGGGCTTTGACTGCCACACCGTGCGTTCGGTGGATGACCTTCAAAAGCTCGCACCCCTGCTGGCCAAGCCGGAGGGCCCGATGGTGATCGACTGCAAGATCAACGGCGAGGTGATTGCCCCTTTCATCACCGAATTCATCCACAAAGACACGGGCCCCAAACACTGAGGCGCCGAGCCATCAGGAGACAAAAACCATGGCAGGAAGACTTGAAGGCAAGGTCGCGATCGTCACCGGCGCAGCCTCCGGCATCGGCCGGACCACCGCCGAACTGTTCGCAGCAGAGGGCGCACGCGTGATGTGCGCCGACATCCAGGCCGAGGCGGTGCGGGAAACCGCGCGGCTCGCCGGCCATGGCGCCATCGCTTCCACCGTCGACGTGAGCCAGGCACAGGACATTGAGCGCATGGTGGCCGAGACCGTGGCCGCCTTCGGCAAGCTCGATGTGCTCTACGCCAATGCAGGCATTGCTGAGGCCACCAACGCCATCGACATGACGCTGGAACAGTGGAACCGGATGATCACGATCAACCTCACCAGCGTCTGGCTGTCGTCCAAATACGCGCTTCCGCACATGATCGCGGGCGGTGGTGGGTCCATCATCAACCAGTCGAGCACGGCAGGGCTGATCGGCATTCCCGACATCCCGCACTACTCGGCGGCCAAGACTGGCGTGGTGGGTCTGACGCGGCAGATTGCCGCGCAGTACGGTCCGCAAAACATCCGCTGCAATGCGATATGCCCGAGTTCGATCCCCACACCGCTGGTGGCCGGGGTCTGGAAAACGCGGGCGGCCAATGCGAACGACACCTCAAGCCTTGAAGAGCAGCAGGCGGTGGTCGCCGCCAGGCACCCGCTGCGCCGCCTGGGCGTGACCGCAGATTGCGCCAACCTGGCCCTGTTCCTGGCCAGCGACGAGTCGTCGTGGATCACCGGTGTGGCCATGCCGCTCGATGGCGGGCTGACCATGAGCTGATGGCGCGATCACGATTGAAGCAGATGATGATTTAACAAGGAGACAACGATGACCCATGACGACAAACGCAATTCTGTGAGCCGCCGCAGTGCCTTAGGAACGCTTGGCACCCTAGGCGCACTGGGCGCCTTGGCCCTGACGACGCCAAGGGCGAGCGCCCAGCAAGGCGATGCCAACTGGCAGCGCATTGTGGCTGCCGCCAAGAAAGAAGGCAGCCTGGTGATTTACCACCAGGCCGTGCCCCAGGTGCTGGACAGGGTGACCAAAGACTTCATGGCGCAATACCCCGAGATCAAGGTGGAATACCGCCGCCTGCTCACGGCCGTGACGCACATGCAGGCCATCGAGACTGAAAAGTCCAGCAAGCTCGACGGTGCGGACATCACCCAGTACGCCAATGCCATCTGGTACCGAGAGAAGTCGCAGGAAAACTTCTTCCTCAAACCCGTTGGCCCGGCAACCGCAGACTACCCGAAGGAGAGCCTGCTGTACGGCGCCGTGCCCATCGTTGCCGTGATGCCTTTTGTGGTGGCCTACAACACCAATATGGTCAAGACACCCATCACCAGCATGCGCGACCTGTTGCGGCCCGAGCTCAAGGGCAAGGTGGGTAGCTCTGACCTGGTCGCCGAGACCGTTTTTGCCTTCTATGAGTGGATCGAAAAGACCCAAGGCGCGGATTTCCTGGCGCAGTTCGCCGCGCAAAAACCCAAGCTCACGGTGGGTGTGTTGCCATTGTTCCAGAGCATTGCCGCCGGCGAGACGGCAGCCGGCTTGTACGGCATCCATGCTGTCGCCAACACCCTGATTGCACAGGGGGCGCCCATGAAAGTGGTGCAGCCGAACCCTGCCTTTGCCAGCGCGGACGTGATCGCCGCCGTGGCGCATTCCAGACGGCCCAACGCCGCTCTGGTGTTTCTCGATTACATGATGTCGCGCCGCGGCCAGGGCATCTGGAACGGGACCGGCGAAACCGCTAGCGTCATCCCTGGCATCCCGGGCTCACTCGATGCCAAGACCATGCAGCCCTGGGACGTGTTCCGCTACACGCCGGAGTTTCAGCGCGACTACAAGCTCAAGTTCGACAAGCTCTTCAAGGCCTGAGTGGCCCCTAGCCCTTGACCAGTACGCCGTTGGCGTAGAGCAAGGCGTGCTCCCCGGCGAATGACACCGTGACGGCCTCGCCAGACGTGTACCGGCTTGGGCCCACCGGGTTGGTCACGAACAACGACACGCCGCCCACGTCCACCACGTAATCGACCTCCGAGCCTGAATAGAGTACGTCGACCGCGCGCCCACCCTGGAGCGCGATGTGGCCGGGCGGTAGCGACGCCGTGCCAGCGGCGTGCAGATGCAGTTGCTGCGGGCGCACAAACAGGCGCAGCGGACCCTTGTGCTGGGTCAGCGCCTGCAGGTTACCGCCGAGCGGGCCAGCATCCGAGGTCCAGCCGGCATCGCGCGTGAGCGTGAGGGCATTGCGGATGCCGAGGAAGCGCGCCACATACTCGGTGGCCGGGCGCTCATACACATTGCTGGCGCTGTCGAGTTGCTCAATGCGACCCGCATTCATCACCGCAACCCGGGTACCCAAATTGAATGCCTCAATCTGGTCATGCGTGACATAGATGCCGGTGAAGCCCACCTCGCGGTGGATGGCACGCAAATGGGCCCTCAGTTCCACTCTAAGCAGCGCGTCCAAGTTGGACAAGGGCTCATCCAGCAGCATGATCTTGGGCCGTGGCGCCAGGGCGCGGGCCAGCGCGATGCGCTGCTGCTGGCCACCGCTGAGCATGGCGGGGTAGCGGTCGGCCAGGTGGCCACACTGCACCACCTCCAGCACCTCGCGCGCGCGCGCTGCACGCTGGGCAACACCGATGTTGCGCGCACGCAGCGGGTATTCGACATTGCGCTGCACCGACATGTGAGGCCACAGCGAATAGTTCTGGAACACCATGCCGATGTCGCGCAAATGGGTGGGCTGGTTCAGGCCACTGACCGAATCAAAAACAGCTTTGCCCTCGAGCAAGATGCGCCCCTCCTGCGCTTCCTCAAGGCCCGCCACGCAGCGCAGCAGTGTGGTCTTGCCACAGCCACTAGGGCCCAGCAGCACCAGCATCTCGCCGGCCTGGACTTCAACATCGACCCGATCAACCGCCACCACCTGCTCGCGGCCGGGGTAGCGCTTCACGAGTTTTTCAACTTGGAGTTCCTTCACGTATCAGCCCTTTTGTTGTGTCGGGTCAGTGCCACCCAGCCAGCCCGCGATGCAGACCCCGATGACCGTTACCACGACCATGATCAAGGCCAGCACGGCCACCTGGGAATAGATGCCGCCGGCCCACACGTCGTACATCACACTGCCAATGACCTGCGTCCGGGCCGAGCGCACCATCAGCGATGCACTGAACTCGTGGAACAGCAGCACAAAGGTCAGCGCGGCTGTGGCCGCAATGCCCTTGCGGCACATGGGCAGCAGCACCTGAAACAGCGAGCGCATCGGGCCGGCGCCAGAGGCCTTGGAGGCCTCCAGAAACTCCTGCCCGGTTGCCACCAACGTGGTGAACTGCAGGCGTGTCGAATGCCCCAGCATCAGCGTGACGTAAGTGACCACCAGCACGGCGGTGGTGCCGTAGATCTGGATGGGCGGCTGCGAATAGACAAACAGCAGACCAAAGCCCATCAACGAGGCCGGCACAGCGATGGGCAGTGTGGCAAATAGATCAATCGCCATGCGCACCGGCTTGGCAATGCGGGTCGACTGCAACAAGGCAAAGGCCATGAAGAAGCCCAGTGGGATCAGGATGGCAATGCCGATCACGGAGGTGGCAACGCTGGTCCATATCGCATCGACCAGGCCTTTGTTGCCGAGCACCGAACTCCAGTGCCGCAGTGTGAGCTCTGGCACGATCAGCGAGCCCGTCCAGAAAGGCGACACAGACACGTAAATCAGGGCCAGCAGGGGCAGCACCGTCGTGACCAACAGGTAAAAGCCGATGACGACCGCCGCCCACCAGCGGGTCTCGCGCAGGTTGTACTTGGAGCGGGCAGAGACCACCACAAAACGACGCTGCTCACCCAGCGCCAGCTTTTGCATCAGCACCACCATCAGCCCTAACACCAGGATGGGCGAGCCCAGCGCTGCGCCCAAGCCAAAATCAATCGGGAAACGTTCTGTCAAATAAAACATCTCGGTGGTCAGCACATCGATCTTTGCGGTCCGTCCCAGCAAAAGTGGTGCTGTGAACTGTCCAAGACCGAGCAGGAAGACGACCCCGGTGGCAAAAATGATCGATGGCCGCAACAAGGGCAGCGTGATCGTGAAAAATCGCATAGCCGGTGAGGCGCCGCAGGCCGCCGCAGCGGCTTCGAGTTCCTGGCCCATGTTCTTCAGGCCGGTGAACACGAACACATACACAAAGGAACTCAGCAACATGCCGGTGATGATGATGATCCCGGTCACGCTGTAGATGTTGAACGGCCCCTCTTCCAGACCGTCCAGACCCGGCAGGCTGCGAAGCAACATGTTCAGGTAACCGACCCGGGGTGACAGCAGGAAAATCCATCCGGTCACGGCGGCCACTGCCGGCACCACCAGGGGCAGCAGCGGCGCCAGCTCACCGACCCGGCGCACCCGTTGCGGCAACATTGAGGCGCACCAGGCCAGCAGGGTGCCGATCACCACCGCCAGCAGGCTCGACAAGACCGCCAGGACCACGGTGGTCGTCAGGGTCGTGCCAATCCGAGGCAGCGCCATCAAGCGTGAAAACGCCGAGCCGCCCTCTGCGAAAGCCCGCCACTGCAACTGCAGCACCGGCCACAACACCAAGAAACCGACGGCTAATGCCAGCAGCACCCAGGCCAGTTGCGGCACGGCCTGACGCCGCACCAAGCCACCCGGGCCCCACCATGCCCGGCCCGGGCTGCCTGCAGACGCCATCAAACTGTCACCGTGCGCCAAAGAGCGTGTTCCAGCGGGTCTCGTAGGCTTTCACAGCCTCTGGCGTCACCTTGTCCCAGTCGATGAGCTGGAGGTTGACCTTGGACAGATCAAGTGAGCCAGCCACGCCGGGGATCGGGCTACCGGCCTCGCCATTGCCCACCAGCGCTGCCTGGCCCTTGACGGACATGATGAAGTCCTGCGCCACCAAGGCGGCGTTGGGGTTCTTGGCCCAGCTGACAATGGCGGCGCCATAGGCGAAGCCATACGATGGGTTGGGAATCACGGTTTTGAACGGCGCCTTTTGGGCATGCAGCGCGTTGTCCACCGGGATCACCGAAAAGATACCGGCAGCGATCTCGCCAGAGGCCGTTGAGTTGGCCGAGGCCACCGTGCTGGGGTACATCTTGACCTTTTGCGCGGCGAATTTCTCCATGAAACCTGGGTTGGTCTCGTCCACCCATTTGTAAAACAACGTCACCACCTCGGCCACAAGGGACGTACCGCCGACTTTGCCGGCCAGTTCGGGTCGCAGCAAGTCTTGGTAGCCGGTGATCGGGGTCTTGACCAGATTGGTGTTGTAGTGAATCACCCAGGGCGTAGGCGCTACCAAGGCAACCTGCCCGCCGCGCATCCACGCATCAGGCCAGGCAGCCGCCGCCGGGCCCACCGGTGTCTTGAGATAGCCTTTTTTGACCGCGTCGCTGGCCCAGCGAATGTCCGCAGTCAGCATCATGTCGCCACCGGCGACGTTGGGTGCCAATCGCTCCTGCTCCACCTTGGCGGTCAGGGCAGAACCGACAATCCGCACCAGTTCCATCTTGATGCCGGGGTTGCTGGCGTTGAAGGCTTCAACAATGCGGTCGTGCACCGCTGGCCCCATGGTGGCGTAAACGACGACTTTGCCCTCCTTGCGGGCAGCCTCTTGAATCTTCGCCCATTCCGCTGCCGGCACGTTGCGGGAATTGGCTTGGGCCAGGGCATGGCCTGATGGCAGCGCTGCGCCAAGGGCCAGCATGGCCGCCAGAACCACGGCGCGGCGCTGGGGTGAACGGCCGTTTGACGACCCAAATTGAGAGTTTTTCATGTCTTCCTCGTTATAACGCTGTTATTTGAAGCTGCACCACCAAGGTGCATGTCGCTAGGCCCACGCATCTACTTCCAACGAAGACCGCCGGGACCACCGCACACCTTAGGGGAACGGCTTTATATTTATAACACCGATTGAATATATTTAGCAAAATTTCCGGGCGTTATTCCGCCCAAGGGCTGGGGGAATGGCGAGGTCGAAACAAGGCGTCAGCAGCGCTGAGTGGCCCTGGGAGTTGGCGCTAACGCGAATTTGCCAACGCCCGGGCTTCAGCCGCCAGCCGCGTGATGCGCGCCCAGTCGCCACTGGCCAGCGCATCGGCCGGTACAAGCCAGGAGCCGCCGACGCAAACCACATTGGGCAGCGCCAGAAAATCTGCCGCGTTCTGCGGGGTGACACCGCCCGTGGGGCAAAACTTGACATCAAAGAAGGGGCCGCTCCAAGCCTTGAGCATGGCTGGGCCGCCAGCCTGCATCGCGGGGAAGAACTTGAGTTCGGTGAAACCGTGTTCCTGCGCCAGCATGATCTCGCTGCCGGTGGCCACTCCGGGCAGCAGTGCCAGCCCGGCGTCACGGCACGCCTGGCCCACTGAAGGGGTGAAGCCAGGGCTGACCGCAAACCGAGCACCCGCGCTGGCTGCGGCCAGCGCATCGGCGCGGCTTCGCACCGTGCCGGCACCGACCACGGCCTCGGGCAGCGCGCGCGCAATGGACTCGATGCAGACCAGAGCCTGGGGTGTGCGCAGCGTGACCTCCAGCATGCGGATACCGCCAGCCAGCAGCGCGCGGGCCATGGGCACCGCATGCGCCACCTCTGTCAGCACAATCACCGGGATGACCGGTGCGTCTTGCATCACTTGCAGCGCACTCAAAGCAGTTGTCGTCATGGGCTTGTTATCCGGTTTGAATCGGGTTCGGGTCACAGCCAGCTGCAAGCGCCCTGCTCGGCCGTTAAAGCATTGCGGCGCATGCCAGCGAACAGTTCGCGACCCATGCCCAGACCATTGGCGGCGCGCAGCGCCTCGGGCATGACCGCCACATCGCGGGCCAGCCATTCGGCCTCGGGCACCAGCACCTCCAGCCGGCCGGCGGCAGCGTCCAGCCGGATTACATCGCCGTCGCGCAGGCGCGCCAAAGGCCCGCCATCTGCCGCTTCGGGCGAGACATGGATGGCAGCCGGGACCTTGCCCGAGGCGCCGCTCATGCGGCCATCTGTCACCAGTGCCACCCGGAAACCCCGGCCCTGCAAGACCGCCAGCGGCGGGGTGAGCTTGTGCAACTCGGGCATACCATTGGCCTGCGGGCCCTGCCAGCGCACCACGCACACCACGTCACGCTCCAGTTCTCCGGCCTTGAAGGCGTCCTGCAATGCATCCTGCGAGTCAAACACGCGGGCCGGTGCCTCAATCAGGTGTCGATCCTCGGGCACCGCCGAGACCTTGATGACGGCCCGCCCAAGCGGGCCTTGCAGCAGCTTGAGGCCACCACTGGTGCTGAACGGTTGGGCCGCCGGACGCACCACGCTGTCGTCCTTGGAGGCACCGGCAGTCTGCCAGCGCAGGCCGGTCGCGGCCGCTTCGGGGATGCCGGTGAACTCACGCAAGCCGCCACTGCGTACTGTCAGCACATCGGCGTGCATGAAGCCCGCGTCCAGCAGCTCACGGATGACAAAGCCAGGGCCGCCGGCGGCCTGGAACTGGTTCACGTCGGCGCTGCCGTTGGGGTAGACCCGGCTCAGCAGTGGCACCACCTCGGACAGGGCCGCAAAATCGTCCCAATCGATCACGATGCCGGCAGCGCGCGCCACCGCCACCCAGTGAATGAGGTGGTTGGTGGAGCCACCTGTCGCCAGCAGGGCCACCATGGCGTTCACGATGCAACGCTCATCGACCAATATCCCGATCGGGGGAACCGGCTGCGCAGCAGCCTGATCCTGCCGGCCCAGCACGGTACGCACCGCTTCCAGCGTCAAGGCTTGGCGCAGGCCCTCGCCGGGGTTGATGAAGGCGGTGCCGGGCACATGCAGGCCCATGGCTTCGAGCAGCATTTGGTTGCTGTTGGCCGTGCCATAGAAGGTGCAGGTGCCGGGGCTGTGGTAAGCGGCCGATTCGGCCTGCAGCAGTTCGGCCCGACCCACTAGACCCTGTGCCGCCTGCTCGCGCACCTTGGCTTTGGCGTTGTTGGACAGGCCCGAGGTCATGGGGCCAGCCGGGACAAACACCGTGGGCAGGTGACCGAAATGCAGTGCGCCGATCAGCAGCCCGGGCACGATCTTGTCGCACACCCCCAGCATCAGCGCGCCGTCGAACACGTCGTGGCTCAGCGCCACGGCGGTGGCCATGGCGATCACATCGCGACTGAACAGGCTCAGCTCCATGCCGGGCGTGCCCTGCGTCACGCCGTCGCACATCGCAGGCACACCGCCGGCCACCTGGACCGTGGCGCCCAGCCGCCGTGCCTCGGCCTTGATCAGGTCGGGATAGTGTTGCAGCGGCGCATGCGCTGACAGCATATCGTTGAAGGCGGTGACGATGCCGATGTTGGGCGCGCGCTGGGCCACCACCCGCAGCTTGTCATTGGCCGGCAGCGCGGCAAAAGCATGCGCCACATTGGCGCAGCCCAGCCGCTCGGCGCCAGGCGGGCGCTGCCCAGCCTGCACCACACGCTGCAGATAAGCGCTGCGCGAGGCGCGGCTGCGCTCGCGAATACGGGTCGTGACCGCATCGACAGTGGCATGAAGTTTCATGGTCTTTGGTAACAAAATTACAGTTGCTATCGTACGCCGGATTGGGCCGGTTTGGCGGCCCAGAGTTACCGGCGGGTTACCGGGCACAGCACGTGGCGGCAGGCCGGTCGACAAACCTAGAATGACTGGGTGCCTGCCCATACGCCGTCCTTGCAGATCAGGAGCTGACCATGTCCGTCATCAAGGCGGCCATCGGCCGCGCATTTACCCAAACCCTGACCAGCCCTGCCCTTCAGCGTCTGCGACGCAGCGGCCATGCGCTCAGGCGACGCCTTCTGCAGCGCACGCCCGAGCTGCATTACTTTCATCAGGTGGACGATCCCTACAGCCACTTGACCGCCTTGCAGCTGCCGGGCCTGCAGTCGCGGTACCGTGTGCGCCTGGTGCCGCATCTGGTGCCGGCGCCCGATGCCTCGGCCGCGCCCGAGCAGCAAAAGCTGCGCGACTGGTCGCGCCGTGACGCAACCCGTCTGGCGCTCAGCCTGGGTCTGGCTGCGCCGAGCTTCTTGCAGCAGCCCGGCGCAGGGGGCGTCGAAGCAACGCAGGCGGCGATGGCCCTGGCGCTGATGCAGCCCGATGGGATGCGTCAGCTAGCGGACCTGAGCCATGCGCTGTGGTCTGGCGCGGCCGACGCCCACACGAGCGCGCTGCCGGCAGAAGTTCGGCAACAGGCCCGGGAAGCACTGGTACATGGTGCGGCCCTGCGCCAGCGGTGGGGGCATTACCTGGGCGCCACCTTTTATTTTGAGGGCGAGTGGTACTGGGGCGCGGACCGGCTGCATTACCTGGAACAACGCCTGCGCCAGGCCGGGCTTGCGCTGCCTGCCACGCCAGCCACGCCGCTGCTGCCCGCGCGCGCACTGCAGTTGACGCGGGGCATCGCCGGTGCGTCGCAACGACCCGTCATCCACTTTTACTGCTCGTTTCGCAGCCCTTACACCTACTTGGCAGCCGCCCAGGTGCGACGCCTCGCCGAGCATTACGGGGCGGAACTGAGGCTGCGTTTTGTCTTGCCGATGGTGATGCGCGGCCTGCCGGTGCCGCTGGCCAAACGGTTGTATATCCTGCACGACAACAAGCGCGAGGCCGACCGGCTGGGCCTGCGCTTTGGCAGCGTGGTGGACCCTGTGGGCAAGCCCACCGAGCGCGGCCTGGCGCTTTTGCACAAGGCCATCGGGCAGGGCAAAGGCCCGGCACTGACCGAATCATTTTTGCAAGGCGTGTTTGCCGATGGCATCGATGCCGGCAGCGACGCGGGCCTGTCGATCATCGCCGCCCGGGCGGGCTTGAGCGCGGCGGACGTCGCATCGGCTCTGGCCGACAACGCTTGGCGCGAGGTGGCAGAAGCCAACCGTGCCGACCTGTTTGCACGTGGACTCTGGGGTGTGCCCTCTTTCCGGGTGGATGAGCAGCCGGTGCTGTGGGGCCAGGACCGGCTCTGGATGCTGGAGCAGGACCTGATACAAGCGCTGCAGCAGGCAAGGCCGGTCGCAGGCGACAGCGCCTAAACGCCCAGCATGCGCGCCAGACGCACCATCAGGCCCTGCGCCCAGGGCGCCACATAACGCAGCCTGGGCCGGTGGGCTTCAGCGGCCTTGACGATCTGAGCCACGATGCTGCGGGTGTCGCGTGCCTCCAGAAAGGCAAAAGTGCGCCGCTCTTGGCGTCGCAACTTGGCGGCTTGACCATAAAAATACGACGATTCCGTCATCCAGGCGTACTTGCTGTCGGTCATGGACTGGTTAAATCCGGTGTGGATGGCACCGGGTTCGATCAGCGCCACCTGAACGTTTTTGCCCAATTGGTCCATTTCGGCACGCAGGCCCGCCCCGGCGGCCGACAAGGCAAATTTGGTCATTGAATAGGGCATGAGGAAGGGCATGGGGAGCCGTCCGGCAATGGAGCTGACCAGCAGCACGGTGCCGCTCTGGCGCGCGATCATCCCTTTCAGAGCGACCTGGGTCAGCGCCAGGGTGGCAAACA
Organism: Betaproteobacteria bacterium; assembly: GCA_037134215.1. Taxonomy (GTDB): domain Bacteria; phylum Pseudomonadota; class Gammaproteobacteria; order Burkholderiales; family Burkholderiaceae_C; genus Rhodoferax. Next base: position 47,092 of record JBAXMQ010000001.1, read on the forward strand.
GGTTCACCTCAAACACACGCCGTACCCTGTCCAGATCGATCTCGGCGAGCGAGCCCGATTCACCAATTCCGGCATTGTTGATCAGCACATCGAGCTGCAGCGGCACCAGCAAGGCGCGGTCGGCGGGGTCGGTGATGTCAAGCTTGAAAACCTGCAGCGTTTGCCCCCGGCTGATGCATTCGGCGCGCAGCTGTTGCGCCTGAGCCTCGCTCAATGTGGTGGCGATCACGTGGTGGCCGCGCGCCGCCAGCGCAAAGGCGGCGTCGCGACCGATACCGGTACCGGCGCCGGTGATCAAAATGGTTTTTTTCATGATGTGCCCTGTTGGTACCTGAGCGGGCCAGCTTACTGCACAAACACCCGCGCCAGCTTACCCATCGAGCACCAATACAGATCCCGTCCCCAGCCGACGCTGGGAAACACCACGCCCTGGGTCAGCCCGCCCACCCGCACCCGGCCACGCTCGTCGCCGGTTTCGATGTCGAGCACCACCACCTCTTCGCCGAAGCGCCGGTAGTCGTTGGTGACCAGCTCGCCGGTGGCCGGGTAGAGCAGCATGTGGCTGGCACAGCCCAGGTCGGGTTTGCGCCAAAGCGGCGTGAGCCTGCGCAGGTCTGGATCGAAACGCCAGGCCTGCATCTGGCGGTTGGCCGAGTCGTAGCCCACCACGATGCGGCGCTGGACGTCCACCAGCGGCGGGTTGGTGATGCTGCCGCCCGGGGCACCGCACACGTCCAACGCCTGGTGATCGGCAGCGTCGGTCAGCGAGACGCGGATCAGGCGGTTGGCGGTCGGACTGACGCCAGCACCGACCATGCGAAACAGGTAGCGGTGGTGGCCGTTGTCCATGAACCAGGCGTGCTGCCCGTCCAGCACCACGTCCCAGCCATAGCTTTGGCCGGTGGCACCGACGTAGTCAACGCGCCAGCCTGCATCAAACACCAGCTGTGAGGCGGCATCTGACCAGTGGTAACGAAAAATGGAGCGAACGCCGACGACGTAGACCGTGTTGCCCATGGCGCTTAAGCGGGCAATTGACGGCTCGGGGCAATCGACATCGGGGCAGGCCCGAGTTGTGCTGACCGGATCGACCACGGTCATGCGGGCAGCCACGGTATCCGACAGGTTTTTGGTCACCAGCAGCCCGTTGTCCAGCACCACAAATGAGTTGTAGGGGGCATTAACAGGCAACTTCAGGTTGGCCAAGGGCTCACATTGGCGGCTGAGCCGGTGCAGATAACGGCCGTAGACCACAAACAAGTCGCCGTTGCGGTGCACCGCCATGCCGCCCGGCCACATGGGGCCGCCGGGCAGGCGGGGCGAGCGCGCCAGCGGCTGCAGGCTGATGGGATCGATGCGTTCAACGCAGGCGGTGGTGGGCAGGCCCAGCCGGGCGCGCAGCGCGGCGTGTGTCAGCACATAGACCTCGCCCGGGGCGCCGAGGACCGTCATGGTGGACAGCAGGGTGTGACGCGAGGTGCACTGCAAGCGCTCACCCGGGTGCAGGTTCAGGCCGGGGGCGCTGGCGGTTGGCGCCGTCTGTAGCCGCTGCGGGCCGCCGTCCTCAGCGGGCCAGGGCGAGTCAAAATAGCCGTCCAGCCTCATGGATGCTGGGCCCGGCGCTTCCTTTTCCATAGCAAAATCGAGACTATCAGCAGAACCAGGACGACCCCAGTACCGGGTCCGTAGGTGGGCAACCAGTAGTTGTAAACCCCATTGATGAACACCGCCCGCTGCGGGCTGTAGCCCTCGGGCATGGGCAGCACACCATGGGCCTTCTCATAGGCCAGGTAATCCTGCTGCAGGGTGGCGAACAGCCCGGGCATGGCCGCCTGCAGGTCCCGGGTTTCACCCGGGTCCTGGCCGATGTCATACAGGCGCCATTGGCCGTCACCCACCGGTGGGCTGTTCTTGACCAGCTTGAAATTGCCGCGGAACAGGGCCAAGTTACCCGCCAGTTCGTAGCCCAGTGGCTCGTCGGCACTGCGCACAGTGCTTGACACCCCGGTCAGCAGAGGCAGCAGGCTTTTGCCCACCATGGGCTCCACCGCCTGGTCGCGGTAGCGTTGGCCAGGCTGGGGCACACCGGCCAGCGCCAGCAAGGTGGGCGCCAGGTCGGTGACATGGGTCAGCGCGTGGCTCAGTGCGTTGCCTGGAGTACCTGGCAGTCCGGCAATGAGCATCGGCACCCGGATGCCACCTTCGGCCGAGTAAAACTTGTAGCCCTTCAGCGGCGACACCATGGCGCTGGCCCAGCCAGGGCCCGGGATGCCGTAGGCGCCCTTGGCGCCGAGCTGGTCGATGTCCTGGCTGTACTGGGTCTTGAGCCAGACCTGCGCCTCTTTGTAGTCCGAGCCCTCGGCCCCGTTGTCCGACATGAACACAAACACCGTGTTGTCGTAAGCGCCGGTGGCCTTGAGGTGCGCCACCAGGCGCCCGACCTCGAAGTCCATCGCCTCGGCCATGGCAGCGTAGATTTCCATCTCGCGCTGCTGGTACAGCTTGTCCTGCTCGCTCAGGGCGTTCCAGTCTTCCGTGGTGCTCATGCGCACCATGGCGGTATCGGCAGGGATCAGCCCGAGCGCGGCAGCACGCTTTCGGCGCTGCTCGCGCAGCACGTCCCAGCCCGCCTTGTACTTGCCTTTGTATTTGTCAACGAAGGATTTGGGTGCCTGGATCGGCACATGGTTGGCCTGAAAGCCCACGTAGGCAAAAAAGGGTTTGTCTTGCGACTGGTCGGCTTTGAGGTAGCCGATCATCCGGTCCACAAAATAGGTGGATGAGTAGAACTCGGCCGGCATGACGGCTGGCTTGCCGTCCTCGAACCAGTCCACTTTGGCGGCGTGCGGCAGATAGCGCTGCGTGGGTACCCAGTTGTCCGAGCCGGTATCGCCCTGGACGATGGAGCGGTCAAAACCCCGCCGGTTGGGCAGGTTGTAGGGCTCGGAGCCCACATTCCACTTGCCGGTGATGTAGGTCCGGTAACCGCTGTCCTGCAGCAGGCTGGCCACCGTCACCACGTTGGGCGTCATCGAGCCCTGGTAGCCAGGCTGGCCAATGTGCTCGCGCGGCAGCGTCTCGCGCAGGTTGCCCACGCCGTTGCGGTGGTTGTCCACGCCGGTCAGCAGCATGGAGCGGGTGGGTGCGCAGGAGGCTGCGGCGTGAAAGTTGGCAAACCGGGTGCCGCGTGCGGCGAGTGCGTTCAGGTGGGGCGTGTCAATTTCGCCGCCAAAGGCACCGAGATCGGTGAAGCCCCAGTCGTCCGCCACCAACACCACCAGGTTGGGCCGCGTGGCGACGGGAGGGACGAGGGTGGCGCCCCAGCAGGCGCTGGCAGTTACCAGGGTCAGCAGAGTCAGCAGATGTGCACGCATTTTCATAATGGCATGCAGGATGCCATAAGCAGAGCCGTTAGGCAAGCGGATCATCCCGGCCAGAGGCCGGGATGATCACTGTCAGTGTGACACCCTCGTGTTTCCCCAAGGTCCGGGTTGGGACCTTGGTAGCCACCGGGCCCGACAATCTGCTCGGACCGCTTCAGGCCCGCTTCAAGCCTGCTGGATGGACTGCGCCGTGATTGGCAGTTTGCGTACGCGCTTGCCTGTCAGTGCCGCCACCGCATTGGCAATGGCGGGTACCACCAAAGCGGTCGCAGGCTCGCCGATACCACCAGGCGTCGCGGTACTGTTCACCAGGGTAATGCTGATTTGGGGCGACTCATTCAAGCGAACCATCGGGTAGTTGTTGAAATTGGTCTGCTGAACCCGACCCTTTTCCATGGTGATTTCCTGCATCAGTGCGGCACCCATGCCAAACACGATACTGGACTGGATCTGGGCCTCGACCGTGTCCGGGTTGACCATGTGGCCAACGTCAGCCGCCACGGTGACTTTGTGGACTTTGATGCCCCCTTCTTTCAGTGACACCTCTGCCACCTGAGCCATGTAGGAGTCGTAGGCTTCGATCAGGGCAATGCCGCGGGCGCGGCCGGCAGGCAATGGTTTGTCCCAGCCGGCTTTTTCTGCCGCGATCTTGAGCACATTGGCAAAGCGAGGCTTGTTCTTGAGCAAGGACATCCGGTAGGCGTAGGGATCCTTACCTGCGGCCTTGGCGAGTTCATCTATAAAGCTTTCGTTGGCGAACACGTTCATGTTGTTGCTGACCGCGCGCCAGTAGCCCAAGCGAAAACCGGTGTCGTGAATGACCAGGTCGTGCTGCGTGTTGGGAATGTCGTAGCCAGGGACTGCAGCCTCTGCCATGAACGGATCAAAGGTGTCTTTGGGCAAGCCGAATGCACGCTGAGTGACCGATTGCGAGGTCACCTTGAAGTGCATGGCCACCGGATTGCCCGACGCATCCAGGCCAGCCTTCAGGTGGTTGACGCCCATGGGACGGTAAAAGTCATGCGTCATGTCTTCTTCGCGCGTCCACAGCAGTTTGACTGGCTTGCCAACCCCTTTGGAGATCAGGGCAGCCTGCATGATGAAATCCAGTTCCAGTCGGCGCCCAAAGCCGCCGCCGAGGAAGGTGGTACGCAAGGTAATGTCTTCCGGCTTGATGCCCAGCACGGCCGCAGCCGCGCCCTGCGCACCCTGCTGGAACTGCGTCGGCCCCACCAGCAGACATTTGCCGTCCTTGTAGCTGGCCGTGAAATTCATGGGCTCCAGAGGCGCGTGGGCCTGCATCGGCGTGACGTATTCGGCCTGGACCACCTTGGCGGCTGTCTGCATGGCCGCAGCGACATCACCCACAGGTTTTCCGATGGGCAGCACCTTGCCGCTAACAGCAGCCTGACGGATGCCCTCCAGCATGTTCACGTGGTCGAGCGTGGCCAGCGGACCCTCGTCCCACACGATGCTCACGGCCTCCATGGCCTTCTTGGCGTGCCAATAACTGTCCGCGACCACTGCAACGCTGTCCATGACTTCGAGCACGTTTTGCACGCCGGGCATGGCCTGTGCTTTGCTGGCGTCAAAGCTCTTGACCTTGCCGCCAATGACCGGGCACTGCGCCACCGTCGCGTAGACCATGCCCGGCATTTTGACGTCGATACCGAATTCGGCGGAGCCGTTGACCTTGGCCGGCGCGTCGAGCCGCAGCGTGCGTTTGCCGACGATTCGGAAATCCCTGGGGTCTTTCAGGGCTACTTTTTCAGGCACTGGCAACTTGGCCGCAGCCTCGGCCAGTTGGCCGTAGGTGAGCTTTTTGCCCTTGGGCCCCACCACCATGCCATTTTCGGCGCGCAGGGTGCTGCGGTCCACGCCCCACTGGTTGGCAGCAGCAGAGACAAGCATCTCACGAACCTGGGCACCCGCCGTGCGCAGGCTGACCCAGCCGTCCCGCACGGATGTTGAGCCGCCGGTGATCTGGGCGCCGAGCAGCGCATTGACATAAGACGCGCCAGGCGGTGCAAAGGCCACTTTGATTTGCTTCAGATTGACATTGAGTTCCTCGGCGATCAGCATGGGCATGGAGGTGTAGACCCCCTGCCCCATTTCGGATCGGGCCGACAGCAGCGTGATGGTGTTGTCATCCGCAATGTGAACCCATGCATTGGGCGTGTGCAGCAGGCCGGCCGCCTGGATTTTTGCCATGGGCAAGGCCATGCCAAACAATAAGCCGCCACTGGTGATGGCCGTGGTCTTCAGAAAATCGCGACGTGATGTGCTCATGGTCAATCTCCTTAGGCTTTGCTCATCATGGCTGCGGCATCCTTGACGGCCGCCCTGATGCGTGGGTAGGTGCCACAGCGACAAATGTTGCCACTCATGGCGGCATCGATGTCGGCGTCGCTCGGGTTCTTGTTGCCCGCCAGCAGCGCCGCGGCGCTCATCAGCTGACCGGACTGGCAGTAGCCGCATTGCGGCACATCGTGCTTGATCCATGCGACCTGCAAGGGGTGGCTGTTGTCTTTTGACAGGCTCTCGACCGTGGAGACCTTTTTGCCCGCAACGCTCGCCAATGGCGTCTGGCAGGAGCGCACCGCCTGGCCGTTAACATGGACGGTGCATGCACCGCACAGCGCTGCACCGCAGCCGAATTTGGTGCCTGTCAAGCCCAGCTCGTCCCGGATCACCCAGAGCAAAGGCGTATCGGCCTCGGCATTGGCGGCAACGGACTTGCCATTGATTTGGAATTTGACGCTCATAGGTGAATGCTCCAGGTTGATCGGTTTGCTGGCAGATGAAATTTATCCCGAACCACTTTAGGCCAGCCCAAGCCAAAGGCTAATAGGGATAAACCCTATTTTCGTCAACTCTTGTGTTGACAAGCTGGCCACACACGTCTGGCGCGTCCGGCTGTGTATGGCGGCTGTCTATACTGACGGTATGACCTCTCTTGCCGACCTCCGCAAAAGCTACGAACGCGCCGAACTGAGCGAAGACGCCTCCCACGCCGACCCGCTGCAACAGTTCGCCCAATGGCTTCAGGAGGCTATTGCCGCCGAGGTGCCGGAACCCAACGCCATGACCCTGGCCACCGTCGGCAGCGACTTGCGGCCGAGCACGCGGGTGGTGCTGATCAAGGGTTTTGATGGGAGTGGCATCGTCTGGTACACCAATTACGCTTCACGCAAGGGGCAAGAACTGGCCGGCAACCCTTTTGCGGCGCTGCAGTTCCACTGGGTTGAGCTGGAGCGGGTGGTGCGCATCGAGGGCGTGGTGGAGAAGGTCAGCGCCGAGGAGAGCGACGCCTACTTTCACAGCAGGCCACTCGACTCACGCATTGGCGCCTGGGCATCGCCACAAAGCGAGGTGATTTCAGGCCGCGGCGTACTGGTGGCCAACGCCGCCCGTTACGGCGCGCAGTTTCTGCTGCAGCCGCCGCGCCCGCCGCACTGGGGCGGCTACCGGCTCAAGCCGGACAACTGGCAGTTCTGGCAAGGGCGCAAAAGCCGCTTGCACGACCGGCTGCGTTACCGGCTGGCTGACACCGGCACCGATGCGGGCTGGGTGCGCGAGCGCCTGGCGCCCTGACAGTTCAGTTGGTCACCGGGTCGGACGGTCTACGACACCGCCATCAACGCCATCACCAGCGTGACGGTGCCCAAGGCCATTGCGGTCGACACCGCCATGCTGGCCGCCACCAGGTCCTGCGCCACGCCGTAACGCTGCGAAAACATGAACACATTGGCGCCCACCGGCAGGCTGGCAGCCACCACCATCACGGCCAGCGGCAGGCCGCTCAGGCCCATGCCCCAGCCCAATGCTGCGACCAGGGCAGGTAGCAGCAGGTTTTTCAGCAGGCTCAAGCCCAGTGCAGCCTTCAGCTGCGCTCCCACAGGCACCCGGGTCAGCGACACGCCCACCAGCAAGAGCGCCAAAGGGCCAAAGGCATTGCCCAGCAGTTGCAGCGGCCGGTCCAGCACCGTCGGTATCAGCCAGCCGGTCTGGGCAAACAGCAGGCCCATGATGATGGGCAGCGGCACCGGGTGCACGATGCCGCTGCGCACCGCCTCCAGCAGGGTGCGCAGCGGGTGGCGCTCGGCATCCGTGGCACCACTGACAGCCGCCTCGCGGACCGTGGCCAATTCCAGCACCAGGGTGGCCAGGGTCAGCAGCACCAGTGCATGGACCGAGATCAGGGCAAACAGGATGACCAGCCCGGCCTGCCCGTAGGCCAGCCCCACCAGGGGCGTGCCAATGGCCACGGTGTTGCTAAAAGTAGCCGTGAGCGCCATCAGAATAGCGCGGCGGTTCAGGCCCTGCCAGGCCAGCATCGCCGCAAACACCAGGGCAGCCGCCACAAAATACATCGCCACCGGCCGGAAATCGAGCTGCTCCAGATGCACCACGCTCATGGTGCGAAACAGCAGCGCCGGGCTGAGCACCATGAACACCAGATTCGACAGGTCTTTTGTGGCCTCAGCCCTTATCCAGTCTGCTTTTCCTGCTATCAACCCAATAGCAATCAGCAGCGCCACCGGCAGCAGGGCAGAGAGAACGGGGTGGGTCATGGGGGGCAGCAAGTCGGGACTAAACCCATTGTCACCCATGCACCGGGCCGGCCGACGGCTAACCCGCGCCGAGCGCTACATGATTTCGAACAGACCGGCAGCACCCATGCCGCCGCCCACGCACATGGTGACGACGACATATTTCACGCCACGACGGCGCCCTTCGATCAACGCGTGCCCCACCAAGCGGGCGCCGGTCATGCCATAGGGATGACCAATCGAGATGCCGCCGCCATCCACGTTGTACAGCGCCGGATCTATGCCCAGATGGTCCCGGCAGTACAGGGCCTGACAGGCGAAGGCTTCGTTCAGTTCCCACAGGCCGATGTCCTGCACACGCAAGCCGTGCTGCTTCAAGAGTTTGGGGATGGCGTAAATCGGGCCGATACCCATTTCCTCCGGCGCGCACCCGGCCACGGCCATGCCACGGTACAGGCCCAAGGGCGCCAGGCCGCGCCGCTCGGCCAGCCCCCGCTCCATGAGCACACAGGCGCTGGCACCATCGGACAGCTGACTGGCGTTACCCGCGGTGACCACCCCACCTTCGAGCACGGGCTTGAGTGCAGACAGCCCCTCCAGGGCAGTGTCGGGACGGTTACCTTCGTCGCGCGCCAACACCACGTCACGCAGGCTGACGACGCCGGTGGCCTTGTCGGCCACGGCCATCTGGGTGGCGAAGGGGACAATTTCTGCATCGAAGCGGCCCTGCTGCTGGGCCAGGCCGGTGCGTCGCTGCGACTCCAGGGCATACAGGTCCTGGGCCTCGCGACTGATGCCGTACTTGCGTGCGACAAATTCGGCGGTTTGCAACATCGGCATGTAGGCGTGGGGCGCATGCGCCACCACTTGTGGGTCGGTGGCCGCCATGACACTGTCAAAATAAAACTTTTGCTCTGCCGTGATGTTTTCCTGGCCGCCAGCGACCACCACCTGCATGCCGTCCACCATCACCTGTTTGGCGGCCGTGGCAATGGCCATCAGGCCCGACGCGCACTGCCGGTCCATGGTCTGACCGGGCGCGGTCACCGGCAACCCGGCAGCCAGTGCCGCGTTGCGCGCCAGGTTCATGCCAGCCGTACCGGTGGTCAGCACGGCACCGACCACCACATCTTCCACTTCGGCACCCTCGACACCTGCGCGCTGGACCGCGTGCCCGATCACGTGGCCGAGCAGGCTTGGGGACTTGGTGTGGTTCAACGAACCCCTGAAGGCACGCCCGATGCCGGTGCGCGCGGTGGAAACGATGACGGCTTCTCTCATGGTGTGGTCCTTGATGAATTGAATGAAACGGGACGCCTGCCGGCAGCACTCAGTGCCCGGTACCCAGGTAGGCGGCGATCACCGCAGGGTTGCTTTGCACCGCCTGCGGCGCGCCCTCAGCGATCTTGCGGCCGAAGTCCAGCACGACGATCTTGTCCGAGATGTCCATGATCACCGGGATGTCATGCTCCACGATCAGGAAAGTGACCCCGTACTGGGCGCGAACGCGTTGGATCAGGGCAGTCATAGCCGATTTTTCGGCGGCGCTCATGCCGGCCATGGGCTCGTCCAGCAGGATGAGCCTGGCTTTTTGCATCAGGGCCCTGGCAAACTCCACCTGCTTTTGGCGCCCATAGGGCAACTCGGCAGGCATGAGGTGGGCGGCATCTTCCATGCCCAGGAAAGCCAGCACTTCAAATGCCGCCTGTTCGGCGGCGGCCTGCTCCGAGCGCACCTGGGCTGTCTTGAAAAAGCCTTGCAGCAAACCCGAGCGGCCCTGCATGTAGGCCCCCACCAGCAGGTTGTCCAGCACGGTGAGGCCGCCAAACAGCGCCAGATTCTGGAAGGTGCGGGCAATGCCGTGACGCGAGATCCGGTGCGCCGGCAGTGCGGTGATGTCTGCACCTTCAAATTTGACGGTACCCGAGGTGGGGGTGTACATGCCTGTGGCGCAATTGAAAAGCGTCGTCTTGCCGGCACCATTGGGGCCAATCAGGGAGGTCACCGAGCCGCGCTCGATGGCAAACGACACGCTGTCCAAGGCGGTGAGCCCCTGGAAGCGCATCATCAGCGACGACACTTCTAACAGCGGCGCGGTCATGACGACTCCTTGGTGACAGGGGCTTCCGGCAACGGGGCCCGCTTGCCGCCGAGGTAGGACTCGGCCATGGCGGGACTGGCGGCCACTTCATCGGCCGACCCTGAGAACACGATCTGACCGCGGTTGATCAGGTAAGCCGAACCGGCAAACTGCAGAGCGAGGTGGGCGTTTTGCTCGACCACCAGCATCGCCGTGCCCAGCGTCTCGCCGACCACCCGCAACTGCTGGTAAATCTGCTTCACGATCAGCGGCGCCAAGCCCAGAGAGAGTTCGTCGACCAGCAGCAACTGGGGCCGTCCGATCAGGGCCCGCCCCAAGGCCAGCATCTGCTGCTCGCCGCCCGAAAGCCAACCCGCAGCCTGCTGTCGCCGCTCCAGCAAGCGGGGGAACAGGTCGTACACCGACGCCAGCCCTTCAGCCACTTTGGCGCGAGGCAGGATGGCGGCTCCCACCAGCAGGTTGTCCTCAACGCTGAGCTGCTTGAAGATCAAACGCCCCTCCGGCACCTGCCCCATACCCATGCGCACCAGCCGGTGCGAGGGCAGGCCGACGATGGACTGGCCCGCGTAGCGCACAGCACCATGGGTGACCTGGCCGTGATGCAACCCAAGAAGGCCAGTCACGGCGCGAATCAAGGTGGTCTTGCCAGCACCATTGGCACCGAGCAGGGCCACAATGCCGCCCTGGGGCACCGACAGGCTGACCTTGTCGAGCGCCAGACCCTTGCGGCCATAGCCTACCGACAGACCCTGGATCTCAAGAACAGCTGCCATCAGCGCACTCCCCTGGTCATGAAGCGTTCACGGAATTTGCGGCCTAAACCGGCCACGCCACTAGGCGCGAAGATGAGGAGGACGATCACCAGCAAGCCGAAGATCAGCTGAACCAACTGCGCCTTGTTTTCCACCAGCAACAGGCGGACGATGCCGGTTGACCCGGAGGCCTGCGACGCAAAGCCCGAGATCACCGAGGGCAGCAGCAGCCACAGCGCAGCACCGACCAGGGAGCCGGCCAGCGAGCCCATGCCGCCGATGATGATCATGGCGATGAACTGAATGGCGAAGCTGATGCCGAAGGCCTCGGAAGTCACGTTGGACAGGTAATGGGCAAACAGCGCGCCAGCCATGGCAGCAATGGCCGAGCTCAGGCCAAAGGCCTTGAGCCGCAAAATACGCACATCAACCCCGGCAGCCGTAGCGGCCAGCTCATGGTCCCGCATGGCCATCATCACCCGGCCTTCGCGGGACCGCAAGCTGCTGCGTAAACCCAGGTAAACCAGGGCCACTAGCGGCAGTAAAAAGAAGTACCAGCGAACCGGTGTGTTGAGCTCCAACGGCCCCAGCTTGGCCGGGTTGTAGGGCACGCCCACCACGTCGAAGAATTTGAACTGGTACTCCAGGAACACATAAACGACCAGGTAGTGCACCGCCATGGTCGAGAGCACGAAATACAGGCCTCGCACCCGCAGCGACGGCAGACCGGCCAGCAAGCCGGCCAAGGCGCCCATGGCAGCCGCTGCCAGCAGGACCAGCGGAAAAGGCCAACCCCACTGCGTGCCTGTGATCGCTGCCGTCATGGCGCCGGTGGCGTAAAAGGCGGCATGCCCGATGGAGATCAGGCCTGCGCACCCGGTCAGGTAATTGAGCGACAAGGCTCCCAGCATGGCAATCAGCATCAGGTTGATCTGGGTCAGGCCAAGGTTCAGCAACTGCATGTTGGACAGGGCCACGCCAAAGGCCGCGCGCTCGGTCAGGACCACAGGCAGGTAGCACAGCAGCCCCACGCACAGGGCCAGCCAGGCCCAGCGGCGCAGTCGCGCACCGGCGAGGTCACCGGAATTTGAATGAGCGTTCATGAGGAACAGGTCTCCGCAGAATCAGACGCGACCGAGTTCGCGCTGGCCAAACAGACCCCAGGGCCGAACCATCAGGATCAACAACAGCAGGGTATAGATGACGATATCGCTGGCTTTGGGCGATATGTAGGACGCCGCCAGCTGCTCGATGATGCCAACCAGGAGACCGCCCACAATGGCGCCCGGGATGCTTTGCATGCCGCCGATCACCACCGCCGGCAGCGCCAGGAGGCCAATGCTTTCGAGCTCGGTCGATGCAATTTGCAACTGTCCCAAAAACAGGCCGCCGACCGCAGCCAGCGCACAGCCAATGGCCCAGGCCAGCCGGTTCATGACATTGACGTTGATCCCGGAGACCACTGCCGCCTCATGACCGTCAGCGGTGGCCCGCATCAGCAAACCGACTGAGGTGTAACGGAAGAACGCACCGAAACCCGCCATACAGGCCCAACTGACCAGCGCCGCCGTCAGATGCAACTGGGAAATTCGCAATTGGCCCAGCAGGATGATGCCGGTGGGCATGGGTGTGCTCAGCGTACGACCCTGGGGACCAAAGAGAATCTCGATGAGGGCCCGCATCGCAATCGACAGGGCAATGGTCAACATGATCACCGACAGCATCGGCCGCCCGGACAGGGGCTGGATCAGGAAGATCTGGATCAGCACGCCCATCAGGGCAGCAGCGCCCACAATGAACAGGATGGCCAATGGAAATGGCAGTCCCAACAGGGAGATCGCGGTCACGGCGAAGTACGCGCCGCAAACCACAAACATGCCCTGCGCAAAATTGAATACTTCTGTGGCCTTGAAGATCACCGCAAAGCCGAGAGCCACCAGCCCGTAGATGCTGCCAAGGGCGATACCACTGAACAAGACTTGTCCGAGCATGATGTTTCTCCTGCTTTGCGGGAAGCCGAATTAACGGGTGTACTTGGCGTAGTCCGCAAATTCCCCGTACGGCTTGAACTTCTTGGACCCGTAGTCGTACCCAAACATCTTGAACACGACCGGGCCGGTGTTGTTGGTCGGCGTGTAGACGATGGGCGCGGCGAGGCCTTTGCTGTCGACCGTGAAGCCTTTGGACAACAGCTCGACCAGCTTGGCGCGGGACGGGGCATTACCAAGTTTGGCCAGGGACTCGGCGGCCATCTGTCCGGTGATCCAACCCGACACGTAGTTGATGTCTTCTTTCATCGCGCTGCGGCCGATCTTGTCGGCGTAGGCCGACAGGTCCTTGTTGCCGGCAGACTGGTCAGAGCCTCCGGGGGTGAAGCAGCTGATGAAGTTGTAATTGGCACCGGCCTGCTCGCCCATGGCCGAGAAGATCGCTGGCGCTCCCAAGTAGGTGATACCGAAGGCAGGGGTCTTCAAGCCATACTGCTGCAGCGCTTTCATGGTCAGGATGGCCGTGTTGGACACGCCATAGATGGTGATGAAGTCGGGCTTTTGAGCCATGATCTCCAGCACTTGTGGGGTCACGTCAACAGCGGTCACCTTCATGGTGATGTGGGTTGCTGTACCGCCCAACTTGGCCACAGCTTCGGCCACATAGTCATGGTATTCCTTGCCGCCGGCACTTTCGATGGCCACCGTGACCACCTTGGGGGCCTTGAGCTTGAGGCTGTCCACGTAATAACCGACACCAGCCTGCGCCATTTGCTGATAGCCGCAAAAACCGTTGTAAACCATGGGCGTCACCGGCTCTGACAGGGCCTTGGTCGCCGTGTAGGTGCCAACGATAGGCACCTTGCCAGCCTTGATCGTGGGCGCCAGCGCCACCTGGGAGCCCGAGGAGCCCATGCCCGAGATGGCAATCACCGGCGTTTGGCCAATCAGCTTTTCAAAAGCGATTTTGTCAGTGGCAGGATTAAAGCGGTTGTCTTCAGCCAGCACATTGATCTTGCGGCCGTTGATACCACCGGCCTCGTTGATTTTGCGCATGTAGTCCTGAAACCCATTGACCCAGACCCCTTGTGAGGCCGATGTCGGGCCGCTCATGTCCATGAGCAGGCCCCAGTCGATGCGGTCCTTGTACACGCCGTCCTGCGGCGACTCCTGGGCCAGACTGCTCAGCGCAAGCAGGCCGGCGGCCGCGGCGATCGCCACTTTGGCGGCAATGCCTGGGGTACCCGGACGGGTGGTTTGGGGGATAGCGACTTTGCTCATGTTGTCTCCTCGGTTTGCGTCCGCCAACAAGCGGCGGGACTGGTTGAAAAACTGCTTACACACTAAAAATGAAACACTGCACAGGGCTGCGGAGCCATTCGGTCGGTAGGGCTGGGTCATTCGGCGGCCCCTGCAGCCGCACCGTGCAGCGCGTGGCCTATGGCGGCCCAGACCTGGTCGGCAATCAGTTGGCCGGCTGGCACCAGCCGGCTTTGGCTGAGCACGCCGTGCATCTGGTCGTTGTGGTGCATGGCCGCCACGCGGACACCGGCCTCATCGAGCCGGCGGGCGTAGTCGCGACCCTCGTCGCACAGCGGATCGTGCGCAACGGTCAGCACCAGGGCCTGGGCCGTGCCCGCCAGGCTGGGGGCACGCAAGGGCGAGGCACGCCAATCCAGGCGGTCCTGCGGGTTGGGAGCGTAATGGCCAATAAAGTAATGCATGGTCGCCGCAGTCAAGGGCAGGCCGCTGGTCACCCGACGGTAGGACTCGCTGGAGGCGGTCAGGTCAACCACCGGGTAGAGCAGGGCCTGATAGGCCAGCTTGGGGGCCGCACCATCACGGCTCAGCAGGGCCAGGGCAGCAGCCAGGTTGCCCCCTGCACTGTCGCCACCCACGCCGATGGCTGCCGGGTGAATGTGCAGCATCCCGGCATGGTCGGCCACCCACTGCAGGGCCGACAAGGCGTCGTCAATAGCGGCCGGAAACGGGTGCTCGGGTGCGAGCCGGTAATCGACCGCAACAACACAGATGCCAGCCAGGGTGGCCAGACGCCGGCAGAGACGGTCATGGCTGTCAAGGTTGCCAATGACCCAGCCACCGCCATGGAGAAACACCATGCAGGGCAACAGGTCTTGGGGCTGGGTACCTTGGCCGCGGTAGACCCGCAGCTTCAATTCACCTGCAGCGGTGGCGATGGCGACATCTTGCACGCTCGCCACCTCGCCGCCAGGCAACTGCATCACATCCCAGCTTGCCGCATAGGCGCGCCGGGCGGCCTCCGGGCTCAGCGACTCGAACGGCGGACGGCGAGCCTGCTGCATCATCGCGAGCAACTTCTGGACGGCGGGATCAAGCGTTGTCATGGCGTCGGTCACTGTGTATGGGTGCGAATTATGGAGAGTCAGAATTAAATTGTCAACACATCTGTTGACTAAATTTCGCTACGCCGTGCCGGCTTGGACGCTGCAGCCGTTCGGGCAACCAGTCCGCCGAGCACCATGTCGGCAAAGGCGAGGCCGACGTCGCGCCCGCTCACCTCGGACTTCTGCGGCACAAACCAGCGGTTGCTCCAGCCGATCATGCCGATGATGCCGTAGGCAGTGATCCGCGCTGTGGTGAGGGAACGCAGCGAGCCGTCATCCAGACCCTCCTGCACGATGGCGATGAACACCTCTTCGTACTGCCGGTTCAGGCTTCGCATGTAACGTGACCAGTCGGTCCGATCACTTTCCACATGGGACAGGTTTTCCCGGATGTAGACATACAACAACGGGTAGTGGGTGGCGTAGGACTCCATCAGGGACACGATCAACGTGCGCAACTTGTCCGGCGCGGTCGCCTTGGAGGCGTGAACCGCCTGCGCAGTGGCCACATTGGCTTCAGAGACCTCGCGCACCACTTCGTCGTACAACTCCCGCTTGTTGGCAATGTAGTAGTAGAGCGAGGCGCGATTGGTCTTCAGGGCATCGGCCACGGCCCCCAAACTGGTGCCCCGAAAACCCTGCTTGTTGAACACTTCGGCCGCCACTCTGGCAATCTCACGGCGCCGTTCCTGGTAGGACTCGGAGCCCTTGACCAGGGCCAGCGACCTGCGCTGGCCAATGCCGCTTTCAGGCGGCTCTTCCCGCTTGGGTCTGCGCGGCAGTCTGGTGGCTGCCTTGGCCGGAGTGGCTGTCTTTGTGGTCTCTTTCATGCGGCGCTTCAAGTGGTTGTTGGGCTCTGACTAGGTGCCGGTCCAGCGCGGCGGACGCTTTTCGCTGAATGCCAAGGCGCCTTCGCGGGCGTCGTTGGAGGCCATGATGACCTCCAGCAGGTCATGCTGGCGGGCCCAGACCTCCTTGGCCGGCCAGGCCGCAGCCTCATTCATCACACGCTTGGTCATCTGCACGGCCAGCGGTCCGTTGGCGGCGATGGTGCGCGCCAAAGCCATCGCGCCATCCAAGGCGCCGCCGGCTGCGGTGAGTCGATTCACCAGGCCCCATTGACGCGCTTCGGCAGCAGACATCAGCTCGCCAGTCAGGGCATATTCCATAGCGATCTGCCGGGGGATACGTTGGGGCAGGCGCAGCAAGCCACCCGAGCCGGCAATCAACCCGCGCTTGACCTCGGGGATGCCAAAGCGCGCGTTGTCGGCAGCCACAACCAGGTCGCAGGCCAAGGCGAGTTCGCAACCACCGGCAAGGGCATAACCCTCCACCGCAGCGATCAAGGGCTTACGCGGCGGTGTCTGGGCAATGCCGGCCAAACCACGACCTTCGAGTTCAACCCGCTCACCACGCAGGAAAGCCTTGAGGTCCATGCCAGCGCAGAAATGCTCACCCGCACCGGTGAGGATGCCCAGGCTCAAGCCAGAGTCGCCGTCGAGTTCGTCCATGGCCCGGGCGATTGCTTCGGATGTCGACCGGTCGATGGCGTTGCGCGCCTTGGGCCGATTGATGGTGACCACCAACACGGCCCCCTCCCGGTGGACCAAGACCTCACTGGCCAGGCCTGCCGGCGCGCTCATAGTGCGCCCGCCTGCAACAGTGCCGCGCGCACACCAGCACGGTCACGGATCACCCGCCCGCCGCAGACCCGCCCGTCCTGCACCCGCACGATCCCGTTCACGTGCAGCACGGCCGGGAGTGACGAAGCTGGCAAACCCGCGAGCCCGCCCCGGTAAAGACCGTTTTGGCGGGCATGAAAGGCAACATCGGCGCCGGATGAAAACAGCACGGTGATATCAGACGCCTGCACCTGAAAATCGAGGGCCAGACCAGTGAGGTATTCATCGTCGCAACGCACGGCCGCGTCGGCAAGCGGCCACGATTGCGACAGCCACTGCCGCACCACGGCCTCAGCCTGCAAGTCGGGGGGCAGCGGCACGGTGTCCCAGGGTGCGGGCGTGGGCGCGTCCAAGGGATCGCCCACACCAGATTTCAACTGCCGCTGGCGCGTCATGTAGTCCTCTTGCGCCACGCAGCCCGTGAGTTGCTGCCCGTTGCTTTGGTAAATGGCCACGCCCGACCAGCAAGCCACCCGACCACCTGCCGCAACCCCATGCTGTGAAAACCAAACCGCCACCTGATCGGTGCCAGCCAACACCTGGTGCACGGTCATGCCAAGACCGGGAAACAGGTCCATCTGTTTTTGCACCGCCGGCAGCCACTGCGCGTCACGACCGGCAAAGGTGTACTCGCCGATGCACAAGGCGTAGTCGGGCGCCACAAATTCACGCGCCGCACTGGCGTCATGCCGGTTGAAATAGTCAACCACCCAGCGACGCGCGAGTTGCACGACTGAGCAAGGTGGCTGCGAGGCGACCGTCATGCTGTCAGCGCTGGCCATGGCTGAGCCTGAGTTCCCGCTTGAGCAGTTTGCCCGATGCGTTGCGCGGCAGCGTCTCGGCAAACACCAGCGCGGTCGGGCATTTGTAATGGGCCAGGTTCTCACGGGCATAGGCGATCAGTTCTTGCGCCTCGGGCTGGTGACCGGGCCTGAGCACCACCACCGCCTTGGGTGTCTCACCCCAGCGGACATGGGGCACACCAATCACGGCCACCTCCTGAACAGCAGGATGGCCACTGAGCGCGTTTTCGACTTCTGCCGGGTAAATGTTCTCTCCGCCGGAAATGATCATGTCCTTGAAGCGGTCAAAGAGGTAGACGTAGCCCTGTGCATCCTGGTAGGCCGCGTCTCCGGTGCGCAGCCAACCGCCCGGCATGATGGTCTCGGCTGTGGCCTCGGGCTTGTTCCAGTAGCCCCGCATCACCATGCCTGAACGCACCCAGATCTCGCCCACCGCGCCGGTGGCCACATCCTCGTGGGTTGTCGGGTCAATGATGCGCAGTTCCACCCAGGGCATGGCCCGTCCGCAGGACCGCAACAAACCGGCCCGTGCACCACCGGGGTCGTGGTCCTCCGGCACCAAGACGACGATCGTGCCCGAGGTCTCGGTCATGCCGTAGGCCTGCATGAAGCGGCACCGCAGCACGGCCAAGGCCCGGTTCAGCAGGGCGTCGCCAATCGGCGAGGCGCCATACATCAGCAGTTGCAGGCTCGACAGATCGGCCTGGGCCACGCCGGGCGTCTCCAGCAGTGCCTGCACGACCGCAGGCACGAAAAATGTGTGCGTGACACGGTAGGTCTCGATGTTGGCAATCGCCTGCGCCGTGTTCACTTCGCGCATCAGCACGGTATGACCCCCCACCGCCATCGTGCTCATGCCGTAACCGCTGCCACCAATGTGGAACATGGGCATCGCCACGAGGTTGACACTGTCTCGCCCCATACCCCAGGATTCAGCACCCAGGCGCAGCGTGAAGGACATGCCGCTGTTGGTGAGCATCACCCCCTTGGGCAGACCCGTGGTACCGGATGTGTAGAGCAGCAGCGTGACATCCTCGGGCTGCCCGGCATGGCCTGGGTCGCTGGCGGAACTGGCAGCCCGCCAAGCGTCGTACTCGCCACCCAGGCTGATGATGCGGCGCAGACCCGGACCCTGACGCGACGCCTCGTTGAGCATCGATTGCTCAGTGAGGCCGACGATCACCACCGTTGGTGTTGCATCGGCCATGATGGCCGCAATCTCGGGCGGTGCGAGGCGCCAGTTGAGGCCCACCAGGATCGCGCCAATCTTGCTGCAGGCAAAGATCAGCTCGTAAAACTCCGCCTGATTTCTGGTCAACACCGCCACCCGGTCACCGGGGCGAACACCCTCGGCAGACAAGGCGTTGGCCGACTGTGAACTCAAGGCGTGCAGTTGCGCAAACGACCAAGTCACCCCCTCAAACGTCAAGGCCGGCGCGTTGGGGGTGTCCGCCGCGTGCCGGCGGATGATGTCTGCAAGCGAGAAGGACATGGCAAGCTTTCAGTAGCTTTCAGTAGCTTTCAGTAGCTTTTGGGCAACCCCAGGCTGTGTTGTGCGATGAAATTCAGGATCATTTCCCGGCTGACCGGTGCCGTCTTGTGCAGTCGCGCGATGAACCACAGGTCTGCCAGGCCGTACTCCAGGGCCATGCCGTTGCCCCCGTGGGTTTGCATGGCCTGGTCCAGCGCTTCGAGCGAAGCATCAGCAGCGGCGAACTTGGCCATGTTGGCCGCCTCACCGGCATCTCCGGACCCCATGTCAAACAGCTGCGCCGCACGCGCCGTCATCAGCCGAGCCTGCTGCACAGCCATGTACGCCTTGGCCAGTGGATGGGCAATGCCCTGGTGCGCGCCGATCGGCGTGCTCCAGACGCTGCGCTCATTGGCATAGGCGGCGCCCTTTTCGAGGGCAAAACGTGCGATGCCATTGTTGATGGCGGCGGCACACACCCGCTCGGGATTGAGGCCAGCAAACACATGTCGCAAGCCCTGCCCCTCCTGACCGACCAGGGTGTCGGCGGCCAGCGCGACGTTGTCAAAGTACAGCATGAACTGGGTCTCCGGCACTTGCAAAGCCGTCTCGATGGGCGTCATGGTGATTCCGGGCGACTTGGCCGGCACGATGAACAGGGACAACTTGGCGCGGCCCTTGTCGTCCACCGCCTCGCCCCGCGCCACCACCATGATGGCGTCTGACTCGTCAACCGCTGACGTCCAGTACTTGGCACCGTTGAGCAGCCAGCCCTCGCCGCTGCGTGTGGCGGTGGTGGTCACCTTGTGCGTGTTGGTGCCGGCATTGGGCTCGGTGATGGCAAAAGCCAGTTTGAGCTTACCGCTGGCCAGGCCAGGCAGCCAGGTCTGCTTCATGGCTTCACTGCCATGGTGTTCGATGATGGGCGCGCAGATCGAGCCGATCACCAGCGACAGCATGGGACAGCCCTGCGCGGCGGTCTCCTCAACCACCACGTTGTAATCTGCCAATCCACTGCCGCCACCGCCGTATTGCTCCGAGACGTGAACACCCAGAAAACCGGCCTGCGCCAGTGCATCCCAGAGCTCGACGGGTTTTTGCTTGCGCTTGACAACGTCCTGAAAGTAGCGCCGCCCAAAGCCACCCACCAGTTTGCCAACGCTGTCACGCAACAAGGGATGATGCTCTGCTGTGTCGACGAGCGCGGAACCGAAAATACTGGACATCAAGTTACCCCATTCAATTGAAATCAGTCAGGCCGCAGCAGCCGGCCACTCAAAAAAACCCTTGCCCGACTTCTGCCCCAAATCGCCGCGAGCGACCATGTCTTCGAGCAGGCGCGGCGGCGCATAGCGGTCCCCCAGCGCCACGCTGAGATGGCGGGCAATGTCCAGCCGAACATCCAGGCCCACCATATCGCTCAGCCGCAGCGGACCCACGGGATGCCGGTAAGCCACCACCATGGCTCGGTCGATGTCGTCGGCACTGGCCACACCATCCTGCAGCATGCGCATGGCCTCCAGCGACGCAATGAGATCGAGCCGGCTGGTCGCAAAACCAGGTACGTCCTGCACGGTGATGGTCACCTTGCCCGTGGCCTCGGCAAAGCCCCGCGCCAGGGCCAGAATGTCGGGCCGTGTCAGACTGCCACGCACCAACTCCACCATGGGCAGTGACCAGACCGGGTTGAAAAAATGCATACCCAAAAAGAGGCCAGGCTCCCGCAAAGAACGGGCCAGGATGTCAATAGACAGGGCGCTGGTGTTGCTGGCTATGACCCGGGGCGCCCGCGTCTCGATGGCGGTCAGCACCTGCTGCTTGAGCGCCAGGCGCTCTGGCACAGTCTCCACCACCAGGTCCAGGCCCAGGGGCAGCTCGGCTACCGAGGCCAGGCGCTGCACGGCACGCCCGAGTTGCTCGGCCTGCGCCAACGTGAGTTTGCCCCGCCGTACCCCGGACTCTGCTGCCTGCACCAGTATCTTGCGCATGGCGTGGGCCCGCGCCTCATCAGGCTCCACGACCCAGGTGGTCCAACCCGCCACGGCATAGACATACGCAATACCGACGCCCATGGTGCCGCCGCCAACAACGGCGATCGTGGATGCGCCACTGGGGGCGGTTTGATCTGTGTAGATTGACATCGCCAGTTTGCTCAACGGATTGAAGCCATGCTCGAAATCATATCAGTCAACGCTAGTGTTGACAACATGTTTGTTTGAATTTTTATGACGCTCAAAAAACCACTCAGGCAGACGGCGGGACCGCGCTTGCGGGTTGGCTTTCCGGGACTTTGGCCCGCACCATCGCCAGAACCAGCGTGGCGATACGTTGCGCCGCCTCGGGCTGGGTCAGCCGCCCGCCTGATCGGTACCAGACCGGCGACCAACCGACGATGCCGCCAATGGCCAGCGCCGTCAGCGGCACATCCTCCACCACGAACTCACCGGCCACCACCCCCTCTTGCAGCAGGGCGGCGAAGCGCCGGTCGAAGCCGCGCCTGAGCTCATTGATCGCCTCACGGTCTTCCGGGTTGAGGTGCGTTTCTTCTCGGCTGTAGATCACCGCATGGGGCTGGTGATCCAGCACCGCCATCATGAAATCGCGGACCAGCGTCTCGAGCTTTAAGGTGGCGCTGACCTGATCCGCCGTGACCCGGTTCAGGGCGTCATGCGCGACCCGGATCGCCCGGGAACAGATGTCAGCGAGCAGTTCGGACTTGGAGCGGAAATGCGCGTAAATGAAAGGTTTGGTGACCTTGATGGCATCGGCCACCTGCTCCAGCGTGGTGTTGGTGAAGCCCTGGGTGTAAAACAGCTCCACTGCGGCACTGACGATGCGCTCGCTTTTCAGTCGCAAGACAGCCTCACGGATGTGTTCTTGCTCGCTGGCACTGCCCGGACTGCGGCGGATTTTTACAGCGGCTTTGGTCTTGGTCACCGCGGGGGCTTTGGCGGGTTTGCTCATGCGCTTGATGGTCTCCTGGGTTCGGGGCTTCTCGCGAGGTCAGGTGTGGAAACCGCCATTGATTTGCACCCCCTGCCCAGTGATGTGGGTGGCCAGGCCGCTGGCGAGGTAGAGCATCAGGTTGGCCACCTCATCGGGCGTGGCATAGCGCCCGTCCGGAATCATCGCTGAGCGTTGCTCCCGCAGGCCAGAGGCATTGTCCGGGGATTGCAGCGCCTCGATGTCGCGCAACATGGGCGTATCGACCGGACCGGGGCACACCGCGTTGACGCGAACACCCTTGCGCGCCACTTCCAACGCCGCCGACTTGGTCAGCCCCAGCACGGCGTGCTTGCTGGCGGTGTAGGGCGCCAAATGGCGGGTACCGATGTAGGCGCCCAGCGATGCCGTGTTGACCACAGCGCCACTGCGCTGCGCCAGCATCACCGGCAGCACATGCTTCATGCCCAGAAACACGCCCTTCACATTGATGGCCATCACCTTGTCGAACAAGTCGTCGGGGTAGTCCACCAGCGGCAGCACAGCCCCTTGCCAAGCGGCATTGTTCATGAACACATCGATGCGGCCCCAGGCCTGCATGGCCTGAGCCACATAGCTGGCCACATCGGCCCCCATACTCACATCAGCCCGACAAAAATCGGCCTGCGCGCCCAGGGCCTGTACCTGACGCGCGGTTTCCGTACCGCTGACGGCGTCCAGATCCACCGCCAACACCTTGGCCCCTGCACGGCCAAGTGCCAGTGACACCGCGCGGCCGATACCACCGCCCGCACCGGTGACGATGGCCACCTGGTCATCGAACGCGATCTTCATGCGGGCAAAGCCTGTGCGGCCGGCGCAGCTGGGGACGGGCTGTTCAGGGCCACCGGCCGCAGCACAAAGCCTGAGTAGCCGTCGGCCGCGCACTGCGCCAGGATGCGCCGATAACCGCGAACGCCGCCCGAATAGGGCATGAAGACGCGTGGCTTGCCCGCCACTTCGGCGCCGTTGTAATACGAGTCGGTGCTGAGGTAGAGCGTGGCCTTGACGCGCTCGTTGACGTGGGCCACCCAGTCCTGCTCCGCCTGCTCGGTCGCTTCAATCTCGAGCAGGTGGTCGCGGTCCATCTTGCAGATCAGCGCCGCCAGCCAGTCAATCTGCTGTTCCGTGGAGAGCAGCACGTTGCTCAGCAGCGACGGGCTGCCGGGCCCGCACACAATCATCAGGTTGGGAAAATCAGCCACAGCCACACCGAGCTGGGTGACGGGTCCATCGGCCCATTTCTGCTTGAGTGTCAGGCCGCGCCGACCGACGATGTCGGCCTTGAGCAATGACCCGGTGAAGGCGTCGAAGCCGGTGGCATAGATGATGACGTCCACCGGGTGCAGTTTCTCCGTGGTGCGAATCCCTTCCGGCACGAACTCGACGATGGGCGCCTCGCGTACGTCAGCCAGCGACACGTTGGGCCGGTTGAAGGCCTTGAAGTACCCGCTGTCCACCGAGGGCCGACGGGCGGCAAAAGCGTGATTTTTAGGCGTGAGCTTGTCGCGCAGCACCGGGTCGTCAATCTGTTCACCGATCTTGCGCCGGATGAAGTCGGCTGCGGTGTCGTTGGCTGGCTTGGACAGCAGAATGTCGTAGTAGGCCAGCGCAAAGCCAAAGCCCAGGCGATTCCAGGCCGCCTCGTACACCGGCTCGCGCTCCTCAGGCGTCGCCTCCAGCGCCGACTTTTTGTTGGGCATGAAACCCAGGCCGGTGGGTGAGTTCAAGGCTTGCTCGCGGCGCGCCCGGTAATTGGCCTTGACCTGCCGGTCTTCCTCATCCGACACCGGGGCATTCGCCGCCGGGATGCTGTAGTTGGCGGTACGTTGAAACACCGTCAGGTGAGCCGCCTCTTTGGCAATCACCGGCGTCATCTGCATGCCCGAAGAGCCCGTCCCGATGATGGCTACGCGTTTGCCGGCCAAGTCGACGGGATGCTTGGGCCAGACGCCACTGTGAATCACCTCACCCTGGAATGTCTCCTGCCCGGGGTAGCCCGGCTGCTTGGTGGTGGACAGTTGACCCACACACATCATCAAAAACTGGCCCGACCACTGGCGCCCGTCTTCCGCACTGACCGCCCAGCGTCCGCCCGCCTCGTCGTAAGCAGCCCGCGCCATGCGGGTACTGAATTGGATGTGCTGCCGCAGGTCGAAACGCTCAGCCACATGGTTGATGTAACGCAGGATTTCGGGTTGCGTGGCGTAGCGCTCGGTCCAGCGCCACTCCTGCTCCAGTTCAGGCGAGAAACTGTAGGAGTAGTCGTAGCTTTCCACGTCGCAGCGGGCGCCTGGATAACCGTTGTGGTACCAGACGCCACCCAGGTCAGGGCTGGCTTCAAGCACCTGCACCGTCTTGCCCATGTTGCGCAGGGTGTACAGGGCCCGCAGGCCCGCGAAACCCGCGCCAATCACGATCACATCCACATCTGTCATGAACCATCACTCCAAAAACACCCGTGACTGCCGGCGATACCGCCGGCGCCTCATCGCAGACCGGGTTAACATTCTGCAAGGCTAATTCTGCTTGGGATTCTATCATACTGATCAGTATCTTTGATATTTTTTTCTTTCCTACAAAAGAAAAATTTTAGAAAATTTAATTGTTTTAAGCTGGAGAATACGTTACATTCTTCTGAGTAAACAAACGTACTGACCGGTAAAATATATTTGTTAACCTGCCAGAACGATCAGCAAGGAGTACCTCATGCCCACGCCACCAGAACCGAAGACAGCAGCGCCACACGCGGCCATTGGGCGCGTGTACGACCGCCAGTCGGCACTGGCAAAGCGCTTTCCTGCTTGGGCAGCCCGCACGCTGGACCAGACGCTTGACGCTGCGGCCGCCGAGTTCCCCACGCGTCCCTACCTGATCACCGACACGCAAACCTGGACCTACAGCGACATCCAGGCCTGGTCAGAACGGCTGGCCGCCGGGCTGTTGGCCGCAGGCGTGCAGCCGGGGGACCACGTGGCCATGCTGATGGCCAACCACCCCGAATTTGTGGCGGTCAAATTTGCCATCTCGCGGGTCGGGGCCGTGGCGGTGCCGATCAACTTCCTGAACCGGCGCGACGAACTGGCTTACGTGCTGCGCCAGTCGGACGCGGTGCTGCTGGTCACCATGGACAGCTTTCGCGGCCTGGATTACCTGGGTTTTCTGGATGAACTCGCCCCTGGCTGGGCGACCCATGGCGGTGGCGCGGCATTTCCCCGCCTGAAACAGGTGGTGGTGTTTCCCGCCAGTGGCCAGCCCTTGCGAGCGGGCGCCAAGGCGCTGAGCAGCTTGGGCGATGGCGCTGCCCCCTGGCAGGCCATCACCCACCCGGGGCCGGCCTCCAACAGCGACATCATCTACACCTCGGGCACCACCGGCTCGCCCAAGGGCGTCATGCTCAGCCACGACATGATGCTGCGCGCCGCCTTTGGCAGCGCCTGGGGCCGCGCGTTTGAAGACGGCCGCCGCGTGCTGTTCTCATTGCCGATGTACCACGTGTATGGTTATGTCGAAGGTCTGCTGTCGGTGCTGTTCGTCGGTGGCGCCATCGTGCCACGGCTCAAGTTCGACGCGGTTGACACGCTCGAAGCCGTGCCTCGCCACAGCGTGAACGACCTGCTGCTCATCCCGACCATGACGTTGGCGCTGATCGACGAGCTCAAGGCTCGCCCCTATGGGCTCGACCCACTGCACGCGGTGCTGTCTTCTGGCGGCCGCTCACCGGCCTACATCTGGCAGGACATCGTCGATCACCTGCGGCCCCTGGAAATCACCACCGGTTACGGCATGACAGAAGTCACAGCCTCCAGCACCGTCACCCGGCCGGACGACCCAATGAGCCGCCTGTTGACCACCAACGGCCGGCTGCGCGACGTGGGCCCAGCCGGCGTCGGCGGCCCCGACGGCAAACTGGTGGTGTACCGGGTGGTTGACCCTGCCACCGGGCAAGACGTGGCGCTGGGCGAGATCGGCGAGTTGCTGGCCCGGGGGCCGGGTGTGACCGCCGGCTACTACAACAAGCCCGAGGCCACGGCCGAAGCCTTCACCGCCGACGGCTGGCTGCTGACCGGGGACTTGGCGCGCATGGATGCCGAGGGCTACCTGACGCTGGCCGGCCGGCGCAAGGAGTCTTACCGCTGCGGCGGCGAGCAGGTGCTGCCATCTGACGCCGAGGACCTGCTGGCGACCCACCCCGCCGTGTGGCAGGCCTACGTGGTCCCTCTGCCTGACGAGCGCATGGGGGAGGTGGGCGTGGCCTGTGTCGTGCTGCGTGAGCAGGCCAACGCGACGCCCGCCGAATTGACGGCGTTTTGCGCGCAGAGCCTGGCCCGCTTCAAGGTGCCACGGCATGTGCTGCTCATGAAAGCCGAAGACATCCCGGTCACACCCTCGGGCAGGGCACGCAAGTTTTTGCTGCTCGCGCGGGTGACCGAGTTGCTCGGGCTGGCCTGACACCCACACCGAGCCGCGCCCTCTTCACCCCTTTTTTCACGTCTCTTTCAAACCTTCTCTTTTTACCCACAAAGGCAGCCCATGAATGCAACGCAACCGGCCAGCTCAGCCCTGGTCCCCATCACCACCGAGACACCGGTGGGCTTCACCCTGATCGGTGTGAAGAAAAAGGCCGCCATCCAGCTGATGGGTTCGCGACTCTGGGGCCGCTTCAACCCCAACCATTGGGACCCCGTCTACGCGGCGCAAACCGGCCTCAAGGCGCCGATCCAGACCGGTGAAATGTCATCGGCCTACATCGCCGAGATGTGCGTCAATTACCTGGGCGCCAATTTCTTTCGGCGCGCGCGCATCGCATGCAAGTACGTCGCCTCCACCTATGCCAACGAGGTCATCACCACCCACGGCGTGGTGCGCGAAAAAACCCCCAAGGGCTCGGGCTTCCGTTTCAAGCTGGAGGTCTGGGCCGACAACGAAGCCGGCGAGATCAAAACCACCGGCTGGGTCGAAGCGGACGTCGGCGTCTGAGCCAGACTCCCATTCATGCAACACAAGGAAGCAACCATGAACCACCCTGACATGCGCACCGATACGCTGCGACCCATGACCCCGGTGCAGGTCCAACAGACCCGTGAATTTGTCGACGCCCTGGCCTCCGAGTCGCAGACCTACTGGGACATGGTCGAGGTCGGCCAAGTGCTGTCGCGCGAGCTGCACATCACGCCCGAGCTGGTGATCCTGTACGCCGACGCGGTGGAGGACTTCAACCCCTGGTACGAAGGCTGGCGCATGAACACCTGGCACATTCCGGGCGAATCACCGTTTGGGCCGGCCATCGTGCCGCCCCTGCTGGTGTCCCACTTTGTGCTCTCCGTGCAGTTTGACCACACCAAGCCATTTGCCATCGGCTCCATCCACACCTACCACGACTCCGAAATTCTGGAGCCGATTCCGGTCGGGGCCAAGGTGCGCATCAACGCCCGCGCCACAGAAAAGTTTGTCAAGCGCGAGCGCCGCTACGTGCGACACGAGATCACGGTGGAAGACTGCGCCAGCGGCCTGCTGTACTTCCGCGAAACACGCGACATCCTGTCACGCTGAGGCTGTCATGCACACCGATGAACTTCTGCCCGTCGCTGCCGGCCTGTTTGAGGGGACGGGCAGCGCCGCCCGCCTGATCGGCACCCGCTGCACCAGTTGCGGCAGCCACTACTTCCCCAAATCCTTGAGCTGCCGCAACCCCCAGTGCCTGGAGAAAGCGATCCAGGACGTGCGGCTCAGCCGCGAAGGCACGCTCTACAGCTACACCGTGCAGCACTACCAACCGCCCGCACTCTTCCGCATGGCGGACTGGGCGCCCTACGCCATCGGCTCGGTCGAGTTACCCGAGGGCCTGCGCGTGATGGGCATGCTGACCGGCTGCGACCCGACCAGCCTGCAGATCGGCATGGCCCTGGAACTCACGGTGGAGACGCTCTACCGCGATGCGCAGGGGCGCGAGGTGCAGACCTACAAGTTCCAGCCCCGCGCGGCGCAGGAGCAGGAGCAGACAGCATGAGGCCGGTCTATGTGCTGGGCGCGGGTGCCCACCCTTGGGGCAAATTCCCGAACAAGCCGCAGCTGCAACTGGCGCTGGACGCGCTGGGTGGCGCGCTGCGCGATGCGGGGCTGGCGTGGCTTGACCTGCAGGGTCTGGTGGCCGCCAGTTCGCGCTTTGAGGGCGGCATGGGCTGGGGCCTGCACGCCAACGAGATCTTGCAGGCCGTGGCCGAAAACGGCATCCCGGCCAGCAACGTCGGCGGCGGTTGCGCTGCCGGCGGCATTGCAGTGCAGTCGGCCTACAGCATGATCGCCAGCGGCCAGTGTGACATCGTGGCGGCAGTGGGTGCCGAGCGCATGCCCAAAGGCTTTATTCCGCGCCCGCCGGGCAGCGCCAGCGACATCACCGACAACGACTACCTGCGCTGGGTGACGATGGGCGCCACCAACCCGGCTTATTGGGCCATGGAGACCCGACGCCGCATGCACGAACACGGCACCACCGCCGAGACCCTGGCCCAGGCCTCGGTGCTGATGCACCGCAATGCCATGGGCAACCCGCTGGCGCGCTACCGCAAGGCCTGCAGCGTGGCGGACGTACTGGCCTCACCCATGGTCAGCGACCCGCTGCACCTTCTGGAGATCTGCGCGGTGAGCGATGGCGCCGCCGCCATCGTGCTCGGCTCCGAGGCGCAGGCCCGACAGCGCGGCGGCCAGTTGATGGAGGTGGCGGGCTGCGCCATTGCCACCGGCCAGTTTGGCGATCCGTCGCTGCGTATCCCCAATGTGTCCAGCGCCGTGCACACCGGCACGCCGCACACCAGCGAAGTGGTGGGGGCAGTGCGCCGGGCGATGGCCATGGCTGGCGTCGGGCCCCAGGACATCGACCTGCTCGAAATGGCCGACAACACCGCCTGGCACCTCCTGGCCTGGCCCGAATTGTTCGGCTTGTACGAGGTGGGCCAGAGCGACTGGATGCTGGCGCAGGGGGAGCTTGACATCGACGGGCGCTGCCCGATCAACCCGAGCGGGGGTTTTTTGTCGTTTGGCGAAGCCACCACGGCTCAGGGGGTGTTGCAGGTGTGCGAGCTGGTGTGGCAGCTGCGTGGTCAGGCCCAGGGCCATCAGGTGCAAGGCGCACGGCTGGGCATGAGCGCCGTGCTGGGCCTGGGCGCCAATGGCGCCTCGGTGATCCTGAAAACCTGAGCCGGGTCGCGCCTTATTTGACAGCCACCGCGTCGGTAACGCGGTAGTACAGCCCGTAGGGGTCGTCGGCCAGCACGGCGAATTTACCCTCGACCACCACGGGCTCCAACGAGTACTTGACCGGTGTTCGGGTCTTGACCTCGACCATGCTCTCGGGCCCGCCGGGGACGCAGAACGAACAGGTGAGCGGCACCGAGCTGAGCAAAAAGTGTCTTTGTCGTTCGCCCGGCTCCAGCGGCATCATGAAGCCCTGGATGCGCTGGGGCTTGTCATTGAGCGCCTGCACCGTGGCCGGAAAAGCCGGCAAGAGCCGGTTCTTGATCGGCTTGGTCTTGACGTCGGTCAGCAGCGACCAGGGCAGCACATCGCCGCGTTCGGGCAGCGGTGCAATGGGGCTGTTGGGGCTGTGGATGCCAGCGCCCGTGCCCGCAGGCAGACCACCGGCCATCGGCGAACTGAGCTGCGCTTGCGCGGCCAGCGAGAAACAACCTGCCAGGATCAACCCGGCTGCGAGCTTGCGTGTCATCAATCCACCTCCAATAAACGCCATGTTAATGCTCATGCTTCATGCCGCAGTATTTTCCAATCGCCAAACCCTTGCAGGCCGCCTGCAATTCCTTCAAACATTGGTCTTCCTTTTTGCCCGCTTCCAAGCATTTGGCGGCGCTCTCGTGGGCGGCGGCGATGGCGCGGTGGCGCTGGATGTCCGCCTTGGTTTCCTTGTCACCATGTTTCTCTTGCGCTACTGAAAAAGTAGCAACGAATGCAATAATCATCAGGGTTAGCAGCTTTTTTTTCATAAATTTACCTTGGTTGCAGAAGTTCTTGCACACTGACCCGGTAGGCGCCCAGCGTCGGCAGCAGCGCAGCTGCCAGCGACACCCCCAGGGCCAGGGCCGGCACCCAGCCCAATTCTCGCGGCCAGGCCAGGCCGCCGATCAGCAGCGACTGGTCCAGCGCCAGCAGGTGGCCCAGCAACAGCAGCAGCCCCTGCCCCAGCGCCACACCCAGCACCGCGGCCAGCACGCCCAGCCACAGCGCCTCAGACAACAAGAGGGCCGCCACCCGCCGCGGCGGCGCACCCAGCATGCGCAGCAGGGCCAGGTCGGTCCGGCGCTCGCGCACCGCGCTCCACAGTGCCAGAAACACGCTCAAAGCCGCGGTCAGCAGCAGCACACCGGCCAGCGCCTGCAGCACCTCGGTGCCCACGCCCAGCATACGCAGCAGCCGGCTGATCTCCAGCGCGGGTGCTGCGGCCTGCATTTCGGTGGTGCTGTTGATGAAACGCGGCAAGCTCATGGCCGCCAGCGGGCTGCGGTAGCGCACCAGGGCCAGGGTCAGCTCGCGCTCTTGCTCCAGGATTTTTTGGTCATCGGCGTCTAGCGCGGTGGCTTTTTCATGCACCTGCCAGACCGAGGCGGTATCGGTCAAGATCAGCCGGTCCAGCACGCTGCCGGTGGGCGCCAGGATGCCGGTCACGGTGTAAGGCAGGTCGCCATGGGTGTGGCCGCCAGCGCCCAGCCCGTGCGAGCCAACAAAACGGCTGCCCACCTGCAGGCCCAGCGCGCGGGCCGCGCTGGCGCCCAGCACCACCTGCATCGGCGCTTGCCACAGGCTGCCCTGGGCCAGGCTGGCCTGGTAATGGGCCGGGTAAGCGTGGGAGGTACCCACAATGCGAAAACCCCGAAAGCTGTCGCCCAGGCTGATCGGGATCACGCTGGCCACCAGTGGGTTCTGTTCCAGCGCCTGCACCGCCTGCAGCGGCACATTGCCGGTGGGCACGTCCAGGTGCAGCACGCCGCTCAAAATCAATTGCAGCGGGCTGCCCTTGGCGCCCACCACCAGGTCGATACCAGCCAGATCGCGGTCAAAGGCGCGCTGCAGTTGGTGCCCGAGCAACAGTAAAAACGTGATAGAGGCCAGCCCCAGGCTCAGCAAGAGCAGGTTCAGCGCCGCGCCCAGGGGCCGCGACCACAAATAGCGCCAGGCCAGTGTCAGGGTGGTCATGCTCTGTTTTTCATAGCTGGGAACGCTTAAGGGACAAGGCCTGAAGGATCATTTGGCCATTAAGCTGGGGTGCCAACAGGGCCGCCACCCGGGCGTCATGGGTGGCGATGGCCAGCGTCGCGCCCTCCATTTGGGCGGTTTGCAGCAGCAGGGCCACGGCGTCGGCGGCGGCCTCGTCGTCCAGGCTGGCGGTGGGCTCATCGGCCAGGATCACACGCGGGCGCATCAGCACGGCGCGGGCCAGCGCCACCCGTTGCGCCTGGCCGCCCGACAGCGTGGCCGGCTTGCGCTGCACCAACTCTGCCACGCCCAATGCCTGCAGCGCGCGGGTGATGGCGCCATCGTCTTGTGGCTGGCCGGCCGCCCACTGGGCCAGCGCCAGGTTGCGCTGCACGCTCAGTGCTGCGCTCAGGTGCAGCGCCTGCGGCAAAAAGCCGATGCTGCGCGCGCGCCAAGCGTCGGCCGCCGCGCCGCGCAGCGCCGCCAGAGCTTGATCAGCCACCACCAATTTACCCGCCGTGGGCGCCATCAGCGCCGCCACCAGCGCCAGCCAGGTCGATTTGCCGCAGCCCGAGGGCCCCGACACCAGCAACACCCCGCCCTGCGGCACCGCCACATCGGCAAAAGCCAGCAGCGGCCCGCCCGGGTACTGGTACTGCAGGGCCAGCGTCTGGATCAACGGCGCCTTCCCGTCAGCCCTTGGCCAGCCGGGCAAAGGTCTTGCGGAACTTGGCCACCTTGGGCGCAGCCACCGCCACGCAATAGCCCTGGCCGGGGTTGCGCGCAAAGAAATCCTGGTGATAGTCCTCGGCCGGCCAGTAGTTGGCCAAAGGCAGCACCTCGGTCACGATGGGCTGTCGGTAGGTGCCGCTGGCCGCCATCTCGGCGATCACGCCCTGCGCCACGGCTTGTTGTTCCGGGTTGCTGGTGTAGATGCCGCTGCGGTACTGGGTGCCCATGTCGTTGCCCTGGCGGTTGAGCGTGGTCGGGTCGTGAATCACAAAAAAGATTTCCAGCACGTCCCGCAGGCTGATCTGTGCGGGGTCAAACACCAGCCTGACCACCTCGTTGCAGCCGGTACGGCCGGTACAAACTTGTTCGTAGCTGGGCTGAGGAAGCTGGCCGTTGCTGTAACCGCTTTCCACATCCAGCACGCCCTGCACCGCCACAAAAACGGCCTCGGTGCACCAAAAGCAGCCGCCGCCCAGGGTGATGGTCTCTACGTTGTTCGTCATCTGCACACTCCATGACAGCCCGACGCGGACCGTCCGGGCGCATCTTACGCCCCCAAGACGAGAGGGCTCATGACAGGGCTGATGCCTTTGCAAATGCCCCCGCCGCAACGCCCTTGCGAATTGACAGTGTCACGCTTCAAGCCTAAACTAATAACCAATTAGTCAGTAATTAATGCAATCCCTCCCCGACCTGCTTGGCCAGACCGATCACGCGCTGCACGCCCGCCGCGCGCGGCGCAAAGACGCGCGCCCGGGTGAATTGCTGGAGGCCGCGCTGGAGCTGTTTGTGCAAAAGGGCTTTGCTGCGACCAAAGCCGAAGAGGTGGCCAAGTTGGCCGGCGTGTCCAAAGGCACGCTGTTTTTGTACTTTGCCAGCAAAGAAGACCTGTTCAAAGCGGTGGTGCGCGAGAACATCATTGGCCGCTTCTTGGAATGGAATGCGGAATTTGAGCTGTTCAAAGGCAGCACGGCCGACATGCTGCGCTACTGCATGCGCAGCTGGTGGGAGCGCATCGGCTCGACCAAGGCCTCGGGCATCACCAAGCTGATGATGAGCGAGGCGCGCAACTTCCCGGAACTCGCCGTCTTTTTCGAGCACGAGGTGGTGCTACCGGGCAACGAGCTGATCCGGCGCATCCTGCAACGCGGCGTGGACCGCGGTGAGTTCCAACTGATCGACATGAAATACGGCGTCTACACGGTCATGGCGCCACTGATGTTTCTGGCGATGTGGAAGCACTCACTGGGCACCTGTGTGGGTGCTGCTGAAATTGATCCCGAGCATTACATTGCTGTTCAGGCCGAGACCCTGCTCGCTGGCCTGAGCGTTCGTCCCACCCCCCTGCCCCCTGCGGGCCCTTTTGCAATATGAAATCCTGGTTGAAATGGTTGGTATTCGCGCTGGTTCTGGCCGCTCTGGCCGCGGGCGCATGGCGGCTGGTGTCGAGCCGGCAGACGCAAAAAATCGCACTTGAAGCGCAGCAGGCCTCGCAAAAAACGCAGGCTGTGGTGGAACTGGCAGTCGCTGATCTGGTTCAAGTCAAAACCGTCGAGCTGGTGCAGGGGCTGACGATTGGGGGACCATTGCGCGCCGCCAACTCGGCTTTTGTGAAAGCGCGGGTGGCGGGTGAACTGCAGGGCTTGAGCTTGCGGGAGGGTGATCTGGTCAAAACAGGGCAGGTGGTGGCCCGGATCGACGCCACGGAGTCGCAGGCCCGTGTGCGCCAGGCCCAGCAGCAGGCCGAGGCCGCTCGGGCCCAGGTCGATATCGCCCGGCGCAGTTTTGAAAACAACCGCGCCCTGGTGGATCAGGGCTTCATCTCCAAGACCTCGCTGGACACCTCACTGGCCAGCCTCGCTGCCGCAGAGGCCAGCTACCAGGCCGCGCAGGCTGGCGCAGAGTTGGCCGTCAAGTCACTGGACGACACCGTGCTGCGCGCGCCCATGGCCGGCGTGGTGGCGCAACGCCTGGCGCAGCCCGGCGAGCGGGTGGCGATCGACACGCGCATTCTGGAGATCGTTGACCTGAGCCGGCTGGAACTCGAAG
This sequence comes from Betaproteobacteria bacterium, assembly GCA_037134215.1. Taxonomy (GTDB): domain Bacteria; phylum Pseudomonadota; class Gammaproteobacteria; order Burkholderiales; family Burkholderiaceae_C; genus Rhodoferax. The sequence continues at coordinate 81,158 of JBAXMQ010000001.1, forward strand.
CCAGCATCAACCCGGCTGACGCCCTGCTGGTCAGGGTGGGGCAGGTGGCACGGCTGACCGTGGAGGGCGCCTCCCAGCCCCTGACAGCGAGTGTGGCCCGCGTCAATCCCACGGCTATGAGCGGCAGCCGGGCGGTATTGGCCTACCTGACAGTGCAGCCCAATGCGGGCCTGCGCCAGGGCCTGTTTGCCCAGGGTACGCTGGCCACTGGCACCCTCAGCATGCCGGCTGTACCCCTGAGCGCGGTACGCACCGACAAACCCCTGCCCTATGTACAAATGATCCAGGACGGCAAAGTGGTGCACCAGACGGTGGAGCTGGGCGCACGCGGTGAACGGGCTGGGCAAACCCTGGTCGGCGTCAAGGGCGTGAGCGACAACGCGTTGCTGATCTCCGGTACCGTGGGCAGCCTGCGCGCAGGGACACTGGTCAAACTGCCGCAAGGCCAATAAGCCATGTGGTTCACCCGCGTCAGTCTTAAAAACCCGGTTTTTGCCACCATGGTCATGCTGGCCCTGGTGGTATTGGGCCTGTTCTCCTTGCAGCGGCTGCAGGTCGACCAGTTCCCCAACATCGACTTCCCCACCGTGGTGGTGATTGCCGACTATCCCGGCGCTGCGCCCGAAATCGTCGAGAGCGAGGTCTCGCGCAAGATCGAGGAGGGCGTCAACTCCATTGCCGGCATCAGCGCCCTGACCTCGCGCAGCTACGAGGGGCAGTCGGTGGTGGTGATCGAGTTCAACCTGAACATCGATGGCCGCAAGGCAGCCGACGACGTGCGCGAAAAAGTGGCGGCCATCAAGCCCAGCTTGCGTGCCGAGGTCAAAGAGCCGCGGGTGCTGCGCTTTGACCCCTCGGCCCGGGCCATCTGGTCGGTGGCCGTGCTGGCCGACCCGGCCGCTGCCAAGGGCCGGGCGCCCAGCCCGGTCGAACTGAGCAACTGGGCCGAGCAGACCCTGAAGAAACGCTTCGAGAATGTGCGTGGCGTGGGCTCGGTCACCCTGGTGGGCGGCACCCGGCGCGAGATCAACCTGTACCTGAACCCGCAGGCGCTGGAGAGCTTTGGCATTTCGCCCGACCAGGTGGTGACGGCCGTCCGCAACGAGAACCAGGACCTGCCTTTGGGCGCCATCCGCTCGCTTGAGCAGGAGCGCGTGATCCAGATCGCTGGGCGGCTGCAGCGACCCGAAGACTTCGGTCGCATCATCGTCGCGCGCAAAGGCGGCGCGCCGGTGCGTCTGGAACAACTGGCCCGCGTCAGTGACGACGCGCAGGAGGCCGAGAGCCTGGCGCTGTACAACGGCCAGCGCACGCTGCTGCTCAACGTGCAAAAGTCGCAAGACGAAAACACCATCGCCGTGGTCGATGGCCTGGTCAAGACCATGACCGCCATGAAGGAGCAGTTGCCCCCCGGCGTGCGGCTGGAACCTGTTACAGACGGCTCACGCCAGATCCGCGTGTCGGTGGACAACGTACGCCGCACCTTGATCGAAGGTGCAGCGCTGACGGTGCTGATCGTGTTCCTGTTCCTGAACTCGTGGCGCTCCACCGTCATCACCGGTCTGACCCTGCCCATCGCCCTGATCGGCTCGTTTTTGTTCATGTACATGGCCGGCTTCACCATCAACATGATCACCTTGATGGCGCTGAGCCTGTGCGTGGGCCTGCTGATCGACGACGCGATTGTGGTGCGGGAAAACATCGTGCGCCACGTCCAGATGGGCAAAAGCCCCTACCAGGCCTCACTCGACGGCACGCAAGAAATCGGGCTGGCTGTGCTGGCCACCACCCTGTCGATCGTCGCGGTGTTTTTGCCGATCGGCTTCATGGGCGGCATCATTGGCAAGTTTTTCCATGAGTTCGGCATCACCATTGTGGCCGCGGTGCTGATCTCCATGTTTGTCAGCTTCACGCTTGACCCCATGCTGTCGAGCATCTGGCACGACCCGAGCATCGAGGCCCATGGCGCCGCCGGCACAGCACCGCAGCGTCGCACCCTGTACGACAAAACCATCGGCCGCGTCACCGGCTGGTTCGACCGGGCCACCGAAGGGCTGGCGGACGCCTACCAATCCGTGCTGCGGCGGGCACTGGCGCACAAGGTGATCACGCTGGTGCTGGCGCTGGGCGTCTTCGTGGGCAGTGTGTTCATGGTGCCGCTGTTGGGCACCGAATTTGTGCCCAAGTCAGATTTTTCAGAGACCACGCTGAGCTTTTACACGCCGGCCGGCTCCTCGCTGGAAGTCACAGAGAGCCGGGCGCGCCAGGTCGAGGCCGTGGTCCGGGGCTTTCCCGAGGTGCGCTACACGCTGACCACCATCAACACCGGCAATGCCCAGGGCAAGATGTACGCCAGCATGTATGTGCGGCTGGTGGACCGCAAGGACCGCAAGCTTGGCGTGGAGCAGATGTCGGTGATGCTGCGCGAACGCCTGCGCCGGGTGCCCGGCGTGACGGTGACCCATGTGGGCCTGACCGATTCAGTCGGCGGTCAAAAACAACTGTCGTTCTCGATCCAGGGGCCGGACACGGCCGAACTGGAGCGCTTGTCGCGCCTGACCATGGACCGGGTGCGCGACATCCCTGGCCTGGTCGATCCCGACAGCACTGCCAAGCCCGGCAAGCCGGCACTGGACGTGGTGGTGCGCCGTGACGTCGCCTCCGACCTGGGCCTGAGCGTGTCCCAAATCGGCAGCGCGCTGCGCACCCTGGTGGCCGGTCAGACGGTGGGCAACTGGCGCGCGCCAGACGACCAGACCTACGACGTGAACGTGCGTCTGGCGCCTTCGGCTCGCAACAGCCCGCAGGACATGGAACAGCTGCCGTTCAACATCGGCACGCAGCCTGATGGCAGCGCGCGCATCGTGCGGCTGGGGCAGGTGGCGCAGGTGCGTGACACCATCGGCCCCAACCAGATCAACCGGCGCGACCTGAACCGCGAAGTCGCTCTCAGTGCCAATGTGTCGGGGCGTTCCGCCGGCGAGGTATCGACTGACATCAAGAAAGTGATGGACAGCATTGCCCTGCCGCCAGGGTACAGCTTCCGCTTCGGCGGCGCGACCAAAGACATGGCCGAGGCTTTTGACTATGCCCTCTCGGCGCTGGCGCTGGCGGTGATCTTCATCTACATGATCCTGGCCAGCCAGTTCAAGAGCTTCTTGCAACCCTTGGCGCTGATGACGGCGCTGCCCCTGACCCTCATCGGGGTGGTGCTGGCGCTGATGATGTTCAACTCCACCCTGTCCATGTTTTCGGTCATCGGCGTGATCATGCTGATGGGGCTGGTGACCAAAAATGCCATTTTGTTGGTGGACTTTGCCATCCGCGCCCGCGAAGACGGCATGGGCCGAAGCGAGGCCCTGTTGCTGGCGGCCAAGGTTCGGCTGCGACCTATCCTTATGACCACGCTGGCCATGATCTTTGGCATGGTGCCCCTGGCGTTTGCCCTGACTGAGGGCTCCGAGATGCGTGCGCCCATGGGCCAGGCGGTGATTGGCGGTGTGATCACCTCCTCGTTGCTGACGCTGGTGGTGGTGCCAGTGGTCTACTGCTACATGGACGATCTGGCCAACTGGGTCCGCCGTCGCTGGGGCGCGGATCAGCCGGGCGGCAGCAGCGTTGCTGGCTAAAATCAAATTTTTGAGGCGACTGGCCCTGGAGTGAACGGATGAACCTGGAACAAGCACGATTCAACATGATCGAACAGCAGATCAGGCCCTGGGATGTGGCTGATGCCGACGTGTTGCACCTGCTGTCCGTGATCAAACGCGAGGACTTCGTCCCGCTGGCGCACAAAGCACTGGCCTTCGTCGACATGGAAATCCCGCTCGGCCACGGTCAGTGCATGCTCGCGCCCCGGGTCGAGGCCCGCATGTTGCAGGACATGGCCGTGCAAAGGCACGAGAGGGTGCTGGAAATTGGCGCCGGCTCCGGCTTCATGGCGGCGCTGCTGGCGCACCGGGCGCAATCGGTACTTACGCTCGAGATCGTCCCTGAACTGTGGCGCATGGCGCGCAACAACCTGCAAAGGGCTGGCACCCACAACACGGAGGTTCGCGAGGCCAATGGCGCACTGGGCGCACCCGAGGACGGCCCGTTTGATGTGATCCTGCTCAGCGGCTCGGTGGCCGAGGTGCCGCCGCTGCTGCTGAGCCAGCTCAAGGTCGGCGGCCGTCTGATGGCGATCGTGGGGAATGAGCCGGTGATGCGGGCCAGTCTGATCACCCGCACCGGCGAGGCCAATTACCTCACGCGCCAGCCCTGGGACACGGTGGCGCCGCGACTGCGCCATTTCGCGGAACCGTCCCATTTTCAATTCTGAGCGCCCGCCAGCGCCCTCCATCCATGATTGCCCAAATTCGCCCCTCTGAGCTAGCGTCCTGGCTGGAGACCGCCCGCACCGTGGCCGAGCCCGTGGTCCTGGATGTGCGAGAGCCCCATGAGCTGCAGACGGCCAGCGTCAGCCCCCAGGGTTTCCAATTGCTGACCATCCCCATGGGCACCATCCCCGCGCGCCTGGCCGATCTCGACCCTGAGCAGCCGATGGCCTGCCTGTGCCACCACGGCAGCCGCAGCATGCAAGTGGCCAGTTTTCTGCAGGCCCGTGGCTTCACCCACGTGGTCAATATCGCCGGTGGCATCGAGGCCTGGTCGGTCGAGCTGGACCCCAATGTGCCGCGCTACTGAGAACCTTAGCCCAGCGCCCCGTTATCCTTGACGCCTGCCATCCTCTCATTCCTCCAAAGTTCCACCATGAATAACTGTCGCCTCCTGCCCCTCTCTTTAGCCTTGGGCGCTGCACTGGCCTTGCCAGCCCAGGCGCAAAGCCTGGTGGCTTTGTACGAATCAGCCCGCGCGTTTGACGCCAGCTACCAGTCGGCCAAGTTCCTCTACGACTCGACCCTGGCCAAATCGGAGCAAGCACGCGCCGGGACCCTGCCCACCTTGGGCCTGGGCGCCGGGGCCACCCTGGGCTACATTGACAACACCCTGGCCAAGACCAAGCAGGGGGGCTATGACAACCAAAGCGCGACCCTGAGCGCCTCGCAGCCCCTGTACCGGCCCGCCAACCAGATCACCTTCGACCAGAGCAAACGCCAGATCGAGGTGGTGGCGCAGCAACTGCTGAGCGCCGAACAAGACCTGATCGTCAAGGTGAGCACCGCCTATTTCGACGTGCTGGCCGCGCAGGACAGCCTGGCGTTCTTGCTGGCGCAAAAAGCCGCCGTCGCGGAGCAACTGGCCTCGGCCAAGCGCAATTTTGAGGTGGGCACCGCCACCATCACCGACACCCGAGAAGCCCAGGCTCGCTATGACCTGGTGATCGCCCAGGAAATTGCCGGCCGCAATGACCTGCAGGTCAAGCAACTGGCGCTCGACCAATTGGTCGGTAAGAGCAACACCACGCCGGTGGCTGTGGCCCTGCCACTGAGCCTGCCGCCCGTGCCCACCGAGGACGTGGCGGCTTGGGTGCAAAAGTCGGAAGAGCAACACCCCGGTATCCAGCAAAGCCGGCTGGCGCTCGATGTGGCACAGATGGAAACTCGCAAGGCGCAAGCCGCGAGCAAGCCCACGCTGGACCTGACGGGCAGCCTGAACCTGACTCAAAACAACGACTCGTCGTCGGTTGCCAGCTACTACCGCACCGCCTCAGCCACCATCGGCCTGAACTTCAACATGCCCCTGTTTTCTGGCTACGCCATTGAAAACCGCGTCAAGGAAACCCTGGCACTGGAAGACAAGGCCCGCAGCGACCTGGACGCCATCAAACGCACCGTGGCACAGGGCAGCCGCGCTGCTTATTTCGGCCTGCTGTCGGGCCAGGGCCAGGTGAAGGCGCTGGAGGCGGCCGAAGCCTCTAGCCAAAGCGCACTGGACGCCAACAAGCTAGGCTACCAGGTCGGGGTGCGCATCAACATCGACGTGCTGAACTCGCAAAGCCAGCTGTTCGACACCAAGGCCAAGCTGGCCAAAGCCCGTTACGACGTGCTGGTGGGCGGCCTCAAGCTGCGCCAGGCCAGCGGCGTGCTCAAGGCCGAGGACCTACAGACGATCAACACGCTGCTGGTCAAGTAAGGTCAGCACGGCCGCCACCGTGCGCTGCGCGGCGCCGGCATGGGCGCCGGCAAAGCGACGTCCCGCCTCGGACATGGCTTGCAGCCGGCCAGGCTGGGCCAGCAGGGCCTCAGCAGCATCCACCGCCTCGGCCAAGCTGCCAACGCGCAGCGCAGCCCCGGCCGCCAGGGCCAACTCGGCCGCCTCGGCAAAATTGAAGGTATGAGGCCCCAGCAGCAAGGGGCAGCCGCAGGCGGCGGCCTCAATCAGGTTTTGCCCGCCCAGTGGCTCAAAACTGCCGCCCAGCAGTGCCACATCGGCCAGGCCGTAGTACAGCGCCATTTCTCCCAGCGAATCGCCCAGCCAGACCGTGCCCGCCGGGCTGCCGCCCTCACCCCCCGACGAACCGGTGTCACTTGGCGGCCACGGGCCACCCTGGCTGCGCCGCCGCAGCGACAGGCCCCGCGCCTGAACCAGAGCCGCCACCTCGGCAAAGCGCTGCGGGTGACGCGGCACGATCAACCACTGCGTCTCATTTGCTATCGATTCAGTAGCTTCAACCCCTTTAGCCATAAGGTCTAGCGCCATTTTTCGCTTGAGGATTTGCAGCAACTGCGCCTCCTCCCCGTCGCGCGAACTCGCCAACATCGCCACCCGCCGCCCCAGGCCGACACGCCCCTGGCGGCCGGCTGCCACCTGAGCCGTGTCGGGGCGGGCGTCAAACTTGAGGTTGCCAAAAACGCCCTGCACCGGCGCGCCCAGCGCTTGCAGGCGGCGCGCATCCTCCGGCGTCTGCGCCCACACAGCAGCCAGCGCCCGGTAGGCTGGCCGCGCCAGCCAACCCAGCCGCTGTGCTTTCTGCAAGGACCGCTCGCTCAGGCGGGCATTGGCCAGCGCCAGCGGCACGCCCTGCTGCCGGCAGGCGGCCACCAGCATCGGCCAGACCTCGGTCTCCATCAGGATGCCAATGTCTGGCTGGAAGTGACGCAAAAACCGCCCAACCGGGCCGCTGCTGTCCCAAGGCAGCCAGCCCTGCGCATCACCCGGCTGCAGCAGGCCCGCTCCCTCGGTGCGGCCCGTGGCCGTGCCATGGGTCAGCAGCAGCCGCATGCCCGGCAGGCTCTGTCGCAGGGCGCCGATCAGCAAGGCGGCGGTGCGGGTTTCACCCAGGGACACCGCATGCACCCAGACCGTGGGCCCCAGGGCGGCCGGCCAGGCCCTGCTGTAGTGGCCAAAGCGCTCGGGCACTGACTCGGCATAAACTGGTTCGGCCTGGGCGCGGCGCGTCAGCTTGCGCCGCAAACTGCCCTGCGCCAGCCGCATCAGCAGGCCATACAGCCCAAGCATCACGCGGCTACCCGCGCGGGGCCAACCGCTGGGCACACGGTCTCCCAGGCCCGCCACACCTGGTCCACCGTGGGGCTGGGTCTGCCCAGCACGCTGCACTGGCGCGGGCCGGGCGCTGGCCCAGTGCGCCAAGCGGTGTCCAAGTTGTAAATTTGCACATGCGGCAGGTCCAGCGCCACGGCCATGTGGCTCAGGCCGCTGTCCACCCCGATCACACCGTCACAGGCGGCCATCGCGTCGGTCAGGGCGTCCAGCCCGAGCCGGGGCCAGACCTGGGCGCCCGGCAGCGTTCGGGCAATGGCCCGTGCCTGCTGCGCCTCCGCCTCGTTGCCATGGGGCAAGGCCACCGTGTAGCCCTGGCTGCCCAGCCGTTCACCCAGCGCCTGCCAGGCCGCTACCGGCCAAAGCTTGTCGGCCCGCGAACTGCCATGCGCCAGCACCACCACTTTGGGCCCGACCGGCAAATACGCTTCATTTCTTATAGCGCTACCGTCAAGTGGGGCAAGGGCTTTCAGGCCAAATGCCAGTTTTTCCGGTAAGGCGTAGCCCAGCCCTTCAGCGCACAGGGCACGGCTGCGCGCCACCGCGCCGATGTGCGGCGGCAGGCACACCACCTGGTCGGCCACCCAGCGGGTGGGCGCCTCGTAGGACGAGCCGTCGCTGCGGCCACCCAGCGCCACCCGCCGACCCTGTGGCGCCAGCCGCGCCAGCCAGGCCACCAGCGCCGACTTGCTCAAGCCCTGCAGGTCAATCACCCGGTCATAGGCCTGGGCCTGCAGTTCGGTGCGAAAGTTGCGCCAGGCCGCCCGCGTGGCCGCGTCCAGCGGGGCACGGCGCCAGCGCCGCAGGTCGCAGGCAATCACCCGTTGCACCCCGCTGCAACGGCGCAGCAGCGGCGCAAAGGCCGGCTCCACCACCCAGTCGATCTGCGCCTGCGGCCAGGCCTGGCGCAGGTCCTGCACCGCCGGCATGGCGTGCACCACGTCGCCAAGCGAAGACAGCTTGACGATCAGAATGTTCAATGCGCGGCCTCGTCCAGCACCGCACCGGGCTTGACTGTCCGTAGCAGCGCCAGCATCTCGGCCTGGATGCGTGCCAGGGCCTCGGGCGTGTGGCCTTCAAAGCGCAGCACCAGCACCGGCGTGGTGTTGGAGGCGCGAATCAGGCCAAACCCATCAGGCCAGTCCACCCGCAGGCCGTCAATCGGGTTCACCACCGCTGGCGCCGCAAAACGGGCCTGCGCCAGCAACTGCGCCACGAGCCGATGCGGCTCGCCCTCGGCGCATTTCACATTCAGTTCGGGGGTGGAAAAACTGCTGGGCAAGCCGTTCAGCACCCCATTGGCGTCGGCACTGCGGCTCAGGATTTCCAGCAGGCGGCAACCGGCGTAGGTGCCGTCGTCGAAGCCGAACCAGCGCTCCTTGAAGAAAATGTGCCCGCTCATTTCGCCACCCAGTGGCGAATCCAGCGCTTTCATCCGCGCCTTGATCAGCGAATGACCGGTCTTGAACATCAGCGGCTGACCGCCGGCGGCCACGATGGCCGGCGCCAGGCGCTGCGAGCATTTCACGTCAAACACAATGGTGCCGCCCGGCACGCGCGACAGCACGTCTTGCGCAAACAGCATCATCTGGCGGTCCGGGTAGATGGTGTGGCCCTCGCGGGTCACGATGCCCAGCCGGTCGCCATCGCCGTCAAAGGCCAGACCCAGTTCGGCCTCACCGGCCTGCAGCGCGGCGATCAGGGCGCGCAGGTTCTCGGGCTTGCTCGGGTCGGGGTGGTGGTTGGGAAAATTGCCGTCCACCTCGCTGTACAGCTCGGTCACCTCGCAGCCAATGGCACGCAGAATGCCGGGCGCCGAGGCGCCAGCGATGCCGTTGCCGGAGTCCACCACGATCTTCATCGGCCGCGCCAGCCGGATGTCACCCACGATGCGCGCGCGGTAGGCCGGCAACACGTCCACCGTCTGCACCTGACCACCGGCTTTGAGGGTCCAGCTTTGCGCAGCCATCATGTGGCGCAAGGCCTGAATCTCGTCGCCGTAAATGGCGCGGCCGGCCAGCACCATCTTGAAGCCGTTGTAATCACGCGGGTTGTGGCTGCCGGTCAGCTGGATGCCGCTGCGGCACAGGGTGTTGGCGGCAAAGTACAGCATGGGCGTGGTCGCCATGCCGATGTCGATCACCGTCACGCCGCTGGCCACCAGACCGCGGATCAGCGCCGCCACCAGGCTGGGGCCACTCAGGCGGCCGTCGCGGCCCACCGCCACCGCCGTCTCGCCCTCGGCCAGCGCCACCGTGCCAAAGGAGCGGCCCAGCGCCTCCGCCACCGCCTCGTCGATGGCGGCGGGCACGATGCCACGGATGTCGTAGGCCTTGAAGATGGCAGCGTCGAGTTGCATGCTGGAATTCCCTGGTCAGTTATCGGTTTGCCGGCGATTGTAGGAGGCCGCCCACCCCCAGCCACAGGTCCGAAAACAGCCATTGGCCGGGTGCTGGGCCGCTATCATGACCGGCATGAGCCGCCGCACCGCTACACCCTTAACGCCCCCCCAAGCGACTGACGACGACGCCTGCTACCGCGCCCTGCTGGCCCGCGACGCGCGCTTTGACGGCTGTTTTTTCACCGGCGTCAGCTCCACCGGCATCTACTGCCGCCCGGTTTGCCGGGTGCGCACGCCGCGCCGCGACAACTGCCGCTTTTTCACGCTGGCGGCGCAAGCCGAGCGCGCCGGTTTTCGGCCCTGCCTGCGCTGCCGGCCCGAGTTGGCCCCCGGCCATCACCACACGCTGCCCGGCACGGCGCCCTGGTCCAGCCAGGACGCGGCCGGCATCCTGGCCGCGCAGGCGGCGCAGCTGCTCGATGCCATACCCTTGGCCGGGCCGGGTCTGCGCGGCATGCCCCAGCTGGCGCAGCGGCTGGGCGTGAGCGACCGCCACCTGCGCCGCATCTTTGAGGCGCAGCTGGGCGTGTCGCCGCTGCAGTACCTGCAAACCCGGCGCCTGCTGTGCGCCAAGCAGCTCTTGACCGACTCCACGCTGCGGGTGCCCGAGGTGGCGCGCCTGAGCGGTTTTGGCAGCCAACGGAGCTTCCACGCGGCCTTCACCAGCCATTACGGCCTCAACCCGTCGGGCCTGCGCCGCCACAGCGCCGCCGTGCCGGCCCAGCCCGGCCTGTTACTGCGGCTGGCCTACCGGCCGCCCTATGACGCAGCAGCGATGCTGGCCTTTTTTGCCCAGCGCCAGCTTAACGGCGTGGAGGCGGTGGCGCGGGACGCGACCGCATCCACGCTGGCCCGAACCGTCCGGCTGACCCAAGGCGGGCAGACGCTGAGCGGCTGGGTACAGGCCCGGTTCGAACCGGACCGGGCGCAGCTGAACTTGCGGGTGAGCGAATTGCTGCAGCCCCTGCTCCCGCTGCTGCTGGCCCGGGTTCGCGCTTGGCTTGATCTGGACGCCGACCCACAGGCCATCCACCAGCAACTGCAGGTGCCGTTCCCCGACGGTGAGGGCCTGCGTCTGCCCGGCACCCTGGACGGTTTCGAGCTGGCGGTACGCGCGGTGCTGGGCCAGCAGATCAGCGTGGCCGCCGCCCGCACCCTGGCCCAGCGGCTGGTGAGCCAGTGGGGCGAGCCGCTGACCACGCCCATTGACGGGCTCAACCGCCTGTTTCCGGGCGCGCAGGCCCTGGCGCAAGCCAGCGGCGACGCGCTCGGGGCGCTCGGCCTGACCCGCCAGAAGCAGGCCGCCATCCGGGCCCTGGCCCAGCTGATGCTGAACGGACAGTTGCGGCTGGAGCCCGGCGCCGATGTACCAGCCACCCTGGCCACCCTGCGCACCCTGCCCGGCGTGGGCGACTGGACCGCCCAGTACATCGCCATGCGTGCACTCAGCTGGCCCAACGCCCTGCCCGCCAGCGACGCCGCGCTGCACCGGGCCCTGGGCCTGCAGGGCCAGGCCCGCGCGGCCCAGGCCACGGAGGCGGCGGCGCAGGCCTGGCAACCCTGGCGCAGCTACGGCGTCATCCGCGCCTGGGCCAGCCTGCCGCCCGTAGGCAAGGCGACTGCTGAACCCAGAAAAACTATAAAAAATATAGCAAACTAACCCTATACAACAAGGCTTAGCGCCCTGAATCACCATGAAATACCCTGACGCCCTGGCCAGCACGACCGTGCCAAGCCAACTCGGCCCTATCGTCCTGGCCGCCACAGACGATGCGCTGCTTGGGCTGTGGTTTGACGGCCAGCGCCACCAGCCCGACGCCAGCCGCTGGCGCACGGTGCCAGGCCACCCGGTGCTGACGCTCGCCAGCACCCAACTGAGCGACTACCTGGCCGGGCGACGCCAGCAGTTCGAGTTGCCGCTGAACCTGAGCGGCGGCAGCGCCTTTGAACAGGCCGTCTGGCGGGCGCTGCAGCGCATCCCCCGGGGCGCCACCTGCAGTTACAGCGCACTGGCAGCCGATATTGGCCGGCCCAAGGCGGCGCGCGCCGTGGGCGCGGCGGTCGGGCGCAACCCCTTGGGTATCATCGTGCCCTGCCACCGGGTGCTTGGGGCCCGCGGCGCCCTGACCGGCTATGCCGGCGGCCTGCCGCGCAAAATTGCTCTGTTGCAGCTCGAAGGCGCAGCCTTTGCGTCCTAGCGCTCGCGCGGACCGGCGTCTTGGCCGGCCCATCCGTCACATTGAAAGCCTTCCTTGAACATGTCCGCCGCCAAGACACCTTGGCAACTCGAATTCTTGCTGCTCGCCGCCCTCTGGGGTGCCTCCTTTTTGTTCATGCGGCTTGCCAACACCGAGTTTGGCGCCCTGCCCACGGTGGGCGTACGCGTCACCGTGGCCAGCCTGTGCCTGCTGCCGCCGCTGCTCTGGCGTGGCCATGGGCGAACGCTGCTGCGGCACTGGAAGCAGTTGTGGTTGGTGGGCATGCTCAATTCCGGCATCCCGTTTGCGTGTTTTTCGTTTGCCCTGTTGTCGATCAGCTCCGGCCTGTCGTCCATCCTCAACGCCACGGTGCCGCTGTTTGGCGCGCTGATCGCCTGGGTCTGGCTGCGTGACCGGCCCAGCGGCAGCCGCATGGTAGGCCTGGCCATCGGCTTTCTGGGCGTGGCGCTGCTGGCCTGGGACAAGGCCAGCTTCAAGCCGGATGCCAATGGCCTGAGCAGCGGCTGGGCTATCCTGGCCTGCCTGCTGGCCTGCGTCTGCTACGGGATTTCGGCCAGCTACACCAAACGCCACCTGGCGGGCCTGCCCACACTGGTGACCGCCGCTGGCAGCCAGCTCGGCGCCGCCGTCGGGCTGGCGCTGCCCACCTGGTGGCTGTGGCCGGCGCGCATGCCGGGCCACACCGCCTGGGCCGCGGTGCTGGCCGTGGGCGTGTTTTGCACCGGCATGGCCTATGTGCTGTTTTTCAGCCTGATTGAAAAAGTTGGTCCGGCCCGGGCCATCACGGTGACCTTTGTGGTGCCGGTGTTTGCGGTGGTTTACGGGGTGATCCTGCTGGGCGAAACCGTGACGCCCTGGATGGTGTTTTGTGGCGCCATCATCGTCTGCGGCACCGCCCTGTCGGCCAACCTCATCCGGCTTCGCTAAGGCTCAAGAGCCCCCCCGGTACCACTGAATAAGCCACAGCAACAGCCCCGAGATCACCACCGGCAGCGCCAGCCCCAGAAACATCAGCAGCGTGCGCATGAACACGGACAGGTCTTGGAACCAGTGCCGAAGCACCTCCATCACATCAACTTCCCAAAAACGCAGTTCTTCGCGACGTGGTGGCTTGCTCATGAGGCTCACGATAACCCTGAAGCAGCTGAATGTAAAGCCGCTGGCGCTGAGCCAGCGCCCTCAAACCGGCACGCAAAAAAATAATGCTTGCACTTGGCACAAGAGCCGTTACAATTAAAAACAGAGTCGCACAATAAATGCGGTTCTCGCGGTCAGCTAGGCGGGCTCATAGGGAGCCAAACTGACAAGGGCAAACCTGGCGAAAGCCAGGGACGCAAAGCCACCGGGCTTCAGCGCTGTACCCACAGCGCCATGCCAGCGGGGTTACCGGGAAAGGCCAACGTCAAGGTCTTGTCTGGTTTGTGCGTTGCCCTTTATTGATTTTTTTTGCAATAAAGGCGGCAATATGTTTCAACTGAATCGACTCAACGCAGCGCTGCTGGCAGCCCTCTGCGCACCGGCTTTTGCCCAAAGCGAGGCCATTTCTGCCGACGACGGCGATGCTGCGTTCTCGCTGCAGGCTGCCGCTCCGGTCACCTCCGCAGCCACCCTGGTGAAGGCCGCCCCCACCGCGGCGGAAACCCGGGCCCGCTCCTACCAAGGCTGGATGACGCAGCTCGGTAGGCCGTACGCCAACCAACTCGGTACGGGCAATGGCGCGGGCGTCACCGTCGGCGTGGTCGACTCTGGCCTTCAGCTCACCCACCCCACCCTCAAGGGCCAGGTGCTGGCCACCTACAACGCCTTCACCGGCAGCACCGATGTCACCGACCAAATGGGCCACGGCACCCATGTGTCGGGCCTGATCGCCGGCAGCCTGGCCAATGGCAGCCTGACCGAAGGCGTGGCGCCAGGCGCCAAGCTCGTCATGGCCAAGGTGTTCCAGACCGGCAGCACGGATTCGCTGACCATCCAGCGCGGCATCGATTGGGTGGTCAACACCCAGAAGGCACCCATTCTGTCGCTCAGCCTGGGCTCCAGCGTGCTGTCTCTCCAAGCCCCGATCCAGAACGCTGTGGCCAAGGGTACGCTGATCACCGCCGCACTGGGCAATGACGGTAAAACCAATGCTGCCAGCTGGCCCGCCGAGTTTGCCAAAGCCAGCTGGGCCAACGGCCAGATCATCGCGGTGGGTGCGGTGGATGCCGCCAACCAGCGCGCCAGCTTCAGCAATGTCGACCCCACCCTGGCCAATTGGACGGTGTACGCGCCGGGGGTGAACGTGGCCTCGAGCTACTCGGTGCCCACCATGCAAAACGCTTATGTGTACATGTCGGGCACGTCGATGGCCACGCCCATCGTGGCCGGGCAGGCAGCGCTGATCAAGAGCAACTGGAACTTTTTGACCGCGCCCGATCTGGCCCAGGTGATCTTCCAGTCCGCCACCCGCCTGTGCAGCACTGCCATGACCGCCGCAGCCTGCGCCGCCCGCACCACCGCGGACCCGGTTTACGGCTGGGGCGTGGTCAACATCGGCGCCTCGCTGCAGCCCATTGGCAGCCTCAATGCCGGCACCCGCACCGGCACCGCCGTCAACTTTGCCGGTACGGCCCTGGCCAGCGCCAAGGGCGGCCTGGCCTCAGGCCTAAAGGGCGTGAACACGGTTGCCGTGGACAAGTTCAACCGAGGTTTTGTGGTGAACCTGGCCAGCACAGCCACCAGCACCGCCGGCACCACCGCCGCCATTCCGGCAGCCGGCACCGCGACCACGGCCACCAAGGGCGTCAACTTCTCGGCAGAGTACAGCCAAATCGGCAACTCGGCTGACAACCTGGCCAGCACCGACAGCACAGGGCCGCTCAAACTCGCGCGCATGAGCTATCGCTTTGCCGACGACCGGGGCAACAGCTTCGGCTTTGGCACCGGCGGCACTGCCGGCCAGTACTTCGGCCTGGACGCCACCGGCAACACGCCGCTGAATCTGGGCAGCGAAACCAGCCGTTTCAATGCGCCTTACTTTGCCATGGCCGAGTCCGCCACGCACATGGGCTATGGCAACACCCTGGACAACGGCATCGTGCTGCGCTGGGGCGTGTTGACGCAGGCCGCCAGCGCACCTGCCTCGCTGGCCGACCCAAGTGGGTCCGTTGCGGCGCGTTCTTTGGCCACGGTGGAGCTGCAAAAGCAAATTGGCAACGTGACCGGCGTGCTGACCCTGGGCCAGTTGCAAGAGACCAACTCGGTGCTGGGCCTGGCCGGGGCCGGTGCCCTGGCGCTGCAGGCGCAGGGCCGCACCACTTTCATGACGCTGGCCGGCTCGGTGCCGGTGGCGCCCAAGACCACCCTCTCGGCGATGGCCACGGTCGGGTTGACCGCCGGCTACGACAACACGGTGGCCTCCTTGATTGAAGGCGCCAGCGGTTCGCAGACGGCGGCTTGGAGCTTGGGCCTGGCCCGCAAGGACGTGTGGCGCGACGGCGACGCCCTGGGCCTGACCCTGGCCATGCCGCTCAAGACGGTGTCGGGCAGCATGCAGGTGTACGGCGCCGTGTCGCAAAGCCAGGTCGATGGCTCACTGCAGTACGCCAGCCAATCCGCCAGCCTGGCGCCCAGCGGTACCGAGCATGACCTGGAACTGGCCTATGCCACGCCGCTGCGCGTCGGTGGCAAGCTCAGCGTTCTGACCCAGGTGCGCCTGCAACCCGGGCATGATGCCGAAGCGCCGACACAGTATGGGCTGGGCCTGCGCTACGTCAGAAGCTTCAAGTAACTACCTGGGGTGACCGTCAAGCCGCGCGTTCAAAACGCTGCTCGTTCACCTCGCGACCCCACTGTGTGCCACGCTGCTGCTGCACCAGCTGAAAGCCGGCCTTGTCGTAAAGGTGCCGCGCGGCATGCAGGCCCTCAAAAGTCCAGAGGTACACGCGGCGGTAGCGCTTGGATTGACAAAACGCCATGGCCGCACTCAGCAAGGCGGTGCCTGCACCCGTCCCCCGCACGAGGTCTGAGGTGATGAACCAGCGCAGGTGGGCGCCCTGCCCGGCAGCCTGGGCGCCGTCAATGGCAATGGCCCCTTCCACTTGGCCGTCTTGCAGCAACAGCCACAGACCATCTCGCGCCTCGTCGTAACGCTCGCAAAAATCGGCCAGCTCTCGCGCTACCTTGGCCTCAAAAGGCAGGCCAAAACCCACCAGGGCGCTGTAATAGCGCGCATGCATTTCAGCCACCCGGCCAATGGCGCTGGGCAGATAGCCTTGGTGCAGTTGAAAGGTCATGCGCCCATGATAGCGAGGCGCCACGGGGTCAGACCGCCCACGCCAGCCCCACTCAGTAAGCCCCCAGGCTGGCCAGGATCACAACCAATTGGCCCAGGTTGATCAGGATGGCGGTCTTGTGCATCTGGCGAAACGCCGGGATGGCCAGCAAGTCCTCGGTTTTGATCCGCGACTCCAGCGCCACCAGCCGGGGGATGACATGGCCACGCAGCACCCACATCAGCGCAGCGTTGGCAGCCGCACCCACGGCGAAGCCGGGCCGGCCTGATAGCGCGTAGCTGACCGCTGCGCCCAGGGCCGTCACCAGCGCGAGCCGGTAGTACATATTGAAGAACGCCCGGATGAACTTGGCGTCCACAGGGTTGTCGTGTTTCAGGATCAGCAACGGCAAGGAGCCCAGCAAAAAGTAGGCCGTCACCATCAGCATGGCAACGGTAAACAACAAGGCGGCGCTGTGGGCCATGGCAATCATTCTCGGGTCAGGTGGCAGAATCTTAGCCTGATGCGACACACACCCGGCGACCCGCCAAACGCCCAGGCTCGGGCGCTGCGCTCCAGCCTGGCTGACTGGTGGCATCGGCTGACAACACGTTTTGGCGCAGCGGCCACCAGCCCGGCCATCCCGCAGGCGCTGTGGGATGCCACTTTGGCGCGCCACCCCTTTTTGGCCGAACGCAACGCGGCCGAGCTGCAACAGCTGCGCCTGCTGAGCGCGCAGTTTTTGGGCAGCAAGCAGTTCAGCGGCGCCCATGGCCTGCAGATCACCGACGAGATGGCGCTGGCCATAGCGGCCCAGGCCTGCCTGCCGGTACTCAAGCTGGGCCTGCACTGGTACGACGACTTCAGCGGCATCATTGTTCATCCCGACGCCATGCTGGCGCGGCGTGAAGTGCATGACGAAGCCGGCGTGGTGCACCACTACCAAGAAGAACTCAGCGGCGAAGCCATGCCCGGCGGGCCGGTGACGCTGAGCTGGCGCGACGTGCAAGAGGCGTCCATCGAGGATGGCTACAACGTGGTGATCCACGAGTTTGTGCACAAGCTCGACATGCGGGACGGCGTGGCCGACGGCTGCCCGCCCATGCCCTCACGCGCACTGGCCCGACGCTGGCAAACGGTGATGCAAGCCGCCTTCCGCGATTTCAAAGAAACCCTGTCGATGGCCAATCGCTTTGGCGGCCCGCAGCCTTGGCTGGACCCTTACGCCGCCACGGCCCCGGCCGAATTTTTTGCGGTGAGCTGCGAGGCCTACTTTGTCAACCGGCAGCGCTTTGGCCAGGAGTGGCCCGCGCTGCTGGCGTTGTTTGACGCGTTTTTCTTGGGGCCATGAGGAGCACGCCAGGCTGCAGGCCGATGTCCAATTGGCTGGGTTGTCAATCCCCCGAACGGAGCATAGCCCTGGGAACCGAGGTCGATTAAATTAACGGGTTGAACTCGGCTTGGGTTGATTGAGTCGATGACGTCCGGGGACTCTGGGCTAAGTCAACAAAATAGGGAATGGGGAAATGAGAACTACAAATACACCTCTTGACATCAAAGGGGCGCTCAAGCACGGACTCGCCGCAGTCATCGCCCTCTCTGTTGCAGCTTGTGGTGGCAGCGCTGTGGTGCCTGAAGCGCCTGTCGCTGCACTTGACAAAGCACCGACCGCTGACGTTCCAGTCACCACAAAGGCTTTTTTGATCTCTTCGGTAGCTGTTCCAAGCTACTTGAACGAAGAGCTCAAGGCTTTTGACGTGCTCAATGGGGCACGCGATGGGTGTGGCTTCGGCAAGCTTGCCCAAGACACCAAGCTTGACGCGATGGCAACCAACCATGTGAAGTGGCTTATCAAAAACGGGACCCTGGGTCAGTCCGAGATAAATATCCCAGTGGATACCAAAAAAGGTGAGGTAAATTTTTTCAAGGGTGAGACTGTGCAGGACCGTGCGAGAGTGGCTGGATACCAGGATTACACGGAGGTGGTGGAGGGTAGTGGTGACTACGCGCAAGTCTTGGGTGCCAATATCAGCATCAGTACTTGGTTGAGTGCGCCGTACCATGCGCTGGGCCTGCTCAGAGGCCATAGGGACGTCGGCATTGGTATTGGCGTCATCCCCTTCAACAAAGATGACCCAAGTGCTGCATACAACCGCAAGATCGTGGTCACCAGAGGCCTACTGAAGAAAGATGCTTGGCAGACAGCCGAGTCCAATACGGTTCGCAC
>JBAXMQ010000002.1:0-78118 GCA_037134215.1 Betaproteobacteria bacterium
GACTCAAAATCCCCCGGAGAAATCCGTGCCGGTTCGATTCCGGCCCCGGGCACCACACTGGCCGATCTGGCAAGCCGCTTCGCGCTCCGAGCAACGCCCGACCGCTTGTGCTTCAAAACAACCTTTTTGTCAATCCCATGAACATGGTGTTGCACACTGGCGCATTTTTCTTTTACGATAGCTTGTTGTTGACAATTGTCAATGCGACTTGGTCGCTGAAGGCAGTACAGGAAGCTTTCCTACACCGGCATGAACCACGGTGAATGGCCTGCTGACCTGTCCGACACACATGGGAGGGGTTTTGGGTCAATTGGCTGGTATCCTGATCTGGATGATGGTGGTGTGGGTGAGCCCAGCCGGCGCAGCCGAGCGCGTGGCTTTGGTGATTGGCAATTCGGCTTACAAGTCGGCGCCATTGACCAACCCTCGCAACGACGCCGAGGCGATGGCAACGCTGCTGGGCAAAGCTGGTTTCGAGGTTGACCGGCAACTGGATACCGGGCTGAGCGACTTGCAAGCGGCTGTAGAACGCTTCGGCAAGACCATCCGCGATCCCAAGGTGAAATTTGGCTTGTTTTACTACGCTGGCCATGGATTGCAGCAGGACTGGCGCAATTACCTCGTCCCGACGACAGCAAACATCCGGACCGCTGCCGATGTGGCCAGGCAAACTGTCGACATCAGCCAACTTTTGCGCTACATGGAGCAGGCGCAGGGCCGAAGTTTCCTGGTCATCCTGGACGCCTGCCGTGACGACCCTTTTGCCGGCAGCTTCAAGCCGTCTGCCGCCGGATTGAGTCAATTTGATGCGCCCGTCGGCAGCCTGCTGGCCTACGCCACCTCCCCAGGCAATGTCGCCGAGGATGGCGAAGGCCAGAATGGCCTCTACACCGGCCACTTGCTGCGGGAATTCGCAGTGGCCGGTACACGCATTGAGGACGCCTTCAAGCGGGTTCGACTGAGCGTTCGTATAGCCTCCAAGGGTCGTCAAATTCCGTGGGAGAGCACCTCGCTGGAGGAGGACGTCTACCTGTTCCCCTTGCGGTCCAAGGCGCTGACGGACACAGAGCGCGATCAACTGCTGGACAAGGAAATTAGCCATTGGTTGAAGGTCAAAAACAGCGATGACCCGGAAGCCCTAGCAAACTTTATACGCGAATACCCGAGCGGCTACGCCAGCGAGCTGGCCCAGTCACGTATGAACCGCATGCTGACTGTGATGGCAGAACGCGAAGACCGTCGACTGCAAACCGTCGCCCAGAGCAACAAAGCCGAGCAATTGCGCCTGGCCTTGGCCGAGCAAGCGGCGGAACAAGCGGCTCGTGAGCGCGCCGTCAAAGCCGCTGCCGCCCTCATGGAAGCGGCTCGGATAGCCGCAGAGCAGGCCCGAGTGGTGGAAGAAGCAGCCCGCCAGATTGCCCTCGCCAAAATCGAAGCCGCGCGCATGGCGGCCGAATTGGCCGAGACTCAACGGCAGGCCTTTGCGGCAGCGCGGGCTGAAATGGCGCGCAAGGAAGCGGCCGAATTGGCAGCGCTGCGAGAGCGGGAAGAACAGCAAAGGTTAGCCAAAGCGAAGCAACTTCAAGAGGAACAGGCACGCCAGCAAGCGGCTGTGACAGCGGCTCAGCTCCAGGAGGCGGAGAGACTCAAGGCGCTCCGACTTGAGCAGGAGGCTCAGCAGTTGGCGCGCCAAAAAGCCGAGGAGGAGCAAAAGCGCCTTGCACGCGCTGCCCTGGCCGAAGAGCAAGCCATGCGGGAGCAGGCCGTGAAAGAGGCCGCCGTCATGGTCGAGGCGGCACGACTGGCGGGGGAACAAAGCCGGGCGGCAGAAGATGCCGCGCGACTGGCGACATCCGCTCGTCTCGAATCGGCCCGGTTGGCCGCAGCCAAGGCGGAGTCGGATCGGTTGGCGTTTGAACGCACGAAAGCGGAGCAACTGACGCAGCGCCTGGCCCAGCTTGAGGCATCTCAGAACAAGCCATTGACCGCTCAGGTCAGCCTCAGTCCAACGCCGTTTTTCAAGGGCTACTCGGAATTTCAGCGCAGCTTCGCGGTCGGGGATGAATACGCGATGCGGGTCATTGACCAACAAACCAAGGCCGTGAAGCCGCTGGTCATGAAGGTGACACAGGTGGACCTGGACGCCGAGCGCGTGGTCTACAACGACGGTGAGTTTGCATCGGACTTGATGGGAAACACAACCACCAACCAGAGGGGGCTCTTCAGCACACCGCGCCAGTTTTACCCTGCGGAACTCATTGTGGGGAAGAAATGGCAGACACGGTTCAAACAGTCACGGCCCAGCGGCATTACCTACACCTACCAGTATGACCTCAAGGTGGTGGGACGGGAATCGGTGACGGTGCCCGCCGGAACTTTCGACTGCTACAAGATTGAGGCCAGAGGCTTCAATATGGAATTGGGTGCTTACCTGGAGCGCAACATCTGGGTCTCACCGGGTATCAGCGCCGATGTCGCCCAGGAGATCAAGGTCAGGCTGCGCAACGGCCGAATGGAACAGAACGACCGCCAGGAACTGGTGACCTACACGCCCAAGGGCGTGTCTGCGATCAATACGGCGTCCAATTGATGGACCGATGGCCATCGACCGCCAGCAAACTCTAACGAAACACCACACCATGAACCGCACGCGACACTACGCGCAAACCTTCCTGCTTGCTGCCATCATCGGCTTGGCGGGATGCGAATCCAACCCCTTGCAACCTGCCACTGCGACGGCACCCAAGGCGGCGCTCCAGTTTCTTGACCTGCAAGGTTTTGATCAGGACATGACCCAATCGCTATCGGCCTCGCTGCCAAAGGTCGAAGTCGCATTTTTTGACAGGGTCACGCCAAGCGCCATGCCGGAGCGCCTGCAACATTGGGTCGCTTCAGTCCAGCAGGGTGGTGGTCAGGTGACTGTCACGCCGCCCAAATCAAGTGTGACCGCAAAGAATCCATTCTTGCTCCTCAGTGCAGCGAGCACCATTTGGTCAGCCTCCAACATGGCCCGCGAGATGGCGACCAAAGCCCAGTTTCGGGCAGCGCGCGCCTACAACGCCGAAATCATCCTCAAGCAGGATGACCGGGGCGAGACGGTGGTTGACAAGGTGGTTTTTGCGCAAAAACCAAAATGACCTTATTCGCCGCGTTCCGTAACGCTTTGCGGTGGCTCGTGCTGGCAGTGGCAGCGGTACCCCTGCTGGCAGCCAGCCAGTCGCCCAGCACCGAACAAATGATCCAACAACTCAAGCTGCCCAAAACGCGCAGCCTGCGCAATCTCATTGTTGAAGATGCGCCAGCCGCCGGCGCAGACGTGGCGACACCTGGCCAGCAAGTGCCGGCACCGAACACCGCACCCGGCCAGGCTGCCCGGCCCTCGCTATCGCTGCTGATCCAGTTCGACTTCGACTCGATGCGCATCCGGGCGGAAAGCCAGGAACCCCTGAGCAATCTGGCCAAGGCGCTTCAGTCCAGCGAGTTGCAGGCCTCACGCTTCGCCGTCGAAGGTCACACTGACGGCAAGGGCAACGCGCAATACAACCTCAAACTCAGCCAGCAGCGGGCGTCGGCGATTCGCGACTTCCTCAAAGACAAAGGCGTCGACGAAGGCCGGTTGACCGTGATCGGCAAAGGTTCGACTGAATTGGCCAATCCGCAAGCGCCAACGGCAGCCGAAAACAGGCGGGTAAAAATTGTCAACCTCGATTGAGGTCGCTGCCGGCGTCCGAATTCGGAGCACTGACGCCTGACTGAACCATGGGATCGGTGAACCTATCCGTTTCAGCCTGGCTCCGTGGTCTGTCAGGCCGCATTGGCGCACTCCCGGCGCAACGTGTCATATGGAGCCTGCTGCTGGTGTTTTCTGTTTGGGTGTTTGTCGATGTGTTTTTCTTGCAACTCACCACCGGATTGGCGCGATCGACTTTTGATGCCATGGTCCGCAACCGGGTGATGACAGCCGCGCCGGACCCACGTATCGTGATCGTGGACATCGACGAATCTTCACTGGCGCGCCTTGGCCCAGAGTTTGGCCGCTGGCCGTGGCCTCGTGACATTCTTGCCACAAGCCTGTCCGCCATCGAACGGCAACAGCCGGCGGCCATTGTGTGGGACGTTGTGTTTTCTGACCCTGACAAGCTCAACCCGGGCGGCGATGCAGCATTTGATCAGGCCGTCCGACAGAGCCAGCACAGCCATTTTTCAGTGGTGCGCCTGCCTGCCGCCAACGACGGACAAAGCGCACTGACAGCGACGCAACTGCCAGGTCTTTGGAGCCATCGATCACAAACAGCTCGAGATGCCACTCGGGTTGCGCCCAGCACGGTGGCCCTGATACCGCCGGCTTTACCAGCCATCACCGCAGCCCGGTTGGGGTTCAACAACGGCTATGTTGATCGCGACGGTGTGCTGCGCCGTTACCGCTATGCCGAGGTGTTGCCGGACGGCAGCGTGATCCACTCTGTGCCCCTGAGCGTGGTGCAAGCTCTGGACCGACCTGCCTACGACGCCATTCTTGACCGCGCGCTTGAGGCCGGGACATCGGGTGACGAACTGATTGCCTGGCGCAGCAAAGCCGACAGCTATCCACGGGTTTCCTTTGCCGATGTGTTTGCTGCGGCCGAAGGCGCCAAGCCCGCTGCGGCAATCCCCAATTTTGCAGGCAAAGTGGTGCTCATCGGCGCCACAGCGCCCAGCTTGCACGATATTCACCCGACACCCTTGTCGGTGTCCCAGGCCGGGGTGGACACGCTGGCCACCGCCATTGACAACGCACTCAACCGACGGCACATCGCGGAAATTTCTCGGGGCCGGCAAGCGGCCTTGGCGATCATGCTGTGCATTGGCCTGGCCCTGTGGGGCAGTGCCGCCAGCCTCTCATCGTTGGCGCCAGCGCTTTTTGTTTTGCCCCTGTCACTGGTCGGCATCAGTTACCTCAGCCTGAACAATGCACCGGTTTTTTTTGACCTGCACCTGCCGGCTGGCCTTGCGCTCTTGTTTCTGGCCTTGTTGCGTTTCTGGAATGGTCTGAGACGCGACCATTGGTGCGGGCCACCGGTCAGCGACGCTCAAGCGATGGGGATCGCTTGTTGGGAACAAAGCGAGGCCTGGACCGACGCTGCAGTTGAGCGCTTGATGAATGCGCTCGAACGGCATGCACCCAACTGTCGACTGGTCGTCGGGGATACCAGTGTCAGTTGGCCAGCCAAGCTGCGCTGGCCCGAATTGAGCCGCTTTGCGTCTGTCATCGGACCGCAGGCCGACTTGGAGGCCGCAAAGTCCACCCTTTCGACAGCCTTGCAGCTGCCTGGGCTGCGCTGTGGCTCGGTTTTGGCGGTTGCAGGCGCGCTAGACCGACGTAATTTGGCCCACCACGCCATGCTGGCACAGTGGGCCCTGGCAGGGAAAGATCAATTAACCAGAGAGGCTTCCTCATGACCAACAAGGTACAGCACCTGCTTCTGATAGCGGGCATGTTGACGGCCAGTAGTGCCGTCCAATCGCAAACGCTGGGGACGCCGGAGGGCCCCCTGACCACGCTGCGCGCCACCGAATTGCGGGCCGACAAGCTTCCGGCGTCAGCAGTGCTGGCCAATCTGCCGCCGGGGGCTGCGCTTCGGCTGGTCAACGCCGAGGGTGGCTGGCTGTGGGTGGAAGCTGCGGCTGCGGGTGGAAGACCAGAACAAAGGATCGCAGGCTGGGTCAGGGCGAGCGCGGTCAACTGGCAAGCCGGGGCCGCATCGACAGCGGGTGTGGCCAATGGCCGTCAGGCTGGCGGTAATGCAGCCTTGACCCTTGGCGTGCGCAGCATGCCGGCGCGCGTCAACCGGCATGCCCTGATCATCGGCATCAGCCGCTACGCTGACGCGACCACGCCACCCTTGCCCGGCGCGCGGATTGACCGTGAATCGGCCACCCAGATGGCGCAAGCGATGCAGGTACCCATGGGCAATATCCGCTATCTCCAAGATGAGCAGGCCACCGGCGCCAATATTCGACAGGCGCTCCAGGAGCTCAACGACAAGGTGGAGGAAGGCGACCGGGTGTTCATCCACTACTCCGGCCACGGCACCCGCTACAACGACCCTGCAGCGGGTGGCTGCGTCGAGGCGCTGCTGGCCTACGACGGTGGACAGAGCGGCACCATCACCAACCGCCAGATGTCAGACCTGCTCAAACCGATCACCAGCAAGACGGACAAGTTGTTTGTGATGTACGACGCCTGCCATTCAGGCGGCTTGGTCCCCACCTCCTCAGTCATGCGCACGCGAGGCATGAGCAACCCCAATGACGAAGGCCTTCTGCGTCCCAAATTCGCCAGTATTTCCGAGGAATGCGGCCGACCGGTGAACATCAAGACACGCAACTTGTTGGTAGAAGCGACCAGCAAGGGGGCCTTGCCACAGGACATCATTCACCTGAGTGCTTCCAAAGACAATGAAATCAGCTTTGATGATGAACTCAAAGGCGGCCTGGCCACCCAGTACATGCGCGATTGCATGCTGCGCGACGCCAAAGACCTCGACCAATCCGGGGCCATCAGCATCGATGAGATCAAACAATGTGCCCAGGAAAAAATTGACCGTCGCATGGCCAATGATCCCAACTTCAAAGCCCACAACCTGATGCTCAGTGGCAATGATGCGTTTGTCCCGGCCTGGTTCAGCCAGGCCCGGCCGGATCAAGGCCTGACGCCTGCGGTGCCTTTGCCGGCCGCCACGAGTGCCGTCACAGCAGCGCTGGCGGGGCTGCCAGCCGTAACGCCCACGCCGCAACCACCACCACCACCGCCACCACTGACCGGCGAACAGGCGCTGAGGCAGATGTACACCCAACGCGATGCCAAGCGCCGTGTCGAGGTGGTGCCGGCTCGAACGCAACTCAAAATAGGGGTGGATGCGCTTGATTTTTCTGTCAAGACTGACCGAGCGGGTTTTGTCTATGTGGCCCTTGCGGGATCGGACAACCAATCGGTCTACATGCTGTTTCCCAATGACCTCGACCCCAACAACCGCATCGAAGCAGGGCAGGCCTTGCAGCTGCCCCGCCCGAATTGGCGGGTGAAGGCGGGGGGGCCTGCTGGTGCTGACCACCTTCTGGTCATGGTCACCGATGGACCGCGCGACCTCAAAGCACTGGCAGCCTCCAAAGCAGGCCCGTTTGTCGCCTCGCTCAATGACGCCAGCGGCCGCGCCAGCCTGGGCGCTCTGATGACCACTTCAGCGTCGGCTGGTGGCGCGACCTGCGTCAACCCGGCGTCACGCAAAAATAACCCCCAATGTTCCGACGCCTATGGCGCGGCCATGTTTTCTGTGGAGGAATTGAAATGAACATCATCAAGCACCGCACTGCGCTCGGTCTGGTCCTCGTCTTGAACTGCCTGGTGTGTGCAGGACAAGCCGTGGAGGACGGGAAAAAAGACAAGGCCACAGGCGCACTCTATACCGGAGGGGGCCTGCGCGGCGTCGCCGTCAGCGCACCCGACGGTTGGCTGGTGAGCAGCGCAGAGGCAGTCGAATTCAAAGGCGAGGAAGGCTTCAACGAACCCTCTGCGCTACGGCCACGGGCGGTAGTGCCGCTGATTGACATCCTCAAGCCCGAAGCCGGGCCCGACAACAGGGTCAAAACGCCGTTCCCGATCACGGTGGTGTTCAAGGGCCAATCTGACACGGCGATTGACCCCGGCACTTTCAGAGTGTTGTACGGCGCACTCAAGGTCGACATCACCAGCCGCATCACCAAGTTTGTCAAAGTCAGCAAAGACGGTTTTACCTTGGATAACGCACAGATTCCCCAAGGCAAGCACCGTCTGACGCTTCAGGTTCAGGACGAAAAACAACGCATGGCAGAGCGGGAGCTGCGCGTTGAAGTGGAATAAGTCAATCCCATAAATATGGGATGTTGGCTCGTGTCAATTTGCATTTAACATCAGGTTTGGTAACAAAACGATAAAGGCGTTGGGTATGCGTAACACAGCAAAAGTAAAAAAGTTTGGCAGCTCAGTGCTTGCCGCGGTCTCATCCTTGGTTTGCGCTTGGGCGCTGGTGGCCTGCTCGGGTGGTGGTTCATCTGCGCCGCTGGTCGTGGTCGATCCGCTGACGCCGGCAGTGCCGGTTGACTTCGCATCAGCGGCAAGCAAGCTTGGCATTGAAGCAGGTGGCGTGGGTGGCGACGATGGCGGCGACGCCGGCGTGGCAGGTGGTGCTGGCGATGGTGCGCCATTGAAAGGCGCTGTGGTGACCTTGGTCGATGCCAAGGGGGCACAGCTCAGCGGTTTGACCGACTCAAGCGGTAATTTCCTCATCAAATTCAAGGCGGCCAGCATCACCGCGCCACTGGTTTTGCGCGTGGTCGATGCCGGGGGCAATGTGCTCTCCAGCGTGAGTGCCGACACAGCGGCTGCCGGCAAAGTGATCCGCGCCAATATCAACCCGCTGACAGACAAAATCACCTCTGACGTGCTGAGCGGCTCGGTCGTCGGCACGGACAAAACCTTCGACGGCTCCAAGGTCGACGTCAGCAAACTGGCAAAAGCCACGGCAGACCTGGTGACCTCCGTGCGGGAGGCGCTGGCCAAGGCCGGTGTTGCGGATGCCAGCAAATTTGACCCGATGACCTCGGTCTATAAATACGACGGCACTGGCGTTGATGCCGTGATCGAGTCGATCAGCCACTCGCGTGACCCGGTCACGGGTGCCACGCAGCTGCGGGCTAAATTGGTGGCTGTGAGCAACGGCGCGGATGGCACGGCGATACCCACGCTGATCAGCGCCAGCACCCCGCTGGCCTCCACGCTGGTGGCCACGGCGGATAGCCCGGCGCTGACCTTCACCAAGCTCAACAATTGGCTCACAGTGGCGAACCGCTGCTTGGCCCTGAGCAACGCTGCTGCAGATGCCGATCCCATTTGTTCCAATGGTGTCGGCTTGGTGAATACAGCTTATCTGCACAACAGCATGGGTTTCAACGAACACTTCAGGACTCTGTTCAGCACCACTGATGGTGGGCACATCCAAGGCAGTAGCATGCGCAATCCAAGCCTGCTGTTCACCACCAAATATGCCGCTAGCACAGCCAGCTATGACGATGCCGCTGTGGTTGAGATCACCATCCGCCAGCCCTCGACTGGGCCGAGGGCGGGTAGCCTCGCCGACCCCATCGAGTACACCAAAACGGTGGTGTTCAAGCGCGATGACAGCCTCTCAGGGGCTGCTGCCGGCAACTGGGTACTGAATGGCAACCAGCGGTCCTACAACATCAGTGTGGCCACCCGTTACAAAATCGAAAAGCAGATGAATCCGGCCCGGGCCAACAACACCACAGGCGGGCAACCCGACACGCTGCAGTCCCGACTGAATTTCAGTATCAACAAGTACCGCTACGACGGACAAACTCAGCAGTGGGTGGACGCTGGAATCCGTGCGGTACGCGTCACCGGCCCTGGCCTGCCTCAGAGCGGCATCGTCATGGTCCCAACCTCCACGATTGGGCAGAATACGCTGGCCGTTTACAACACCACGGGCGTGGTACCGACTTCCAATATCCAAACCTCACGCTCCAACAGCTCCTACGGGCTGGCTGCGATCATGCCCAGCGGAACCGCCTTGTATGACGGCTATTTTCAGACAAATGAACCCAACAGCAGTGCGAGCACCATGCTGACGGATTTTTCAAGTCTGCAGGCCTATGCGCGTTACAAGTTCGAAATTTTCCTCACCAGCAACGTGTCGGGCAACGCTGATGCCGTTGAATACGGTTACAACCTGGCGCCAGTGTTCTCCCCCACGGCCATGCTGACCACGCCGCTGAATGACATCACGCCCTCACAGAGCTTGGTTCAGCCGACTCAGGCCGCCTCAACATCTGTGACCGTGGCCTGGACGAACAACTTGAATGCGGCCCCGGTGAACAGCGCGCAGGTCTACACCCAAGAGCGCAGCCCGAAAGGCGCCACGACGGGCTACAGCACCATCACGATCAACCAGAACCCCAACATTGCGGCCGCCTACTCCCTCAACGCGCGGCCAACGAGCAATGTGGTCGCAGCGCCTTCCGGGACACCTTTTCACGCCCTGACCACCGCCGCCGGCGACTACCGGCAGATTGGCATCTGGTCGTCGCAAGGTCGTGCCGATATCCAACGCCTGTTGAAATGGGATAACTGAGCATCAAGCCTTAACCCTGCCTCGCGGCCAACGCGAGGTGGGTATGGCGGTCTGCGCCTTGGCAATCTCAGAAATGAAAACCCATGGACAAGACCTGCTCGGACATCCAGAGGGAATGATCTGCCGTACCCTGGTAGACCGGCACCCCTTTTAGCGAGCCGTAAGCCAGCTTGGAGGTCAATTCGAGGTACACCGAGCGGTAGAAGGCGTAGCGCACGCCAAGCTCGACGCCGGTTGTCCAGCCATTGATCTGCCACCAGTCCTTGCTGCCGGTGCAACAGACATTCTGGTTTTTGGGGCCAACCTGGTTGGGATTCCCAAAGATGACATTGTCGGCATGGGGCAGCAGAATACCGGCACCAACCCGGCTGATGAGTTGCAAGTCGCCCGGCTGGTTTTCGGGGCCGTACAGGTGGTGCAGCCAAACGGCATTGACCATGATGTGGTTCAAGCCGTTGTGCAAGTTGTAATTGAAGTTGTCTGGACTCAAGACCATCGCGCCATTGATGGGCTGGGTCCCGTTGGCGACCTTGCCGGACACAGCCACCGTTTGATTGGGGTTGGTGTTGTATTTGCTATGGTCGAGGGAAAACTCGATCGCAAACGTTTTTTCGGCGTTGAGGTAGCGACCAATTCTGATGTTTTCCTGAGGGTTTGTGAACTCTAGGCTCGTGATAGACCCCAGGGTTTCCTGCAAATCCGCTGGGAAGTCGCTCCCTGCCACCTGGCGCAGCGTGAAATCGTTGCCCAGCGCCGGCTGCGACACTCGGATGTCGGAGGGCGCATACTGCTGCCTGCTGTAGCCCCAGGACGCGTACCAATTTCCGCGCCCACTGGCGCCCTTGTCCTTGGTCGGGCTTGCGAGGCTGGCTGCCGCCGGGCTGGCAGTCTCTGGTGCTTGCTGGGCCAGGGCCATCGAGCACATGGCCAATGACACAGCCGCCGCGACCCAATAAGGTCGTGCTGATGGAACGCGCATGGGGGACTTTCAAAAAAACCTGGGGCACAGTGCGGCTGGACACGTCGCGCACAGGGTCTTGCCGATCTGCGCCTACATCTGTCAGCTGTAATTTTAGCCATGAGCTTGTGCCTGAGGATGCTTGGAACTCATGAGCGTAATCCCAAGGCCACCGTCGGGTAACGCAGCCGCAAGCCCAATTCGCAGGTCAGGCGGGTGTTGTCCAGGCGGCGTGATTCGCTCATGAAGCTCAGCAGCATCAGCGGCAGCTGGCTGGGGGCCGCGTCGCGGGCGATGCGCGGCGGGCGTGGCAGGCCGTACAGGTCGGCTGCCAGGTCGAAATAGTCACCCATCTTGAGCGTGGTGTCGTCGTTGACGTTGTAAATGCGTTGCGGCTGGCCGTGCCACAGGGCGGCGATGCAGGCGCGCGCCAGGTCATCGGCGTGGATGTGGTTGGTGTAGACGTCGTCCTCAGCCCGCAGCACCGGCGTGCCTTTTTCGAGCCGAGCGCGAGGCGTGCCACCGACGCGGTCTGGCGCGTAAATGCCGGGAATCCGCAAAATGCTGCTGCGCACCCCGGCCGAGCGCCCCAGGAAGCGCACCCAGCTTTCAGCATCAATTCGGCGCCTGGCCCTTGGTGTGTCTGGGTTTGTTGCTCTTATTTCTGTAGCGATAGCGCCCTGGCAGTCGCCATAGACACCGCTGGTCGAGCCATACACCAGGCTGCTGGGGACGCTGCCTTGGCGCAGCACGCGGATCAGCGCCAGGGTGCGCGGGTCTTGCCAGCCCTCGCCGGGCGGCGGCGCCAGGTGCAGCACGCGGTGGGCCAGGCCGGCCAGACGCTGCAGGCTGGCGGGCTGGTCCAGGTTGCCACGCAGCGGGGTGATGCCGCGCGCGCGCAGTTCAGCGGTGCGGTCGGCGCTGGAGGTCAGCGCCAGTACACGTACGTGCTTGGGCAGGGCTTGCGCCACGCGCAGGCCGACATCGCCACAGCCAATGATGAGCAGGCGCTGGCGGCGAAAGCGGGCTGGCAGCGCGCCGGGGCGGGTGGCGTACAGACTGCCGCGAGGGTTTTGGTTTGAGGGCAAAATCGGGAGCTTTCCCAAGACACGCAAGCCCCGAGGATACCAAGCACCATGAGCCGCCCCGATACCGCCCCCGCGGCCTTCCAGATCACCATCGAACCCAGCGGCCGCGCCTTCAGCGCCAGCGCCGATGAAACCCTGCTGGCCGCCGGCATCCGCCAAGGCATCGGCCTGCCCTACGGCTGCAAGGATGGCGCCTGCGGTTCTTGCAAATGCAAAAAACTCAGCGGTACTGTGGTGCACGGCACACACCAAAGCAAAGCGCTCAGCCCGGAAGAAGAAGCCGCCGGCCTGGTGCTGACCTGCTGCGGCGTGGCGCAGAGCGACGTGGTGCTGGAGTCGCGCCAGGTCACCAGCGAGGGTGCTTTTCCGATCAAGAAAATGCCGACCCGGGTCAACCTGCTGGCCAGAAAGTCAGCCGATGTGATGTTGCTCAAGCTACAACTGCCGGCCAATGACAGCTTCAGCTACCACGCCGGCCAGTATGTGGAGTTCATCCTGCGCGATGGCGCCCGGCGTAGCTACTCCATGGCCAATGCGCCGCACACCTTGGCCGCCGGGCTGGAGCTGCACATCCGGCACATGCCGGGCGGCAAGTTCACCGACCATGTGTTCAAGATCATGAAAGAAAAAGAGATCTTGCGCATTGAAGGCCCGTATGGCAGCTTTTACCTGCGCGAAGACAGCACCAAGCCCATCATCCTGCTGGCCTCGGGCACCGGCTTTGCCCCTATCAAGGCGGTGCTGGAGCACATGCAGTTCAAGGGCATCACCCGGCCCGCCACCCTGTACTGGGGGGGACGCCGTCCGGCCGACCTGTACCTGGACGACTGGGTGCAGGCGCAGTTGGCCGCCTTGCCCAACCTGCATTACGTGCCGGTGGTGTCTGATGCCCTGCCCGAAGACGGCTGGACCGGGCGCACCGGTTTTGTGCACCAGGCCGTGCTGCAAGACTTTCCGGACCTCAGCAGCTACCAGGTTTATGCTTGCGGCGCGCCGATCGTGGTCGACTCGGCCCGCGCCGCCTACACCACGCAAGCCGGCCTGCCGGAAGAGGACTTTTTTGCTGACGCCTTCACCTCGGAAGCCGACAAAGCTGGCGCCTGACCCAAGCCACCCGTCATCCCCCACTTCAAGCCGCCACCCCCATGAAACTCACCAAGCTGCGACTGTCTGCCATCATTCTGCTGTGCACCTTGGCGGCCAGTGGCGCGCTGGCGCAAACCAAGCCCATCCGCCTGATCGTGCCTTATGCCGCCGGCGGCCCAATCGACGTTACCGCCCGCGCGCTGGCCGAGCGGGTCCGGGACAGCCTGGGGCCGGTGATCATCGAGAACCGGCCCGGCGCCGGCGGCAACATCGGTGCCGATGCCGTGGCCAAAGCCGCACCGGATGGCCTGACCATCGGCATTGCCGCCACAGCCACCCATGCTGTCAACCCCTGGCTGTACAAGACCATGCCCTACAACGCAGCCACCGACTTTGCGCCCATCACGCAAATGCTGCGGGTGCCCAATGTGCTGGTGATGAACGCTGAGACCGCGCAGCGGCTCAAGATCGGAAATCTGGCCGACCTGGTGGCCTATGGCAAGGCCAACCCCGGCAAGCTCAACTACGGCAGCGGCGGCAATGGCAGCGCGGGCCACCTGGCCGGAGAGCTGTTCAAAAAAGAAGCCGGCATCTTTGCGGTGCACATCCCCTACAACGGCGGCAACCCGGCGCAGCTGGCGCTGCTGGGCGGCCAGGTGGATTTCAACTTTGACAACCTGGCCACCGCCGCGCCCAACATCCGCGCCGGCAAGCTCCGGGCCATCGCCGTGACCACCCTCGCCCGTTCCGGCGCACTGCCCGAGGTGCCGCCCATGGCCGACACCCTGAAAGGTTTTGCCATTGACACCTGGTGGGGCCTGGTGGCGCCCGCCGCCACACCAAAGGACGTGCTGGCGCGCCTGAACCAGGCCTTTGTGGCCGCCTTGAATGCGCCCGAGACCAAAACGCGTTTTGCCGCCCTGCTGGCCGAGCCGGTGCCCACCAGCCCCGAGGCCTTTGGCGCTTTCATGGCGGCCGAGCGCGCCAAGTACGAGCAGGTGGTCAAAGCCAGCGGCGCCACGGTGGACTGATCGTCCGCCAGGACCACAGTTCAATCGACGCGCGCTCCCGCCTCAAACCACTGTTTGAACAACTGCCGCTCAGCCTCGGTGAGTGCGGTGGCGTTGTTCATGGGCATCGCCTTGGCCACCACCACCTGCTGGTAGATGTTGGGCGCGTGCTGCCGCACCAGCGCGGCCGAATCCAGCCGCACATTCTTCATTTGCACCTGCTCGCCATGGCAGCTGTAGCAGCGCTGGGCCAGCACGGGCTGCAAATCTTTATAGCCAATTTGACCGCCAGGCCCCGTGCTAATTGAGTCTTTAGCTACTGAATTTGTAGCAACTATTGGTGGTCGCAGCCAGACGATCACCGCCACCAGCACCAGCACCCCGACCAGCGCCCAGCGCCAGGGATGCCCATGGCGACCCAACTTGTAGCCGTGGCGCAGCACAAAAAACTGGCGGATCGCCGCGCCGGCCGCCATCATCAGGATGAGCACCAGCCAGTTCTGCGGGTGGTTGTAGGTGAAGCTGTAGTGGCCGCTGAGCATGGCAAACAACACCGGCAAGGTGAAATAGGTGTTGTGCACGCTGCGCTGCTTGCCGCGCTGGCCGTGCACCGGGTCGACCGGCTGACCGGCCTTGATCGCCGCAATCACCTTTTTCTGGCCTGGAATGATCCAGAAAAACACGCTGGCGCTCATGCTGGTGGCCAGCATCGCCCCCACCAGCAGAAAGGCCGCGCGACCGGCAAACCAGTGGCAGGCGAGCCAGGACGCCAGGCACACCAGCAAAAATACCAGGCCACCCACCAGGGCATCGCCGCGCTTGCGCTGGCCCAGCGTGCGGCAGATCAGGTCGTACAGCAGCCAAAACACCACCAAAAACGCCAGCGCCACGGCGATGGCGGTGGACGGCGCCCAGTCCATTTTTGATTTATCGATCAGGTAGGTGCTGGCGCTCCACAGATAGGACACGGTGAACAGCGAAAAGCCAGACAGCCATGTGCTGTAGCTCTCCCAGTAAAACCAATGCAAATGGCTGGGCAACTTGGGCGGGGACACATTGAACTTGACTGGGTGGTAAAAACCGCCGCCGTGCACCGCCCACAGCTCGCCGCTCACGCCCTGGCGCTTCAGGTCCTCATCGACCGGCGGCGTCAGGCTGCTGTCCAGAAACACGAAGTAAAACGACGATCCAATCCAGGCAATAGCGGTGATGACATGCACCCAGCGCAGCAGCAGGTTGGCCCAGTCGAGGTAATAACTTTCCATCTAGATTCGCCTTATTTGGTCTGAACTCTAGCAGGGCGACTCAGGCGGTCAGCGTCTGCAAAATCTGGGCTGCCACCGCCACCGCAATCACCTCGGGCTGTTTGCCGACGATCCCCGATAGACCGATCGGGCAGGTCACCTGCGCCAATTCTTGCGTGCTAAAGCCGCGTTCTTGCAGCCGGTGGCGAAAGGTCGCCCATTTGGTCTGGCTGCCGATCAAACCAATGAAGGGCAGATCGGCGCGCTGGCGCTGTCGCTTCAGGCAGGCGGCCACCACATCGAGGTCTTCGGCATGGCTGAAGCTCATGATCAGCACGCGCGAGCCGGCCGCCAGCGTGGGCACGGCACCTTGGACAGGGTCCGAGTGCTCACAGCTGACATGCCCGGGCGTCTCGGACGGAAACACGCCGTCGCGGCTGTCGATCCAGTGGACCGCCAAGGGCAATTCAGCCAGCACCCGGGCCAGGGCCTGCCCCACATGGCCGCCGCCAAACAGCGCCACGGGCACCAGCGCCGGGGCCAGGCGGCGCTGCAGCAGGGCCGCGTCAGCAACAGTGACCGGCTCGAAACGCAGCTGGACCTCACCGCCGCAGCACTGCCCAAGCGAGGGCCCCAGTACAAAACGGCGTAGGGCGCCGGGATCTGGCAAGGCCTGCGGCAGGGGCGAGCCGGCCGAAGCCGCGACTCGGCACAGACGCTCCCGCGCTTCGCGCAAAGCCTCAAATTCGAGATGGCCACCGCCAATGGTGCCGATGGCCTGGTCGGCAAACACCGCCATCCAAGCGCCCGGCTCGCGCGGCACCGAGCCACGCACAGCGTCCACCGTCACCAACACGGCAGGGGCCAGCGCCAGCTGTTTTAACAGGCGAACGATGTGCCGCATGGGTTTTCCTGGTATCGCCCTTGTCGATGGGGGCTGGACGGCCAGGCCCAAGACCGGTAAGCTCCAAGCCAGATCAGGCCTACCCCGCAGCCCATCACCCACCGGCGAATCGATCGCTCAGGAGACTCCCCATGCCAACCTTGCCTTCGCGCCAGCCTGAATCGTTCAGGGCCAGGCCTCTGTGGGTCACCGCACTGTGCATCGTGGCGCTGTTGGCAGGCTGCGCCACACCACCGGCACCGACCGTGGCATTGCCACCCCCGGTCGCCCCGGTGCCAGTGGCAGCCCCCGTCGCAGTTGCCCCAACCCCGCCGGCGCTGCGCCCTGAACCGCCTGCTGTCGTCACGCCCGCACCCATGCCGGTGGAGACTGCAGCAGCGTCCAGAGCCAGCAGCGCGCGCGACTACCGCCGGGATGCGGCCAGCCACCTCTACGGGCAAAACGCACACCGCATCTACACCGGCAAACTGCCTCCGCTGCTCTATGCCATCGGTGTGCTGCAGGTCGATGTGGACGGCCGCGGCCAGGTGATGCGGATCAACTGGATGCGGGCCCCCAGCCATGCGCCCGAGGTGATGGCCGAGATCGAAAACATGGTCCGCCGTGCAGCCCCTTTCCCGCGGCCGGCCCGCCTGGGCCAGGTCACTTACACCGACACCTGGCTGTGGCACAAAAGCGGGCGATTCCAGCTCGACACACTGACCGAAGGCCAACTCTGATGGCAGCAAGAGGTCCTCAGGAGCCACGGTAGGTCGAGTAGCTCCAGGGGCTGACCAGCAGCGGCACATGGTAATGCTGCGACGGCTCCGCCACGCCGAAATCCAGCGCTACGCGGTCCAGGAAACTGGGCTTCGGCAGGGTCACGCCGAGCGCCTTGAAGTAGTCCGCCACGTCAAACACCAGACGGTAGGTACCGGCGCGCAGCTGCTCATGCCCGATCAGCAGACCGTCGGGATTGCGGCCATCCTGGTTCAGCACAATTTGTTTGAGCAAGGTGGCCCTGTCGCCCTCGGTGGTGTAGAGGCTGACACGCATGGCTGCTGCCGGCGTACCGTGCATGGTGTCCAAAACATGTGTGCTCAAGCCCATGGGCGCTCCTGATCGCAAGGGGTGCGCCCCGAATAGGCGCTGACCTCTCGGCGATGTTTATACCATCGGCCCCGGGCCGTCCGCCATGGTTATCATTGTGCTATGCGCCATTACGACAGCACACTGCCCTACCCGCGCGACCTGGTGGGCTATGGCCCCCAAGCGCCGCACCCGCAGTGGCCAGGCCAGGCCAGGGTTGCGGTGCAGTTTGTGTTGAACTACGAAGAAGGTGGGGAAAACAGTGTGCTGCACGGCGACGCCGGCTCGGAGCAGTTTCTGTCGGAGATGTTCAACCCGGCCAGCTACCCGGACCGCCACATCAGCATGGAAGGCATCTACGAGTACGGCTCGCGCGCTGGCGTCTGGCGCATCCTGCGCGAGTTCGAGAAGCGCGGCCTGCCGCTCACAGTCTTCGGCGTCAGCATGGCGCTCGAACGCCACCCCGAGCTGGTGTCGGCGCTGAAGCAACTCGGCCATGAGATCGCCTGCCACGGCTGGCGCTGGATTCACTACCAGAACATGGATGAGGCCACCGAGCGCGAGCACATGGCCCGCGGTATGGAGATTCTGACCCGGCTGTGCGGCGAACGACCGCTGGGCTGGTACACCGGGCGCGACAGCCCCAACACGCGCCGTCTGGTGGCCGACGATGGTGGCTTTGAATACGACAGCGATTATTACGGCGATGACCTGCCGTTCTGGATGAAGGTGCGCAAGACCGATGGCAGCGTGGTGCCGCAATTGATCGTGCCCTACACGCTGGACTGCAACGATATGCGCTTTGCGCTGCCCCAGGGCTACTCGCATGCCGACCCGTTTTTCCAGTACCTCAAGGACACCTTTGATGTGCTTTATGCTGAAGGGATTGAACGGCCGGCCATGATGAGCGTTGGCATGCACTGCCGCCTGCTGGGGCGGCCGGGCCGTATCACCGCACTGCAGCGCTTTCTGGACCACATCGGCCAGCACGATAGGGTCTGGGTGTGTCGGCGGATCGACATCGCCAGGCACTGGCGCGCAACCCATCCGTACACCTCTTGAGCGCTGGCGCCGCATGCCTCTGACCCTGGACCAACTCAATACCGCACCGCTCGATGCGGTGTTGCAACAGCTCGAAGGCCTGTACGAGCATTCGCCCTGGATTGCGGCGCAGGCCCTGCAGCAACGGCCCTTCCTGTCCTTGGCGCAATTCAAGCGCGCATTGGCGCAAACCGTGACCGCCGCCGGCGTGGAGGCGCAGTTGGCATTGGTGCGGGCGCACCCGGAGCTGGCCAGCCGGGCAGCGGTGCGCCAAAGCCTCACCGCCGAATCCAACGCTGAGCAAAGCCGGGCTGGCCTGACCGACTGCAGCCCTGAGGAGTTCGAACGGCTTCAGCACCTCAACAGCGCCTACAAGGAACGATTCGGATTCCCTTTCATGTTGGCCGTGCGCGGGCCGCGCGGCACTGGCCTGACGCGGCAACAGATCATCGCCACCTTTGAGCGCCGGCTGGACAACCACCCCAGCGTCGAGTTGCCCGAGGCGCTGCGCCAGGTCCACCGTGTCGCCGAACTCCGGCTCAATGACAAGTTCGGCCTGACGCCGCATCTGGGCAATGAGGTCTGGGACTGGCACGAGGCGCTGGCCCAGTTCAGCGACCCGGGTTACCTCGAAAAAAATCAGCTCACCGTCACCTACCTGACTGACGCGCATCAGGCCTGCTCTGCAAGCCTGCAGGCCCAGATGCTGGCCTGCGGCTTTGACAGCGTGCAGATTGACGCCGTCGGCAACGTGGTGGGGCGCTACCGCGCGAACCTGCCCGGCGCCCGCACCCTGATGACCGGCTCGCATTTCGATACCGTGCGCAATGGCGGTAAATACGATGGACGGCTGGGGATTTTTGTGCCTATGGCCTGCGTCCGCGACCTGCACCAGCGGCAGCAACGCCTGCCGTTTGATCTGGAACTGGTCGCCTTTGCCGAAGAAGAGGGTCAGCGCTACAAGGCCACGTTTCTGGGCTCGGGGGCGCTGGTTGGCCAGTTCAACCCGAACTGGCTGGACCAAACCGACAGCGACGGCATTCCGATGCGCACCGCCATGCTCAAGGCGGGTTTGGACCCTTTGCAGATCGGCAACCTGCATCGACAAGCGGACGACTACCTGGGCTTTGTCGAGGTCCATATCGAGCAGGGCCCTGTGCTCAATGAGCTGGACCTGCCGCTGGGCGTGGTCACGTCCATCAATGGCAGCGTTCGCTACGCCGCCGAGATCACCGGCACGGCCTGCCATGCGGGCACGACGCCCATGAATCGCCGCAGTGACGCCGCCACCGCTGCGGCGGAGCTGATTCTTTACGCCGAACAACGGGCCGGACGTGACGCCGACTCTGTGGCCACGGTCGGCCAGTTGCTGGTGCCCAACGGCTCGATCAACGTGGTGCCCGGACGCTGCCAGTTCACGCTGGACATGCGTGCCCCCACCGACGCCCAACGAGATGCGCTGGTGGCCGATGTTCTGGGCGAACTGGCGCGGATTTGCGTGCGGCGCCAGGTGCGACTGAGCCTGGAAGAAACCATGCGCGTCAGCGCCGCTCCCAGCGCACCCGCCTGGCAGGCGCGCTGGGAGCGCGCGCTGGACTCACTGGGCGTACCCATCCACCGCATGCCCAGCGGCGCGGGCCATGACGCCATGAAATTGCATGAACTGATGCCGCAAGCGATGCTGTTTGTGCGCGGGCAAAACGCGGGCATCAGCCACAACCCCCTGGAATCCACCACCAGCGACGATGTGCAGCTGGCCGTGGACGCTTTTGCGACGCTGCTACGGAACCTCGCGAGCGAGCTACCGAAAACCTGACCCATGAGTAACTACGAACAACTTGACGCCTGGATCGATGCCCATTTTGACGAGCAGGTGGCCTTTTTGCAGGCCCTGGTGCGGGTTCCGACCGACACACCGCCTGGGGACAATGCGCCCCATGCCGAGCTGACCGCGCATCTGCTGAACGGGTTCGGCCTGCCGGTTGACAAGCACCCGGTGCCGGAGACCGAGGTCAAGGCGGCCGGGCTGCAAAGCATCACGAATTTGCTGGTGCGCCGGCGCTACGGACCGGGTCCCACCGTGCTGCTCAATGCGCACGGTGATGTGGTGCCGCCAGGCGAAGGCTGGACTCATGATCCTTATGGCGGCGAGGTTGTGAATGGCCAGCTCTACGGGCGGGCCGCCGCTGTTAGCAAGTCTGATTTTTCCACCTACACCTTCGCCCTGCGCGCGCTGGAGGCCGTTGTAAAACCCAAAAACGGCAGTGTGGAGTTGCTGTTCACTTACGACGAGGAGTTTGGCGGAGAGGTCGGTCCAGCCTGGCTGCTGCGTCACCAGATCATCAAGCCCGACCTGATGATTGCCGCCGGATTCAGCTACCAAGTCATCACGGCGCACAACGGCTGCCTGCAGATGGAGGTCACGGTGCACGGCAAAATGGCACATGCCGCCATCCCTGATTCTGGCGTGGATGCGCTGCAGGCGGCGGTTCATATTCTGAATGCGCTGTACGCGCAAAACGTGCTGTACAAACAGATCAGCTCGCAGGTCGAAGGCATCACTCACCCCTACCTGAATGTCGGCCAGATTGAGGGCGGCACCAACACCAATGTGGTCCCCGGGCGCGTCACCTTCAGGCTGGACCGCCGCATGATTCCGGAGGAAAACCCAGCCGAGGTCGAGGCCACCCTGCGCCAGGTCATCAGCACGGCAGCAGCCGAAAAAACCGGGGTCAGCGTGGACGTGCGCCGGCTGCTGCTGGCCAATGCCATGCGGCCACTGCCTGGCAACCAGCCACTGGTGGCTGCCCTGCAAAAACATGGCGCGCTGGTTTTTGGCGAACCCATCCCGGCCCTGGGCACGCCGCTGTACACCGATGTACGCCTGTTCTGCGAAGTGGGTATTCCCGGTGTGATTTATGGCGCCGGGCCGCGCACGGTGCTGGAGTCGCACGCCAAGCGAGCTGATGAACGCTTGGCACTGGACGACCTGCGTCGCGCCACCAAAGTGGTTGCGCGCAGCCTGGCCGACCTGCTGGCCTGATGGCTGGACACTTGGCACCTTTCTTGCTGAAAAAATAAACGACTGGAGCATCCCCATGAACAAACGCATCGTCCTCAAGCTCGCGGCCGCCCTGACCGCCCTCACCGCCGTCGGCACGGCGCAGGCCCAGACCACCCCCATCAAGTTTCAGCTCGACTGGCGCTTTGAAGGCCCGGCCGCGCTGTTTCTGACGCCAGCGGCCAAAGGCTATTTCAAAGACGCCAAGCTCGACGTCACCGTGGATGCGGGCAACGGCTCGGGTGGTGCAGTCACCCGCGTCGCCTCAGGCGCCTATGACCTGGGCTTTGCCGACCTGGCCGCGCTGATGGAGTTTCACGCCAACAATCCCGAAGCGCCGAACAAACCGGTGGCGATCATGATGGTCTACAACGACACGCCGGCGTCGGTGATGGCGCTGAAGAAATCAG
Source organism: Betaproteobacteria bacterium (assembly GCA_037134215.1). Classification (GTDB taxonomy): domain Bacteria; phylum Pseudomonadota; class Gammaproteobacteria; order Burkholderiales; family Burkholderiaceae_C; genus Rhodoferax. The sequence goes on from JBAXMQ010000002.1 coordinate 22,037, forward strand.
GCATCAAGACGCCGGGGGACCTCAGCGGCAAGAAACTCGGCGCGCCAGTGTTTGACGCAGGCCGCCGCGCCTTCCCCATCTTTGCCAAAGCCAACAACATCAGTAACGTGCAGTGGACCGCGATGGACCCGCCCCTGCGCGAAACCATGCTGGCGCGGGGCGATGTCGATGCCATCACCGGCTTCACCTTCACCTCGCTGCTCAACCTGGAGGCGCGGGGCGTCAATGTGGCCGATGTGGTGGTGATGCCTTACCCTGACTTTGGCGTCAAGCTGTATGGCAACGCCATCATTGCCTCGCCCAAGATCCTCAAAGACAACCCAGCCGCCGTCAAAGCCTTTTTGTCAGCCTTTGCCAAAGGCATGAAAGACGTGGTCGGCAATCCGGCCGCCGCCATCGGCGATGTCAAGGCCCGCGACGGCATCATCAACGTTGAACTCGAAACCCGGCGCCTCAAACTCGCGATCGATACCGTGATCAACAGTCCTAACGCGCGCGCAGAGGGCTTTGGTCAGGTGAGCGGCCCACGCCTGGCATTGATGGCCTCGCAAGTGTCTGACGCCTTTGCCACCAAAACCCGTGTCAATCCGGATGCGGTGTGGAACGGGAGTTTCCTGCCCGCCAAGGCGGAACTCAACGTGCTGCCAAAAAAATGAACGCAGGCGCCCCGTCCAACGCCTGGTTTGTCGATTTTCAAGACGTCTGGCTGGCCTACACAGAGGAACTGCGCCGGCAGCAGCACTTTGCGGTCGAGGCGATCGACCTTAAGGTTCGCCAAGGTGAATTCATCGCGATTGTGGGACCCTCAGGCTGTGGCAAGTCGACCTTCATGAAGCTGACTACTGGCCTCAAAATGCCCTCGGCCGGCCGCATTCTGATCGACAGTCAAACGGTGACTGGTCCGCTGAAAATCTCCGGTATGGCCTTTCAGGCACCCTCGCTTTTGCCCTGGCGTACCACCGTGGACAACGTGCTGTTGCCGCTGGAAATCGTCGAACCCTACCGCAGCAACTTCAAGCAACAGCGCAAGGCCTACGAGGAGCGGGCGCGCAAGCTGCTGCAAAAAGTCGGACTGGCCGGCTACGAGGACAAATTCCCATGGCAACTCTCAGGAGGCATGCAGCAGCGGGCCAGCATTTGCCGCGCCCTTATCCATGAGCCCAAGATGCTGCTGCTGGATGAGCCGTTTGGCGCATTGGATGCTTTCACCCGTGAGGAGCTCTGGTGCATCCTGCGCGACCTTTGGAACGAGCAGCAGTTCAACGTGATCCTGGTCACCCATGACCTGCCTGAATCGGTATTTCTGGCCGACACGGTGTATGTCATGAGCAAGAGTCCTGGCCGCTTCGTCGTCAAAAAAGACATTGATCTGCCCCGTCCGCGCGACCTGGAAATCACCTACACCCGTGAATTCACCGACATCGTGCACGAGTTGCGAGGCCACATCGGCGCGATGAGGGGCACAGCCGCCAGTCCCGCCAATACCAAAACCACACCATGAACCAACAACAACGTGAGCTTTGGTCGCCGTGGATCCTGTTGGCTGCCGTGCTGCTGGTGTGGCAGCTGATCTGCTCGGCTTTTCAGGTGTCGGAGTTCATTTTCCCGAGCCCTTGGCGCATCTGGACCCAGTTCTGGGAATTCAAAGGCATCATTGGCGCCCATGCGTGGCGAACGTACTGGGTGACCATGGCCGGCTTTGGCATCGCGATCGTCGTGGGTGTGTTGCTGGGATTCGTCATCGGCAGTTCACGCCTGGCTTACGCCGCCGTTTACCCACTGATGACTGCCTTCAATGCCCTGCCCAAGGCCGCCTTTGTGCCCATTCTTGTGGTTTGGTTTGGCATTGGGGTAGGGCCGGCTGTGCTGACCGCATTCCTGATCAGCTTTTTCCCGATCATGGTCAATATTGCGACTGGTCTGGCCACTCTGGAGCCCGAACTGGAAGACGTGCTGCGAGTGCTGGGCGCCAGGCGCTGGGACGTGCTGATCAAGGTCGGGCTGCCGCGCTCCATGCCGTATTTTTATGGTTCACTCAAGGTTGCCATCACCCTGGCCTTTGTCGGCACCACTGTGTCCGAGATGACCGCAGCCAACGAAGGCATTGGCTATCTGCTGATCTCGGCCGGTTCGGCAATGCAGATGGGCCTGGCCTTTGCCGGGCTGGTGGTGGTGGGGGTCATGGCTATGCTGATGTATGAACTGTTCAGCGCGATTGAAAAGCGCACCACCGGCTGGGCCCATCGCGGCAGCCAGAACAACTGAGAGCCCAGGCGCTGCCGAGCCAGCCTGCTCAAACGTGATGGTATGGCATGCCAAACTCCAGTTGGACTACCGCCTGGAACGGACGCGCACGGTCGCACGCCATCAGCACGAGGGGCCACTGCGCATCCTGCAAAGCCTGTACCCCGAAGGCGACACGGTTTGCCACAATGTTCTGGTGCATCCGCCGGGCGGACTGGTCGGCGGAGACAGGCTCGACCTCAGCATTCGCGCTGGCGAAGACACCCACGGCCTGATCACGACTCCCGGCGCGACGCGGTTTTATCGCTCCGACGGTCAGTTAGCCATCCAAAATACCCGGATTGTGATGGCGCCACGGGCCCGGCTCGAATGGCTGCCAATGGAAAACATCTGCCACACCGGTTGCTACGCAGACAACCGTTTGGAGCTTCAGCTCGCGCCGGGCGGCGAGTTCATGGGGCTGGACGTCACAGCCTTGGGCCTGCCACATGCAGGCCAAAGCTTCGCGAAGGGGCGATTCCTTCAGCACTTTGAAATACCCGGCGTGTGGCTGGAGCATGGTGGGATTGATGCGTCAGACCACCGCTTGCTGCAAGGCCCGGCCGGCCTGAGCGGCAGAGCCTGTCTGGGCACCTTCTTTTTTGTGGCTGGTAGCCCAATTGGGCGCGAGCGCCGCGATGCAGCACTTGAGCTGGCGCGCGCCCTGATCCTGGCCCACCCGCTCAGCCCGACGGCGGGCGCCAGTGCCGCCAATGACCGGGTGCTGGTGGTACGGGTACTGGCCCCGGTGGTTGAGTCCGCAATGGAACTGCTGCGCCAGATCTGGCGAAGCTGGCGCGCCAACCTCTGGCACCTCGCCGCGCAGGCGCCCCGGATCTGGGCCACCTGATGCTATGATGAATTTTTGAGTTTTGCCGGGCCGCCTTGCAACCTATGCTGTGAATACGCGAGGCGTCTTCGGCTTGGCGACCGAATCGTACTACTGAATGAACGCCCTCGACGAAGATCTGTCTGCCACACGAGCCTTGGTGATCGATGGCAACCCGAATTCCCGCACCATCCTGATAGGTCAATTGAAGGACTTTGGGGTAGGGTCAGTGGCCCAGGCTTCACGCCTGGCGGACGCGCGTGTCACCCTGGAAAACCAGTTTTTTGACATCGTCTTGTGCGAGCAGTACTTCCCCCATGAAAAATTAACGGGCCAAGAGCTGCTGGACGACCTGCGCCGCAACCAGTTGCTGCCTTTTGCCACCGTGTTCGTCATGGTCACCGGCGAGGCCACCTATACCCGGGTGGCAGAGGCCGCTGAGTCGGCGCTGGACGGCTATCTGCTCAAACCCCACAAGGCCAGCCACCTCGGTGAGCGCCTGCGGCAGGCGCGCCTGCGAAAGAGCTCCTTGCAGGAAATTTTCACGGCCATTGAGTGGGAGGAATTCGAGCGAGCGGCTAGCCTGTGCGTGGAGCGGTATGAAACCAAGGGCTTGTTCTGGCTGTATGCAGCGCGGGTGGGCGCCGAGTTGATGATGCGGATTGGCCAGCACGATCAGGCACGGCAGTTGTATGAGGCCATCGTGGCAGCCAAAACCCTGCCCTGGGCCAAGCTGGGCGTGGCACGGGCCATGATGGAGTCTGGTCAGTTGAGCCATGCCGTCAGCGCGCTCGACACCCTGATCAGCGAAGACCCGTCTTTCGCCGACGCCTATGACGTCATGGGCCGTGCCCAGTTTGAGCTGGGTAACCTCGATCAGGCCTTGGCCACTTACAAAATGGCCTGCGAACTCACACCGAACTCGGTCAGCCGATTGCAAAGTCTGGCGTCCATGTCGTTTTACACCGGCAACGTGAAGGAGGCAGAAAAGCTGCTGGACCGGGTGACCCTGATCGGTCTGGATTCAAAGATGTTCGACCCCCAGACGCTGGTGTTGCTGGCGTTTTCCCGCCTTGAAAGCAAGGACCGCAAAGGGCTCGAGCGCTGCCGCGCTGATCTCAAACGTTTGATGGAACGTCATCCCGACAGCATCCGGCTCGCGCGAAATGACGAGGTCATTGGCATCCTGATCGACCTCCTCGCCGGCCAAAGTGCCAAGGTATCGGAGCGCATTGGGAAACTCAATCAAACTTCAAAACAGCCCGACTTTGATTTCGAAGCCTGCTCGAATCTGGTGAACCTGTGCGCGCAAGTCGCGCGCCGCAATCTGGGGCACGGCGAAACTGCCAACATGGTTGAGGCCCTTGCGATGCGGTTTTGCACGACGCGGCCCATGACCGAGATGCTGGTGGGCGCCGGCCTGGCCCACACGCCCTTTGTCGAATTGATCCGTGAGGCGGGTAACAGAGTCACCAAGATTTCACAGGATGCGGTGTCGCTGGGTATGCGGGGCGATCCGGCCTCTGCGGTCAAACAGCTCATGATTGAGGGGGCCAGCACCCTCAACGGCAAGCTGATTGAAACCGCCTACCAGGTACTGCAACGCTACCAAGACAAAGTACCGGACGCCTTGAATATTCTTGACACCGTTGAGGGGATGCGGACCAAGTACGGCACGCGGCCCAACCAGCCAAGAAAGACCGAGCAGAAGCGGCAGGCTGGCGGACTGCAGTTGCGCTGAGGCGAGCACCCCAAGCGCCGAGTCCTGCTGCCCAGAAGCGCTGGGGCCAAAGACAGCCTTTAAATGGCCACCAATTGACGCACTGCGTCGCGGGTCATCTCGGAACCGAGCCCGCTGGCCAGCACAGAGCCCCGCTCCATCACGACATAATCGTCCGCCAGCGCCTGGGCGAAGTCGTAGTACTGCTCCACCAGCAGGATCGCCATGTCGCCCTGCTCTGCAAGCATTCGGATCACGCGGCCAATGTCCTTGATGATGCTGGGCTGAATGCCCTCGGTCGGCTCATCAAGAATCAGCAATTTGGGGCTTGCCGCCAGTGCACGGGCAATGGCCAACTGTTGCTGCTGGCCGCCAGACAGGTCACCCCCGCGACGCTGCCGCATCTGCTTCAGCACCGGGAAGAGTTCAAACAACTCGGACGGAATCGGCGTGCCCGCCGGCTTGCTGGCCAAACCCATGCGCAAATTGTCTTCTACCGTTAGGCGCGAAAAAATCTCTCGCCCCTGTGGCACGTAGCCAATACCGGCACGCGCCCGCTCGTAGGGGGTGGCACGTTCGATCGCCAGGCCATCCAATTCAACGCTGCCGGTTTTGATCGCCACCAACCCCATCAGGCTCTTGAGCAGCGTGGTCTTTCCGACCCCGTTGCGGCCCAGGATCACGCTGACCTTGCCACGCGTGGCCTGCAGGCTCACATTCCGCAGGATGTGCGAGCCGCCGTAGTACTGGTTGATGTTGGAGACTTTCAGCATATTGACGCTAGCGCCCAAGATAGACTTCAATGACCCGCTCATCGGCCTGTACTTGAGCGAGCGTGCCCTGTGCGAGCACCGAACCATCACAGAGCACGGTCACGATGTCCGAGATGGTGTTGATGAAGCCCATGTCGTGCTCCACCACCAACAGAGAATGCTTGCCCTTGAGCGACAAGAACAGCTCCGCCGTGCGCTCGGTTTCCTCATCGGTCATACCGGCGACAGGTTCGTCCAGCAGCAGCAGCTTGGGATCCTGCATCAGCAGCATGCCGATCTCCAGCCATTGCTTCTGGCCATGACTCAGCGTGCCGGCGAGCCGCGCGACATCGGCGCGCAGGTGGATGGTGTGCAGCACCTCGGCCAGCCGGTCGCGCTGCGCAGAGTCCAGGCGGAAAAACATCGAGGCCCGCACGCCTTTGTGCGTTTTCAGGGCCAGCTCCAGGTTTTCAAATACGGTGAGTTGCTCGAACACTGTGGGCTTTTGGAACTTGCGACCAATGCCCAGCTGCGCGATTTGGGGCTCGGTATAGCGCAACAAATCAATGGTGCTGCCAAAGAACACCGTGCCTGAGTCCGGCCGGGTCTTGCCGGTGATGATGTCCATCAGGGTGGTCTTGCCGGCGCCGTTGGGACCAATGATGCAACGCAACTCCCCCGGTGCAATATCGAGCGACAACTGGTTGATGGCCTTGAAGCCGTCAAAGCTGACGCAGACATTGTCCAGGTAAAGAATTCGGCCGTGCGTGACGTCCACCTCGCCGGGCGTATTCAGGCGCGAGAAACCAGCGACTCGACCGCCAGACTCGGTTTGGCCGGTGCTTGCCGCCAGCAACGCCTGACGGGCCTCCACCCGTTGCCCTCCCTGCTCCAGCAGATCGGGCGTCATGGTTTGCGTACCGTCCAACGCCGGGCCAGGCCCGCCACGCCCTGCGGCAAAAACAGCGTTACGCCAATGAACAAGGCCCCAAGCACATAGAGCCAAAATTCGGGGTAGGCCACCGTGAGCCAGCTCTTGGCACCATTGACCAGAAAGGCACCCACGATCGGCCCGATCAAGCTGGCGCGCCCGCCCACCGCCGCCCAGATGGCGATCTCGATCGAGTTGGCCGGGCTCATTTCACTGGGATTGATGATGCCCACCTGCGGCACGTACAGGGCGCCAGCCACGCCGCACATCATGGCCGACAGGGTCCAGATGGTGAGCTTGTAGCCCACCGGCGAGTAGCCACTGAACATGACCCGGCTCTCGGCATCGCGGATGGCCTGCAGCACTCGGCCGAACTTGGCATTGACCAGCCAGCGCGCCAGCAGGTAAAAAGCCAGCAACGTCACCCCGGTCAGCACAAACAGGGTCATGCGCATGGTGGGCGTGGCGATCGGCAGCCCCACAATGCGCTTGAAATCGGTAAACCCATTGTTGCCGCCAAAGCCTGTCTCATTGCGGAAGAACAGCAGCATGGCGGCAAAAGTCATGGCCTGGGTGATGATGGAAAAGTACACGCCCTTGATGCGTGAGCGGAACGCAAAGTAGCCGAACACCAGGGCTACCAGCCCCGGCACCAGCACCACCAGCAGCAGGGTCGCCACAAAACTGTCACTCAGGGCCCAGTGCCAGGGCAGCGCCTTCCAGTCCAGAAACACCATGAAGTCCGGCAAATCACTTTTGTAATTGCCATCGCGGCCGATCTGGCGCATCAGGTACATGCCCATCACATAGCCGCCCAGCGCAAAAAATACGCCGTGGCCCAGGCTCAGGATTCCGGTGTAGCCCCAGATCAGGTCCATCGCCAGCGCACAGATGGCGTAACACATGATTTTTCCGACCAGCGCCACGGCATAGTCACTGAGGTGAAACAGACTGTCTTTGGGCACCACCAGATTGAGCAATGGCGCCACCGCGCACACCAGCAGCAGCGCCACGATGAATGCGCTCCAGGCGCGCCGGGAGAGCAGCGGACCCGGCGTGGGCAAGGCCTGCGTGGTCATGCTTCGGCGCTCCGGCCCTTCATGGCGAAAATCCCCTGCGGCCGCTTCTGGATGAAGATGATGATGAACACCAGCACCGCAATTTTGGCCAACACCGCGCCGGCCCAGCCTTCTAGGAACTTGTTCAGCACCCCCAGCCCAAGCGCCGCATAGACAGTGCCAGCCAACTGCCCGACACCACCCAGCACCACCACCATGAAAGAGTCGACGATGTAGCCTTGGCCAAGGTCCGGCCCGACATTGCCGACCTGGCTCAGCGCACAGCCGGCCAAGCCGGCGATGCCCGACCCCAAAGCAAAAGCATAGGTGTCGATGCGGGCGGTGTTGACACCCATGCAGGCCGCGATCGGCCGGTTTTGCGTGACGCCGCGCACAAACAGCCCCAAGCGCGTGCGCCCGATCAGCAAGGCCACGCCCAGCAAAACGCAGGCGGCAAAGGCCACAATCACCAGCCGGTTGTAGGGCAGCGACAGGTTACCCAGCACCTGCACGCCGCCGCTCATCCAGGACGGGTTTTCCACCCCGACGTTTTGGGCACCGAAAACCGTGCGCACCAGTTGCATCAGCATCAGGCTGATGCCCCAGGTGGCCAGCAGCGTCTCCAGCGGCCGGCCATACAGGAAACGGATGACACCGCGCTCCAACGCTGCACCCATGAGTGCCGACGCCAAAAAAGCCACTGGCACAGCCGCCAGCAGGTACCAGTCAAAAGCCCCGGGCGCATATTTCTGGAACAGGCCCTGCACCACGTAGGTGGCGTAGGCCCCAATCATCATCAGCTCACCGTGCGCCATGTTGATGACACCCATCAGGCCATAGGTGATGGCCAGGCCCAGCGCTACGAGCAAAAGGATGGAGCCCAGGCTGATGCCGCTGAACAGGGCGCCGAGCCGATCGCCCCAAGCCAGCGCCGCCTCCACCTCGCGCAGGCTGCTGCGCAGCGCGGCTTTCACGTCGGGCTCAGTCTCTGTTTGAATGCGCTCGATCAACACCGTCTTGGTGTTGGCTTGACGGCTGGCCGCCAGCAGACCAGCCGCCTCCAGCCGACGAACCTTGTCCGGGCTGTTCAACAACACTGCCGCGCGCACCAGACCCAGCTCCGCCTTGACCTGTGGGTTTTGCTCCGCGGCATAGGCCTTCTCGATCAGAGGCAGCTTGCTGTCGTCCGCATCGCTTTGCATCTGCTTGATGGCGGCGCTACGAACCTTGGGGTCGGGAGAAAAGAGTTTGAGTGCTGCCAGCGCTGAGTCGAGCTCGCCACGCAGGCGGTTGTTCAACATCAGATCTTCCAGGCCTTCTGGCAACGCCACAGCCGCACCAGAAACCGGGTCAATACCTTTGCCGTCCCGCACGATGAACACCTGTTCACCCGCCACCCGGACGGCTTCATCCGCGATGGCCTGCAGGAAGGCTGCGGTCTTGTCGTCAGCGCTGGAAACCGCCTTGTTCATCGCCTCGATGCGGGCGTCAGACTCACCAAACGCGATGCCTTTTACGTCCGCGACCGTTATGGCGCGGACCTGTAACGCTACAAAAAACAGAGCAACTGAAATGAGAATTCGGCGCAACATGGCGGGTGTTCGGGTCGGACCGGCTGGCCCTGTGGGTACGCCCCAGGTCGCACGACCTGGGGCGCCTCCCGGCTGTTCAAGCCGGGGGGCTGGTCACAACTTACTTTTTGGCTGGCTCATCGGGCTTCTTGTCGTTGCCTTCGATGTACGGGCTCCACGGCTTGGCCTTGACCGGACCGGGCGTCTTCCAGACCACGTTGAACTGTCCGTCAGCCTTGACTTCGCCAATGAACACCGACTTGTGCAGATGGTGGTTCTTTTCGTCCATCTTGCTCACGATGCCGCTGGGCGCCTTGAAGGTCTGTCCGGCCATGGCAGCGATGACCTTGTCGACGTTGGTCGACTTGGCCTTTTCGACGGCCTGCTTCCACATGTTGATACCAATATAGGTGGCTTCCATCGGGTCGTTGGTCAGCGGCTTGTCCTTGTGGCCGGCAATGCCCTTGGCTTTGGCGTAGGCAGACCATTTCTTGATGAACTCGTCGTTGGTCGGGTTCTTGATCGACTGGAAGTAGTTCCAGGCGGCCAGATGGCCGACCAGTGGCTTGGTGTCCACGCCGCGCAACTCTTCTTCACCCACCGAGAACGCCACCACCGGCACGTCCTTGGCCTTCAGGCCGGCGTTGCCCAGTTCCTTGTAGAAAGGCACGTTGGAGTCACCGTTGATGGTGGAGACCACGGCGGTCTTGCCCCCGGCGGCAAACTTCTTGACGTCAGCCACGATAGTCTGGTAGTCGGAGTGGCCGAACGGGGTGTATTTCTCGTCGATGTCGGTGTCTTTAACACCTTTGGACTTGAGGTAGGCACGCAGAATCTTGTTGGTGGTGCGCGGGTACACATAGTCGGTACCCAGCAGCACCCAGCGCTTGGCGCCGCCGCCGTCTTTGCTCATCAGGTAGTCCACAGCAGGAATGGCTTGCTGGTTGGGCGCTGCGCCGGTATAGAACACGTTCTTGGACAGTTCTTCACCCTCGTACTGCACCGGGTAGAACAACAGGCCGTTGAGCTCTTCCACCACCGGCAGCACCGACTTGCGCGACACCGAGGTCCAGCAGCCAAAGATCACATCCACCTTGTCTTGGGTGAGCAATTGCTTGGTCTTTTCGGCAAACAGCGGCCAGTTGGAGGCCGGGTCCACCACCACGGCTTCCAGCTTTTTGCCGAGCAGACCGCCTTTGGCGTTGATCTCGTCAATGGCCATCAGCACGGTGTCTTTCAACACGGTTTCCGAAATGGCCATGGTGCCCGAGAGGCTGTGCAGGATACCGACCTTGATGGTGTCGGCGGCAAATGCGGGCATGGCCGACAGGCCCGACAGCGCGACGGCAGCAGTGAGTGCCTTGAGGGTAAAACGACGTTGCATGCTAGGTTTCTCCGAGAGTTGAAAAATCAGGTCGCTTCATCAGCAGCGGCAGTTTGCTTGGCCGCAGATTCGACGATGGCTTGACTTTAGGCAGCGTCAGCCGTTCCGGAAATACGCCAGGTGGCGTACAGGCACCCCCTGGTCACAGCGCGCCGGACCCGCTGCCGGATGGCGCAGGCGCCTAAAGCCGTGGTCTACGGGCTGACCGCGCGCGTTCGCAAGCCGCTTGGTCATTTTTCGCTCTTGGCCCTGCTGTGGCGGCGCAGCGACCGCCTGCACGGACAAGGAGCGCATCTTGCTTGACCTGTTGATTCGGGACGGCACCCTGGTGGACGGCACCGGCGCGCCGCCTTACTGCGCCGACCTGGGCGTGCAGGATGGCCGCATCGTCGAGATTGGCGCCATCACGCAGACGGCGCGCGAGACCGTGGACGCCAGCGGCGCCTGGGTCACGCCGGGGTTTGTCGACATCCACACGCACTAAGATGGCCAGGCCACCTGGGACGCCACCTTCAGCCCCAGCATCCACCACGGTGTGACCACGGTGGTGATGGGCAATTGCGGCGTCGGCTTTGCGCCACTGCAGCCTGGCAGCGAAGACCGGCTGATCAGGCTGATGGAGGGGGTAGAAGACATTCCCGGCGCGGCGCTGAAAGATGGCGTGCGCTTTGCCTGGGACAGCTTTGGCGAGTACCTGAACGCGCTGGACGCCATGCCGCACAGCCTGGATTACCTGGCCATGGTGCCCCACGACCCGCTGCGCATGCGCGTGATGGGCGCGCGCGCCGAGGCGCGAGAGGCCGCCACCGCCGGCGCTATTGCCGCCATGCGCGAACTGCTGGGTGCCGCGCTCGACGCCGGTGCGGCCGGCTTTTCCACCGGACGCTCGGACAACCACCGCACCGCCGAGGCGCTTGACACGCCAGCCTCGATCGCCAGCGCAACCGAACTCTGCGGCCTGGCGCAGGCCTTTGCCGGGCGCCAGCACGGGGTAGTGCAGGTGGTGAGCGACTTTGACCTGATGCAGGGCATCAACGGGCTGGATGCGAGCTTTCACCCGTTCATGGGTTTTCCGGGCTACAAGGAGATTGCTTCACTTTCCATAGCGAAACAGGCAGCTGCCATGCGGGTTCCAGCACCAAAAGCGCGGCTGCAGCGCGCTGGAGGCGCTGTACGACCACTTCAGCGCGGGCGACGGCAGCGGCCTGGTGTACTTTCCGATCTTCAATTACAACCAGGGCTCCCTCGACGCCGTGCGCCAGATGCTGACGCACCCGCGCGCCCTGTTTGGCCTGGGCGATGCTGGTGCCCATGTGCGCACCATCTGCGACGCCAGCTTCAGCACCTTCATGCTCAGCCATTGGGTACTGGGTCGCGGCCATGACCGGCTGCCGCTGTCGCAGGCGGTGGCGCGCGAGGGCCAGGTCACCGCCGCTCGGCCCGGGCGGCTGGTGCGGCTGGGCCACTGACACCACACCACACCGCGCACAGGAGCCCGGGCGAACCGGTCCCTCCACCTGAATGGTTAGGATCGGGGCATGACCACCTCCCGACACCTGCGGTGAAAGCAGCGCGTGTGATCGCCCCGACACTGATGGTGCTGGCGCGGTCCCAAGAACGCGCCCGCCGTGCTGCGACTGCATGGCTTCGGTTAGAGCCTTCATACCTGGTGGCCCGGAGCCCAAGCCCTTGGCGCCCAAGTGCGCATGTTTCGGCTGGACCTGCCCAGCAGCGGCCTGAGCCCACCCGACAGCCAACAAGATTAAACGGGCCATGGCCCGCACTACACTGGTGTCCCATGACGGCATGGGCCACCTGCCCATGGATGAAAAGCCGGCGCAGGCCCTGCCGGCAGTAATGCAATTTTTGACAAAGAAAAACGATGCGTGACAAGGATTTACCTACAGTGATCGTCGCCGGCGCGTCCTCGGGCGTTGGACAGCATGCGAAGCAGGCCTTGGCGGCGCGCGGCTGGCGGACAGACTGATGCCATGGCTATGACCTTTCCCTTTTCCGCCATCGTGGGCCAGGACGACATGAAACTGGCGATCGTGCTGACGGCCATTGATCCCAGCATTGGTGGTGTGCTGGTGCTTGGCGACCGCGGCACCGGTAAATCGACCGCCGTTCGGGCACTGGCCGCGCTGCTGCCGAAGATGCGGGTGGTCACTGGCTGCCGCTATGGCTGTGATCCGGCTTCTGCGCGCTGCCCCGATTGCCTGGCAGCCGCCGGTGATAAAGCACCGCGCAGCCAACTGGTCACAGTGCCGGTGGTCGACCTGCCCCTGGGCGCCACCGAGGACCGCGTGGTGGGCGCCCTCGATTTAGAACGGGCCTTGTCCCAGGGCGTCAAAGCCTTCGAGCCGGGTTTGCTCGCGCGGGCAAATCGGGGCTACCTGTACATTGACGAGGTCAATCTGCTGGAGGACCACTTGGTTGATTTGCTGATCGACGTGGCTGCGTCCGGGGAGAATGTGGTCGAGCGTGAGGGCCTGAGCGTGCGTCACCCTGCGCGTTTTGTGCTCATTGGCAGTGGCAACCCCGAAGAAGGGGAGTTGCGGCCCCAGTTGCTCGACCGGTTCGGCCTGTCGGTGGAGGTCAAGACGCCGGGCACCCTGGATGACCGCGTGGAAGTGGTCAAACGGCGCGATGCCTTTGAGCAAACGCCTGACGCATTTTTCGAACAATGGCGAAAGGAGGACGACCGGGTCCGCCGCACCATCGTCGCCGGACGCAAACGTCTGGCCGAGGTACGAATCCCCGACAGCGCGCGCGCATTTGCCGCGCAACTGTGCATCACTCTGGGCACCGACGGCTTGCGCGGCGATCTGACGCTGGTGCGGGCAGCCCGCGCGTTGGCGGCTCTGCAGGGCGATACGAGTGTTGACCGGGGCCACATGCAGCGCGTCGCCGTGCCAGCACTGCGTCACCGGCTGCGGCGCAATCCGCTCGACGATTCAGGTTCATCCACCCGAGTGGAAAGGGCGCTGAGTGAGTTGAGCGCCACACCGACAGCGCCTGTTCTCTGAGATGCAAGGCGACGACGCCACCGTTGCCGCACTCTTTGCCGTCGACCCGGCGGGCCTGGGCGGCGTGGCATTGCGCGCCCCGGCTTGCGACGCAAGGGACCGGTGGCTGGACCTGCTGCGCAGCCTATTGCCGACGGGTACACCTCTCAGGCGGGTACCCCTGAGCATCACCGATACCGCTTTGTTGGGCGGGCTGGACCTCGGAGCCACCCTGGAGACCGGGCGGCCGGTTGCGATCAAAGGGCTGCTGGCGCAGGCTGATGGCGGTGTGCTGCTGCTGGCCATGGCCGAACGTATGACGCCTGCGGCGGCAGCGCGCTTTGGCAGCGTTTTGGACACCAGCCGGGTGGACCTGCAGCGCGATGGGCTGGACAGCACCCAGAGCGCCCGGGTGGGCGTGGTCGCGTTGGATGAAGGCGCCAGCGATGACGAGCAAATGCCCAATGGCCTGGCTGAACGGCTGGCCTTCCGGCTGTTGTTGGACGGCCAGCCGAGCGAGGAGGAGGGACCCGAATGGACGGCGCAGGAAGTGCTGGCCGCCCGTGGCCGGCTGGCGCAGGTTCAATTACCCGCCGAAGCCACGCAAGCCTTGTGCGCTGCGGCAGTGGCTCTGGGGATTGATTCACTGCGTGCCAGCCTGTTTGCCGTCAGGGTGGCACGGGCCGCTGCCGCGTTGGCTGGGTGCGACTGCGTGGAGGATGAACACACAGCGGTCGCCGCACGACTGGTGCTGGCGCCGCGTGCCACGCGTTTGCCGCCATCCCCGCCGCCGCCTTCGGATTTGGCCGAGCCAGAAGAGCTGCCTGCCGATTCACCCGCAGCCGAGTCAAAGGATGCCGAGCCGAACAAGGACTTGGATGGCAGCGACGGTGACAGCGCCGAACCACCGGAAGGCGATCCCTCAGCCGGGCAGGAGCTGGGCGAGCGCGTGCTTGAAGCGGCGCAAGCCGCCATTCCACCAGGCTTGTTGGCAAGGCTGAAGATCGGGCAGCTGCAGCGTGCCAAAACGCCAAGCTCAGGCAGCGTTGGTGCCGTGCAAAAAAACGCCTTGCGAGGTAGGCCCGTAGGTGCCCGCAAAGGAGAGCCACGGTCCGGCCAACGTCTGAACGTGCTGGAAACCCTGCGCGCCGCTGCGCCTTGGCAAAGGCTTCGCCAAGGCACACTGCCGGGCCCAGCGTCGGATAGACGGCGCATCGTGGTCCGCAAAGAAGACTTTCATGTGACTCGGTTCAGACAACTGGGGCAAACCACGACGGTGTTTGTGGTGGACGCCTCTGGGTCGCTGGCGCTCAACCGTTTGGCCGAAACCAAGGGCGCCGTTGAGCTTTTGCTGGCCGATTGCTATGTGCGACGCGACAGCGTGGCCGTGCTCGCTTTTCGCGGTAAAACGGCGGAATTGCTGCTGCCGCCCACGCGTTCATTGGCGCGCGCCAAGCGCAGCCTGGCCGGATTGCCTGGCGGCGGCGGCACGCCGCTGGCCACTGCCATTGACGCGGCAACCGCCTTGGCCGATCAGATTCGCCGCAAAGGTGAGACGCCGATTCTGGTGCTGCTGACCGATGCCAAAGGCAATATTGCGCGTGATGGCAGCCCCGGGCGCGGCCGAGCGGCCAGCGACGCCCTGGCGGCAGCCACGCAACTGCGTCTTGGCAGCTACAGCGCGCTGTTGGTTGACACGTCGCCCCAACCCCAGGCAGGCGCTCAGCAACTGGCGGCTGCAATGGGTGCGCAGTACTTGGCGCTGCCCTATGCCGGCGCGCAGTCGCTGAACCAGGCGGTGCGTGCCGTGGCCGGGCGCGATTGACGCCGCGCACCCGCATGAGCACGCGTCTCGGCCTTCAGTGGGAACGCGATGGCGCCCAGTGGCCACACAGCCACCTGTCCCGCTTTGTACAGACACCCCGTTTACGCTGGCATGTGCAGTACGCGGCGCATATCGACCCGCAAGCGCCGACCCTGTTGCTGCTGCATGGAACCGGGGCCTCCACGCATTCGTGGCGTGGCTTGTGGCCGCTGCTCAGCGGCCAGTACAGCGTACTCGCCATGGATTTTCCGGGCCATGCTTTCACCACCATGCCAGCCCCACACGATGTGGCGACCCTGTTTTCTTTACCCGGCATGGCTGCAGGGGTCGCCGAGGTGCTGGAGCAGATGCACATTTCGCCGCACGCTGTCATTGGCCACTCGGCCGGCGCCGCAGTGGCTTGCATGCTGGCATTGGACGGGCATGTACGCGCAACGCGGCTGATCTCTTTGAACGGCGCGTTGCTGCCGCTCGACGGTCTGGCCGGACAGTTTTTTTCACCTTTGGCCAAACTGCTGGCCAACTCACCCTGGGTTCCAGCGCTGTTTTCCTGGCGGGCAGCCCAGCCTGCCGTGCTGAAAAAGTTGCTGGACGGCACCGGCTCCGAACTCGACGCACAAGGTGTGGCCCTTTACCGCCAATTGATCAGCCACCCCTCACACGGCGCTGGCGCACTGGCCATGATGGCGCACTGGGACTTGCATGCGTTCAGGGAGCGCTTGCCAACGCTGCTGACGCCGCTGACCCTGATCGTGGGCTCACAAGACTCGATCGTCCCCCCCTCTGTGGCCGAACGGGTTGCCAAGTCGCTGACGCGACAACCGCCACCGTCCGTCATGCGCCTGGATGGACTCGGCCACCTGGCGCATGAAGAGCATGCCGTTGCCGTCGCAGCGGCGCTGCTGAGCGCCCTTAACTGAAGCTCTGGCCCTCTGCGGCTACGCGCCGACCCGCCTTCAATCCCGCCACGCGCCTTTTTGGTTGGGACATGTCGCGGAAAACACCGTTGACAAGCCGGTATTTGTTGTCTACATTTATTGACACATTGAGATGACAATTTAAGTTGTCACTTGATTGGCAGTCCATTTGAACCCATGGAGACAAGCACATGAAAGCCATCACCCGCATCGAACAGATTCTCGCCATGGCGCTTGCTGCTGCAGAGGGCCCCGACTGCCCGCCCAAGCTTGCTGGAGCGGTGCACCATGCCGTGTTTCCTGGCGGTGCGCGCATCCGCCCGCAGCTCTGTCTGGCGGTAGCCCAGGCTTGTGGTCAGGACGATCCGGCGCTGAGCGAAGCGGCAGCCGCGGCGATTGAACTGCTGCATTGCGCCTCCCTGGTCCATGACGATTTGCCTTGTTTCGACGATGCCCAAACCCGGCGTGGTCGAGCCTCGGTACATTGGGCCTACGGACAGCCCTTGGCTGTCTTGGCCGGTGACGCGCTGATCGTGATGGCGTTTCAGACCCTGGCAGCCGCTGCGAGCAAGTCGCCCACGCGTTTGCCGGGTTTGCTCCACATCATTGCCGCCGGTGTCGGTATGCCTTCGGGCATCGTTGCTGGTCAGGCCTGGGAGTCAGAGTCACGTGTTTCGCTGATGCAGTACCAGCGCGCCAAGACCGGCGCACTGTTCGTGGCGGCAACCTGCGCCGGCGCCCTGAGCGCAGGGGCTGACCCCAAAGACTGGCAGGCATTGGGTGACTGCCTGGGCGAGGCCTATCAAGTTGCCGACGACATCCGTGATGTGATGGGTCAGGCCGATTTGCTGGGCAAGCCCGTGGGTCAGGATGCCCAACACGCTCGCCCCAACGCCATCGCCAACCTGGGCCTGAGTGGTGCCATTGAGCATTTTGAGTCGCTGATCCAGGCCGCAGCCGACGCCATTCCCGAAGGCTCCAGCGCGCAAGCCATGCGTGAGCTGGTCTGGCGCGAGTCGGAGCGTCTGGTACCGCGCGCCGCCTGCAATGCCTACCGGCAGGCCGCAGCGCAGGTCGTCGGCGCATGAAGACGCTTGATCTGGCAGCGCTCCCGCGGGCTCATGGACGCCACACGCCCTGGCGCGATCGCCTCAGTGCGGTGGTGGACAGCTGGATGACCAGCGCCACCTTTTACCGCTGGAGCTTGGCCAACCCGCTCACGCGCTGGGTGACCCGCAGGCGGGCACGCCAGGTGTTCGACCTCATGGCGGGCTTTGTTTACTCGCAGGTGTTGCTGGCCTGTGTGCGTTTGCGCATCTTGGAGGCCGTGGCCGAGCGGCCGCGCAGCTTGGAGGAATTGGCGCAGTGGACCCATCTACCGGCCGCGGGCTTGCAGCGGCTGCTGCAATCGGCGCTCGCTTTGCGGCTGCTGGACCTCCGAAGCCAAGGTCGGTATGGCCTGGGACCGATTGGCGCACCGGTGGCCGGTTATGCCGGCATACGGGCCATGATCGAGCACCATGCCGTGCTTTACATGGACATGCAAGACCCAGTGGCCATGTTGCGCGGTCCAGGCCAGCCCGGTGCCATGGCCCAATACTGGCCCTATACCCTGGCGGCTGGGGCGCAGGCCGCCACCGGCAACACGCAAGCTGAAAAATACGCGCGTTATTCCAACCTGATGTCGGCCTCCCAGCCCTTTGTGGTGGACGAAATTCTGGCCAGCTACCGCTTTGATGAACATCGTTGTGTGCTGGACGTGGGCGGTGGCCAGGGCACCTTTCTCAGTCGCCTGGCAGAACACGCCAAGCATTTGCGATTGCACTTGTTTGACTTGCCAGAGGTGGCCATGCTGGCAAGCGCTAACTTTGCGCGACAGGGGCTGCAGGCACGGACCGAGGCCACGCCAGGGAGCTTCCTGCTGGACCCACTGCCTCAGGGCGCCGACCTCGTGACACTGATCCGCGTCGCCCACGACCACCCGGATGACGATGTCCGCACTGTACTGGCGGCCATCTTTGCCGCCCTGCCAGTGGGCGGAACGCTGCTGCTGGCAGAACCCATGGCGCAGGAGCCTGAGAACGCGCCGCAGGGCGATGCCTATTTTCATTTTTACTTGCTGGCCATGGGCGCTGGCCGGCTACGCACCTCGCGTGAGCTGATGAGCATGATGGCCGAGGCCGGGTTTTCCAATCTGGAACTGGTACCCAACCCCATGCCACTGCAAACCCAAATCCTCGTGGGGCGCAAATCTCAGGGTTTACCCGCAAATGCCACAAACCATGTAAATATAAATTGACATTTGTAAGTGTCAGAGACAACATACACCCATGCAAGCTAGCGCGATCGTTTTTCAGCAACCCAAGTCCTTGGCATTGAAAGCCTTGACCTTGCCAGACATGGGTCCAGCCGATGTCGAAGTGCAGGTCGAATTCAGCGGCATCAGCACCGGCACAGAGCGGCTGCTCTGGGAAGGCACCATGCCAGCTTTTCCGGGCATGGGTTACCCGCTGGTGCCAGGGTATGAAACGGTTGGTCGCGTGATCGCAGCGGGTGATCAAGCCTCGGTGCCAGTCGGTAGCCGTGTGTTCCTGCCAGGCTCGCAATGCTTCCAGGACGCTCGCAACCTGTTTGGCGGGTCGGCATCCCGCCTGGTTGTTCCAGCAGCCCGCGCCATGCGCATGGAAGAGTCACTGGGGGAGCGAGGTGTGCTGTTTGCTTTGGCAGCCACCGCCTACCACGCACACAGCGCGCCCGGCACTCAGCAGCCTGATCTGATCGTGGGACATGGCGTGCTGGGTCGCATGATTGCGCGTTTGGCCGTGCTGGCCGGCGGCAAGCCGGTGGTCTGGGACACCAACCCAGCCCGAAGAAACGGCGCCGTGGGCTACGACGTGATCGATCCTTCTGCTGACAGCCGGCGCAACTACAAGTGCATCTGTGATGTCAGCGGCGTTGGTGCGCTGCTTGACGACCTGATCAGCCGGCTTGCGCCAGGTGGTGAAGTGGTATTGGCCGGTTTTTACGACGCGCCCCTGTCCTTTGTATTCCCACCTGCTTTCATGCGGGAGGCGCGCATCCGGATCGCTGCGCAATGGTCGCCGCCTGATCTGGCCGCCGTCATCGCACTGGCCGGTGAGGGTCGTCTGTCACTCGATGGCCTGGTTACCCACCACCATGACGCCACACAGGCTGACATGGCATACCGCACCGCTTTTGGTGATGCCGATTGTTTGAAGATGGTTCTTGATTGGAAACACATAGCATGAGCGCAAGTTCGATTCCTGCGGTTGCACCGGTTAATTTCATGCGTGATGTCTTGCGCACAGAGGCCGCGTTGGAACCTCTGCCGATAGTCACCTCCGAGGTGACCAAAGAAACGCAGATCATCGCCATTTACGGCAAAGGCGGGATCGGCAAAAGCTTCACACTCGCCAACCTGAGTTACATGATGGCGCAGCAAGGCAAAAAGGTGCTGCTGATCGGCTGTGACCCCAAGAGTGACACGACAAGTTTGCTGTTTGGCGGCCGCGCCTGCCCCACCATCATTGAAACGTCGTCCAAGAAAAAATTAGCGGGTGAAGCTGTCGCCATCGGCGATGTCTGCTTCAAACGTGATGGCGTCTATGCCATGGAACTCGGCGGACCAGAGGTTGGGAGAGGCTGCGGTGGCCGCGGCATCATCCACGGCTTTGAGCTTCTCGAAAAACTCGGATTTCATGAGTGGGGGTTTGACTATGTCCTGCTCGATTTTCTCGGTGATGTGGTCTGCGGCGGCTTCGGACTGCCGATTGCCCGGGATATGTGCCAGAAAGTGATTGTGGTCGCCAGCAATGACTTGCAGTCGCTGTATGTGGCCAACAACGTCTGTTCTGCGGTGGAGTACTTCCGCAAGCTTGGTGGCAACGTGGGCGTCGCCGGAATGGTCATCAACCGCGACGATGGCACGGGCGAGGCCGCCAACTTCGCCACCCACGTCGGCATCCCGGTGCTGTCCACCATACCGGCCAACGAGGATATTCGCCGCAAGAGCGCCAGTTACGAAATCATCGGGCGACCTGATTCGGTATGGGGCCCGATGTTCAGCGAGTTGGCTGCCAACGTCGCCACCTCGCAACCGGTTCGCCCCAAGCCCATGACACAAGACCAGCTGCTCGGTCTTTTCGCAGCCTCGGCCGTTGGTCGTGACGTGGTGCTTGAACCCGCTACGCAATTTGACATGTGCGGCCGCACTGAAAACACCAAGCCCACGCTTGAAGTCGTTTACGACGAAGTCTGATACCGCAGCAGCAGTCCATGAGCAAAACTATTCCAATCGTCAGCGCAGCTGAAGCAGCGCCGGCAGCCGTCACGACTGCCATTGATGGCGACGGTATGGGGTGCCATGCTGGTGGCGAAAAAATGCTTGCAGCCGCCAAGGCCTCCGGTAAATCTGAAGTGCTGGCTCAATACGCCAAAGACTACCCCGTATCACCTGCCGCCGGACCGCACGACCAGCCCCAAAGCATGTGCCCCGCCTTCGGCGCCTTGCGTGTGGGACTGCGTATGCGGCGCACGGCGACCATCTTGTCAGGCTCAGCCTGCTGCGTGTACGGCCTGACCTTCACGTCACATTTTTACGGCGCCAAGCGCAGCGTCGGCTATGTACCCTTCAATTCAGAATCGCTGGTCACCGGTAAGCTGTTTGAAGACATCCGGGAGTCGGTCTACAACCAGGCCGATCCCGCCAATTACGACGCTATCGTCATCATCAATCTGTGCGTACCGACCGCCAGTGGCGTGCCGCTGCAACTTCTGCCCAAGGACATCAACGGGGTGCGCATCATTGGTATTGATGTCCCCGGTTTTGGTGTGCCCACGCATGCCGAAGCCAAGGATGTGCTGGCTGGGGCGATGCTGAAATATGCCCGCGAAGAAATCATGGCCGGCCCAGTCCAAGCACCGCGGACCGGACGCTCGGACAAGCCCACCATCACATTGCTGGGCGAAATGTTCCCCGCAGACCCCGTGATCATCGGCCGAATGCTCGAACCCATGGGCATTGCGGCCGGACCGGTCGTGCCGACCCGGGAATGGCGGGAACTGTATGCAGCCCTGGATTGCGCTGCGGTAGCTGCCATTCATCCGTTTTATACCGCCAGCATTCGCGAATTCGAGCATGCAGGGCGGCCCATTGTCGGCTCAGCGCCTGTCGGCCACGACGGAACAGAAGCCTGGTTGCAAGCCATCGGTACGGTCGCCAACGTGCCGCAGGCGAAGATCGACATGGTGAAAAATACCATGCTCCCAGCCATCAAGGGTGGTCTGGCCCGCATGCCCATCAAAGGACGCATCACGCTGAGCGGCTACGAAGGCTCGGAGTTACTGGTTGCCCGGTTGCTGGTCGAGAGTGGCGCAGACTTGCGCTATGTCGGCACGGCCTGTCCACGCACACCCTGGAGCCAATCCGATTGCGAGTGGCTCGAATCACATGGCGTTCATGTGCAGTACCGCGCCTCACTGGAGCAGGACTTGGCAGCGATGCACGAATGGCAACCCGACCTTGCCATCGGCACCACGCCTGTGGTTCAAGCTGCCAAGGAACTCAGCATCCCAAGCTTGTATTTCACCAACCTGATTTCGGCCAGACCCTTGATGGGGCCGGCTGGCGCGGGCTCACTTGCCCAGGTGATCAATGGCGCCATTGCCAACAAATCACGCTTCGCTGAAATGAAGGCGTTTTTCGGCGAAGCTGGCACTGGCGCTTC
Organism: Betaproteobacteria bacterium; assembly: GCA_037134215.1. GTDB lineage: Bacteria > Pseudomonadota > Gammaproteobacteria > Burkholderiales > Burkholderiaceae_C > Rhodoferax. The sequence goes on from JBAXMQ010000002.1 coordinate 44,062, forward strand.
AGCCGGCGTATGGGAAAGCGCGCAAGGCGTACCCCAAGACCGGCCCGAATTCAAAGCTGAAACGCGTCGCCTGCTTGAAAAGCAGACGAAGAAACGCAAAGCAGAGGCGATGATCTGATGCTCGTCCTTGACCACGATCGCGCTGGCGGCTACTGGGGAGCGGTGTACGTCTTCGCCGCCATCAAGGGCCTACAGGTGGTTATCGACGGCCCAGTCGGCTGCGAAAACCTGCCGGTCACATCGGTACTGCACTACACCGACGCGCTACCGCCGCACGAGCTGCCAATTGTCGTGACCGGCTTGGCCGAAGAGCAACTCGGTCGAGAGGGAACTGAAGGTGCCATGCGCCGTGCCCACGCGGCACTTGACCCGGATTTACCTTCCGTTGTGGTCACCGGCTCAATTGCTGAAATGATTGGTGGCGGCGTGACGCCGGAAGGCACCAACCTGCAACGCTTTTTGCCACGCACCATCGATGAAGACCAATGGCAGTGTGCCAACCGGGCCATGTACTGGCTCTGGCAGCAATACGGCCTCCGTCATGTGCCCAAGCGTGAACGCAAAGAGGGCGAGCGACCACGCGTCAACATCATCGGCCCAAGTTACGGCACCTTCAACAGCCCGAGCGATTTGGCCGAGATCCGCCGTATGGTTCAAGGCATTGGCGCCGAAGTGAACATGGTGTTTCCGCTGGGCAGTCACTTGGCTGATGTGTCTCGTCTTGTCGAGGCGGACGTGAACATCTGCATGTACCGTGAGTTCGGACGCATGTTGTGCGAGGCGCTGGAGCGTCCCTACCTGCAGGCACCGATCGGACTGCACAGCACCACCAAGTTTCTGCGGTCCTTGGGTGAATTGCTCGGTCTTGATCCAGAACCCTTCATCGAAAGAGAAAAGCACAGCACGATCAAACCGATCTGGGATCTGTGGCGCTCGGTAACGCAGGACTTTTTCGGTACCGCCAACTTCGGCGTGGTGGCCAACGAAACCTACACCCGGGGCATCCGGCATTTCCTTGAAGACGAAATGGGCCTGCCCTGCAACTTTGCGATCCCGCGCCTGGCCGGCGCCAAGACCGACAACGCCGAGGTGCGCAGGTTGGTCACCGAGAAAACCCCCTTGGTGCTGTACGGCAGCTACAACGAACGCATCTACTTGGCCGAGTGCGGTGGCGGCGGCATGATGAAGACCAGCTTTATCCCAGCCAGTTTTCCGCTGCCCATCATCCGGCGCCATACCGGGACGCCTTTCATGGGCTACGCGGGCGCGACCTACATCATCCAGGAATTCTGCAACGCCCTGTTCGACGCGCTGTTCCACATCCTGCCCCTGGGCACCGAGATGGACAAGATTGAGGCCAGTCCTGGGCGAGCTGCGACGGAATCAACGATCCCATGGGAGCCCGAGGCGCATCGACACATGGAGAACCTGCTAGAGCAGCAGCCCGTGCTGGTGCGAATCTCGGCGGCCAAACGGATGCGAGACCAGGCTGAACGCGATGCACGCGAATCTGGCCGCTCCCATGTTGAAGCGGCAAGGTTTATTGAATTGTTCGGGAAGACAAATGCTGGGGTATCCGCATGAGCGGCTCTGCAGCCTTCGTTAGCCCGGTCAATCCTCCGGCTTGTCCGGAGGTTTACCTGCAGCGGCGTACCTGCTGCTGCAGTCCGTCCTGTACCTACCCAGGTGCAGGGAGTCGCCGCAAGGCATTTTGAGAGAGGCACAAACTATGACTGATGCAGCTAACCCCTCAGGTATATCAGACGAAGAAGCCCAAGAGTTCCACAAGTACTACATACAGGGCTACCTGTTGTGGGCTGTAGGCGCTTTCTTCGCCCACAGCCTGGTGTGGATATGGCGTCCCTGGTTCTAACAAGAACCGCTAACGAAGGTATGTATGGCCCACGCAATCAAAAATGATCCGTCCTTTATCTCGGACAGCCACCTCAAGGGCAGTCGGACGATTTTTGTACTGGTCTTCTTTGTATTCATGGCGCTCGCCATGGTCGGACAGTTGTTGGCATTGAATTGGCGCACCTGGCTACCCGGAGCGGAGGGAGCGACGACCACCTTGGTCGGCGTTAAATCTGCTGTCTATACCTTGATTTCTCAATTGAACTAACCGAAAGGAAATTCCTATGTGGCGCATTTGGCGAATGATCGACCCCCGCAAGGCAGTCGTTTTGACCGGCTTGTTGATTGCGTTCGTGTCAACAACGATTCACCTGATTCAAATCAGTGGCGATCGTTACAACATCAACAGCTGGCATCCCGACACGGTCAAGGCCGCGAAGGCTGCACAGAACGCGGCTTTGCCGCAAAAGTAACGGCTATTTGGCTGTTATTCCGACAGACGCACTTCGCTCAAGATCAACGATGCGTCTGTCTCTTTTTTTAACAAGTGACCCTCGCCGCGCTGGGACCTGTTAGACCGAATGTCGGTCGGAGGATGTACGTATGGCCATGCTGAGTTTTGAACGCAAATACCGTGTCCGCGGTGGAACTCTGTTCGGCGGCGACCTGTTTGATTTTTGGGTCGGCCCGTTTTATGTCGGATTCTTTGGAATCACGACGATGTTTTTTGCACTTTCTGGAACTATGATGATTCTTTGGGGCGCGGCAATGGGCCCGACCTGGAACCTGTGGCAAATCAATATTGCGCCGCCCGACATCGCTTACGGCCTGCGCTTCGCGCCGATGATGGAGGGTGGCTTGTGGCAATTGATCACGGTCTGCGCGATCGGCGCATTTGTCTCGTGGGCACTCCGCGAAGTCGAGATCTGCCGAAAGCTGGGTATGGGGCTGCACGTGCCGGTCGCCTTTGGCATGGCGATTCTTGCCTACGTCAGCCTGCAAGTGGTCCGACCGGTGCTCATGGGTGCTTGGGGACATGCGTTCCCGTACGGCATCTACAGCCACCTGGACTGGGTCAGCAATACGGCCTACCAATACCTTCACTTCCACTACAACCCATGGCACATGATCGCGGTAACCCTGTTCTTTGCCACGGTACTCGCGCTTTCGATGCACGGCGGCTTGGTGCTTTCGGCGACCAACCCCGGCAAAGGCCAGGTGGTCAAGTCACCGGAACATGAGGACACATTTTTCCGTGATCTCATCGGCTACTCCGTTGGTACCCTCGGCATTCACCGGCTTGGCCTTTTCCTGGCATTGGCCGGGGTGTGGTTCGGTATTGTCTGCATCGTGGTGAGTGGTCCCTTCTGGACTGGCGCTTGGCCGGAATGGTGGAGTTGGTGGCTGAACATGCCGATCTGGCGGACCTGATAAGACGGAGTAAATGACATGGCTCAATATCAAAACTTGTTTACCTCGGTGCAGCCGGTCGGCCCCTTGCACCATGGCGTGGACTTGCCACGAGGCGACGAAAAACGTCTAGGCACGCCATTTTTGTTTCACCTGCTTGGGCGTATAGGCAATGCCCAGATCGGTCCGGTTTATCTTGGCACGCTAGGTTTGGCATCACTGATCTGCGGCATCGCGGCGTTCAACATCATCGGCCTGAACATGCTGGCGTCGGTAGACTGGAACCCGATTCAGATGGTTCGCCAGTTGTTTTGGCTGGCCCTGGAGCCTCCAGCACCCGCCTATGGGCTGACTATTCCGCCGCTCAACCAAGGTGGTTGGTGGCTGATTGCCGGTTTCATGCTGACTGTGTCGATTCTGCTCTGGTGGGCCCGAACTTACCGGCGGGCGCGCCAGCTTGGTTTGGGCACCCATGTGGCTTGGGCCTATGCTGCAGCGATTTGGCTGTTTTTGGTGTGCGGTTTTTTCCGTCCCGTCATGATGGGCAGTTGGTCTGAAGCGGTTCCTTTTGGTATATTCCCGCACCTTGACTGGACCTCTGCGATATCACTGCGGTACGGCAATCTGTTTTACAACCCGTTCCACGCGCTGTCCATCGTATTCCTCTACGGCTCAGTGCTCTTGTTCGCCATGCACGGAGGGACCATCCTGGCGGTAAGCCGTTACGGTGGTGAACGCGAAATTGAACAAATCGTTGACCGCGGCACGGCCTCGGAGCGGGCGGCACTGTTCTGGCGCTGGACCATGGGCTTCAATGCCACGATGGAATCCATCCACCGCTGGGCTTGGTGGTTCGCAGTTCTGTGCCCTCTGGTCGGTGGAATCGGTATCCTGCTCACCGGCACTGTCGTTGACAACTGGTACCTGTGGTCTGTCAAGCACCATGTCGTCCCTGCGTACCCCTTGGGCAGTCCACTGGTGGTCGATCCCGCACTCCTGGGAGCAAAGCCATGAAATCACTACTGAAAATTGCACTTGGACTTGCTGTGCCCGTCGTCCTGGGCCTGCTGACAGGCTGCGAACGGCCACCCATTGAAACGGTACAAACCGGCTTCCGTGGCACTGGCATGGAGCAGATTTACAACCCGCGCACCTTGGCAAAACAAGCCTCGCTGAACAAGGCGCCAGCGCCAGCTGATGAAGCGTCAACCGATGGCCCCAAAGCCAGCGAAGTTTACAAAAACGTCCAGGTTCTGGGTGACCTCAGCGTGTCGCAGTTCAACCGGCATATGGCCTCCATCACCCAGTGGGTTGCACCGGATGCAGGCTGTGCATATTGCCACAATGTCCAGAATTTTGCGGACGACACCCTGTACACCAAAGTGGTGGCGCGGCGCATGATCCAGATGACGCAGCGCGTTAACCAGGACTGGAAGACTCACGTGGCTGAGACGGGTGTCACTTGCTACACCTGCCATCGGGGTAACAATATTCCGGCCAACGTCTGGTTTGCACCCAAGGACCGTAAGTATGCCGGTGGCGTGTTGGGAGATTTGGCTGGCCAGAACATTGCCACCAAGGAAGCAGGCCTCAGTTCTCTGCCTTTTGACCCGTTTACGCCCTACCTGAAGGATGCTGCGCCGATTCGGGTCAATGGCACTGAGGCCATGGCCGGTATCGGGAAAAGCGCCAATCGAGCGTCAGTCAAGCAGACAGAATTCACCTACTCTTTGATGGCGCACATGTCCGAATCGTTGGGCGTTAACTGCACTTACTGCCACAACACCCGTAACTTTCAGTCTTGGGAACAGTCGCGACCGCAGCGGGTCACGGCTTGGTATGGGATTCGCATGGCGCGTGATCTGAATAACGATTACATGACACCCCTGACCAAGACCTTCCCGCCGGAGCGGCTCGGGCCGAAGGGTGATGTTGCCAAAGTAAATTGCACCACCTGTCACCAAGGCGCTTACAAGCCACTGTACGGGGCGGCCATGGCCAAGGATTACCCAGAGCTTCAAGCTTTGGCCAAACCTTGACCTGAGGCATACCGTAAGCCTCCACCGTTTGCGGTGGAGGCTTGTTTTTTTGGGGTCCAGCGATGAGTATGGTTCAACCATCTGCGCTCAACAGCCAAACCGCCGTTCTGGTGCTGGCCGATTTTGCAGCGGCATCGAGGTTTTGGGGCTGGTTGCGGATCGTTAAGGGACCGAGTGCCTTGCAGGCTGTCGATGGCTTGCGCTTCGCCAAGGTATTGGGCAGCGGCTATGAGGGCGGCTTTGGTCTGCGTCCAAGCGGCTCTCGCCAAGGCTTGTTCGCTGTATTCCATACGGCGCAAGCTGCGCAAGACTTTGTTGAACGATCACAGGTCCTGGCGGCATACCGTGAGCGATGCCGAGAGCTTTGTGTCGTTGAACTGCTCTGCTGGTCTTGTCGAGGCAGTTGGGACGGCACATCCTTGGACATCGTATCCCACCCCCCGCAGGATCAGGAGCCTATTGCTGCCCTGACCCGGGCCTCGATCCATGTGCGCAAGGCTTCCGCCTTTTGGCAACACGCCACGCCTTCCCAAAACGCTCTGGGCGATGTGCCTGGCCTTCAGCTTGCGGTAGGTCTCGGTGAAGCACCATTTCTGCGCCAGGCCACTTTCACGATTTGGGACAGCGTCGCGGCCATGGACGCCTATGCCCGCACAGGTGCCCACCTGCAGGCCATCCAATCAGCCGGGCAACAGCAATATTTCTCAGAGTCCATGTTCGCCCGTTTCATTTTGCGGCGCATCCAGGGCCAGTGGAAAAACAAACAATATGGTTGATGCCTTGCGTCCACGCCGCGTCGTTGTCATCGGCGCTGGCATCGGGGGCTTGTGCTCGGCCCTTTTGTTGGCCCATCGTGGCCTGGAAGTCACCCTGATTGAGGCCGCCAACACACCTGGCGGCAAGATTCGCCAAATCGAGGTTGACGGCGTTGGCGTGGACTCCGGCCCCACCGTGTTCACAATGCGTTGGGTCCTGGATCAAATGTTGGCGGAGGTGGGGACCTCATTGCAAGACATACTGACACTTGAACCGATCGGTGTTTTGGCGCGGCACGCCTGGGTCGGCCACCCTCATCGCCTTGACTTGTACTCCGATACAAGGCAGACGGCTGATGCCATCGCCCAATTCAGCAGCCCGAGCGAGGCCCGTCGATTTTTAGGATTTTGTCGCCAAAGCCGTGCGCTGTATGACGCGTTGGAGAAGCCCTATATCCGCAGCGAAAGACCCGATTTGCTGAGTATGGTGAGAGACTTGGGATTGGGCGGTATGGCCACACTCAGCGGGTTGGGGCCGTTTGCCAGCCTGTGGCGCAGCCTTGGCCGTCACTTCCATGACCCACGTTTGCAACAACTGTTCGGCCGTTATGCCACCTACTGCGGCTCCTCGCCCTGGTCAGCGCCAGCCACGCTGATGCTGGTGGCACAGGTCGAGCTCGATGGCGTGTGGTCGGTCAAGGGCGGGATGTTCCGAATCGCGAGGGCGCTGGCCGAACTGGGCGAGAAACTCGGCGTCACCGCGCGTTACGGCAATGCCTGCGCCAAGATTCTGTTGCGCGCAGGTCGGGTGAGTGGCATCCGTCTGGCTTCCGGCGAAGTTTTGGAAGCTGATCATGTGGTGTTCAATGGTGACGTGAATGCCCTGGCAGAAGGACTGCTGGGAGACGAGGTGCACACGGCAACGCCTTCAACGCGTTCGGCGCAACGTTCGCTCTCGGCCTTTACCCTCTCCATGCACGCCCAGACCACCGGATTTCCGCTGGTTAGGCACAACGTATTTTTTAACCAAGACTATCGCGGAGAATTCGATGATATTTTCCACAAGCGCCGGCTGCCGCGCGAGGGTACGGTTTACCTGTGTGCCCAGGATCGGCAAGACAATGGCTTGCCCCGGCCAGGGCTTGAGCGAATTTTGTGTCTGGTCAATGCGCCAGCAGACGGCGATACCCATTCTTTTGACGACGCGGAGATCGAAGCATGCGAATCAAGCAGCCTGGCGCTGATGCGGCACTGTGGGCTGGAGCTGCAAGCCTTGCCACACCAGGTGGTACGCACCCTGCCGCAGGACTTTGCACGCCTTTTCCCGGGGAGCAGCGGCGCCCTTTACGGCCAGGCGACCCACGGCTGGATGTCGGCATTTGCGCGTCCGTCGGCGCGCAGCCGGATACCGGGGCTTTATCTGGCAGGCGGGAGCGTGCACCCGGGCCCGGGCGTCCCAATGGCAGCCATGTCGGGTCGGCTGGCGGCCGCGACGCTGATGGCGCACCTCGATTCGACCAGCCGGTCCCGCCGGGTGGTTATCTCTGGTGGTATGTCGACGCGCTGAGTGACGACGGTCAGCACGGCCTGTCCATCATCGCCTTTGTCGGAAGCGTTTTTTCGCCCTACTATGCCTTGGCCCGTTCCCGTAACCACGGCGTGGCTGATCCTGACAATTTTTGCGCACTTAATGTCGCCCTTTACGGCAAAGGGGGGCGACGCTGGACCATGACCGAACGCGGCCGCCAACACATTGACCGTAACGCCCACAATTACCGCATTGGCCCGAGCAGCCTACGATGGGATGGACAGGCCCTGACCATCGACATTGATGAAATCAATGTGCCTTTTCCCATGCGCGTGAGGGGGCGCGTGACCGTACATCCGGAAGCTTTGTGCCGCTTTACGACGGCGCTGGACCATGCAGGTCGACACCGATGGGGGCCAATCGCCCCTTGCGCGCGGGTGCAGGTTGAATTGGAGAGCCCACGCTTGAGTTGGAGTGGCCACGCCTATCTCGACTCCAACGAAGGCGATGAACCGGTAGAGCTAGGCTTTAGGAGCTGGGACTGGGCACGGGCCGAAATGGCAAATAGGGACACAGCGGTGGTGTACGACGTGCGGCCTCGTCATGGTCCGGACCGGGTTGTGGCGCAACGTTTCAGCCGTCAGGGTGAAGCAACCCCGTTCAATGCGCCACTGCGCCAGCCTTTGCCTGCCTCTGGCTGGCGCGTTGCCAGAGGCATGTGCAGCGAGGCCGGCAGTACCCCGCATGTCATCAGTACGCTCGAAGATGCGCCGTTTTATGTCCGGTCATTGCTGCAAACACGCCTGCTGGGCGAAACGGTAACGGCCGTGCACGAGTCACTCGACATACCGCGCTTGGTGTCACTGCCCGTTCGCATGATGCTGCCTTGGCGGATGCCAAGACGGGGTTGATCTTGCCGGGAACTGGGGTAACGATGATTCAGCTCCTGGCGTCGCGCGCCCGAGCCAGAGTTCTCTCTCGCTCGCGGGGACCAAAGGAAGAAGCCAAGGCACCCTCGGCTCGGAGACCTTCAAGATAGAGCGCCTCGATTTCTGGCGCAGCGCGCCGAAGTTCCCGCTCGGCAAAGGGCATGTGCAGCAGCGCTCGCAAGGCAAACAGCAGCCTCAGCCAGCCCGGAACCCAAACTCGGCTCAGACGGCGCTCCATACCTCGAACAATCGTACGCGCCGCAACTTGAGGCGAGGTTTCGCTATTGAGCAGTCCTGGCATGGTGGCGCGTAGCCGCACGAAGCCAGGATGCAAGGCGCCTTCAGTCACCAGCGGCGTGCTAACCCAGCTGGCGTGGACCAGGCCGACACCGACCTTATGGACGGCCAGTTCAATACGCCATGAATCGCCCATCGCTTCGACAGCGGATTTACCGGCAGCATAGGCCGACATCACGGGTGGGTGTGCAAAAGAAGACACCGAAGCATTGATCAGCACATAGCCGCGCTGGCGCATGATGGACGGCAGTGCCGCCCGCACTGTGTTGAAGACGCCAAAAACGTTAACCTCAACACAGCGCTTCCACGCATCTGGATCCACGTAGGCCAATGGGCCAAACGCAGCAACTCCGGCATTGGCAAACACCACATCAATATGACCAAACCGAGCCAGCACTTGGGCTACCGCATCCTCCATGGCAGGCAGATGCGTAACGTCAGCAACCACCGCCAAAGTGCCGGCGCCACATTGATAGGCGACCTGTGCCAAGAGTTCTGCATCGCAGTCCAACAGGACCGGCACACCACCGCGCGCACGAACCTCGAGCGCGGTGGCGGCACCAATACCGGATGCCGCACCGGTGATCAGCACCACTTGCCCGTGGAGCTTGGAGCGAATTTGGGCCACGCAGGTCCTTTCAGGCGGTTTCGGTGCTCAATTAGACCGATCAGACCGTCTTGGTTACCATGAAGTAAACAATGGGCAGCGGCAATACGGTGGCGATGACACCAGCGATCTGCCAAAGTCGAGACAGGCGCCAGTAGTCATCGCTCAATTGGGTACTTTTTCGCAGGAGCGTACGCTGTCTCAGTTGAATCGGAACAAGCACAAACAACCAGATCAGGCCCGAAAATGACAGCAAACCGTAAGACCACTGAATCCAAGGGTGGGAGCCTCCGCCGCCTAAATGAGCGGCCATGCTGTGGCCGGTCCACACAACCCCCAAAGCACCGAAAAGGGTAAAGGTCGCGTCGGTAATCAGCACGATACGGTTGCTGAACTGAATAATGGCATGGTTTTTCGTGCGCTCGGCCAACAGCGCCCAAACACCGCTGACGATCACATTGCCCAAGAACAGGCAAGCGCACACCAGATGCAGGACCTTCAAATTAAGGCCCATCACTAGGCTTGCTTCGCTGTTGTGCGGCTTCTAAGGCCTCACGGTGTCTGCGCGTCTTGTCACGCGACAGACGCAAATCACGAAACTGCCACCAGACAAACAAGGCTCCCGCACACACAATGATGAGAACCTCGACAAACTTGAGAGACACAGCGCTTCAGCGATTGGTCCGCTCGCGTTGCTCAAGGCGAGCGAACAGATCAACCATCCATTCGACGCGCTGGTCAAAACTGCGATGAGGAACGGTCCAGGGCTTGTGGCTGGCGACTGGCCGGCGATCGCGGCTGACGACATCCACCAAAAATGCAATGGCCGGGACCGGACTGAGGCTGACAGCAGGCGACTCCGGGACCTTCAAAGCGACCGCTGCTGCCCGGGCAATCAAGGCCAGTTTGCGGGCCGTAGAGACAACAGTGCGCTGCTCGACCGAGTTAAGCCCCACGCGTTCGAGCTGCTTCCCAATTTCTGCGTACACCAAGCGGGCAGCCTGGATGGCGGGCCGGCAATCCCAAGGCAGTTCAGACAGGCCGAATTCTCCCCGGCGGTACAAGACATCAGCGCGCAGTAAAAGGCGTTGGGTGAACGCTGCAATACGGGCGTCAAACACGGGCCGCGCCAACCACGCATCTGCGTCCATACCAATTTCGCGAAACCATGCGCGCGGGATGTAGAGGCGCCCGTTACGTGCATCCTCACCAATATCGCGTGCGATATTGGTGAGCTGCATCGCCACCCCCATTTCACTTGCGCGAGCAATGGCCGTGTCAGTGGACGCACCCATGATGAGCGACATCATGGCGCCCACCGCACCGGCAACACGCGCGCCATAGGCTTCCACGTCGGCCAGCGTTTCGTAGCGGCGCCCTTGCGAATCCCATAAAAAGCCATCCAGCAAGGCATCCAGCAATCCACGTGGTATCCCATAGTGATGCACCACATGCGCGAGCGCGCGGTCCGCATCCAATTGCGCAGGGCGGCCTTCGTAAATGGCATCCAGCCGCTGTTGAAGGGACTCCATCGCCAACAACGCGTCTCCGCCCAGGTCAATCGCATCGTCGGCTAAGCGGCAATAAGCATACAAGGCGGTGGCCGGAGGGCGAAGGCGCACAGGCAAGAGCTTGCTGGCTGCAAAAAAAGACTTTGAACCACCGCGCATCAACTCACGACAGGCCTGCAGGTCATAGGCCTTTGGCGCAACATTGACAGACGGATCAATCGAAGGACTTGACATTAGGTACCACCTCTTCAAGAATTTTTGCGGACATCAGGACACTGGGAACACCCACACCAGGTTGTGTACTGGCCCCCACAAGGTACAGACCTTCAACTTCCTGGCTACGGATGTGCGGGCGAAACCAGGCGCTTTGCACCAGTATCGGCTCCAAGCCGAAACCAGCCCCCTTGTAGGACCATAATCGATCCTGAAAATCCTGTGGCGTCGTGACTTTTGACGACACCACATGCTGCTTCAAATCAGGCAAGACGGACTCCTGTAAAACAGTAGCGATTGCGTCGCGATAGGATTCTGCGACCGCCGCCCCATATGAGCCGCTGCTCGGGCTCGGTACCACCGAAAGCACATAGAAGCTGTCGCAGCCCGCTGGAGCGAGCGATGGATCTGTCGCCGTGCGGCGGTAAAGGTAGCCGCTGAAATTCTTGAACAGGGGTGAATCTTAAAGATGTCCTGCCGCGGACCTTTGTAACGCGGGCCAAGGAGCCTCATGTGATGAGGGTCGTCGGGGTACTGACGGTCTGCGCCAAAATGCGAGGCCAACAAGCCCCAAGAATACTTGCCCTTGGCGATGCGCTTGTCGGTCCAGTGCCTGCCGTGCAGTGGCTCAATCAGATGGCGACAGGTCCATGCGGCGTCGCTGTTGCTAACAACAATGTCGGCTGGTGTGAACTCTCCACCAGCCAATTCAACACCGCGCGCCCGACCGCCTTCGGCACGGATAAGGGTCACCGGCGCGTTGTAACGGATCGGGACCTGACGGTCGCGCAGCAGTTGGACCAGTTCACGCACAATGGCGCCGACGCGTAGACCAACCTTGAGTGATCCGCCGCCGACACCGCCATCACTGCCGGGTCCGTCAACGGATCTGAAGTAACTTGTCATGCTTTTTTCAAATTGGACGTTGGCTCACTGGCATGCACTGAAGCATGGGCGCCTGTGCTCTGGCGCTTGCGTATGGCCCAACGCCACAACGCAGTCGTATCGAGTGGCAGAACCAGCATCAGGTGTTCCACAATGGCCAACGCAAGCAGCGTACCGACCAATGTGGCCCCAACGACTTGTACGGAATTGGCGACTGGGCTTGAGGCAAAGTTGACAAGCATCAGCAGGAAACAACTGGCAACGCTGACTGAAAAAGGAAAGAATGCATTCATAGGGCGACGGCGGAAGAAGCTTTCCAAATACGCCAGATGTTCAGGTAGAAAAGCCTCATTCAAATTGCGTACGCCGAAGAAAAGATTGAGCTTGGCGCTGGTACGCATGATCCAAAGTACCAGATAGGTGCCGGTTCCGACTTGGTTGGGTGCGTCCCAAGTCACCACAAGGATCGCCACGCCAACAACCAAAATCGCAAGCTCATGCCAAAGCACAGCTCGCAAGGACTCCACGAAGCGGAGCCATCCCCTTGTTCCCCTGGGCAAGTCAGTGGTGCGCGGGCCCGTGATCCAACCAGTCAGAAAGCTCAGCTCGGTCCACCCCCAGGCCAATAGGGCACAGGTAAAGGCGCAATATGCACCTGTGATGCTGGATTGCTTAGCGGTATGCGCTAGACCAAGCAGTGCCGCAGCACCGACAAGAGACGACAGAACCAAGCTCAACGCAACCGCCGATCGCGACATCCGATTGAGCACTATCACGATCCCTGTGCTAAACCACCAGATAAAAATCGCGAATCCAAGCGCAATCACAGCATCGTTCATCCTTGGCTTTCGGTAGGCAAGAGACCGTTTTCACCAAGCAGGGAGCATGCGCACTTGCTCTGGAAGCTCGTGCCTTTGAACAGGTAAGACATACAAGCGCAAGAAAGCGGCGGCGCCGGTGATGGCCCAGCGTGCACGCTGCAAATTGCCGATCAGGCCACCCCTGCTCTTGGCCTTACTCATCTCTGTCTGCACCTTGAACAGGGTCGACAAGCCTTCGCGAAAAGCAGGATGATCGATATCAAGGCTGATCGGAAACACCTGACGTGTGATGTCATTCGTAATGCGGAATACGGTGTAATCGTACGAGTCAGACTCCAGCCCCAACTCGTGATGCAACATAGGGCGGCTATGGTCACGCACGTACATGGTTGCGTAAACAGCCAGCAAAAAGAACCGTATCCAATAGACGTTACCACCTCGCAACAGATGAGGGTTGGCTCGCATGATCAGGGCAAAAGACTCACCGTGGCGAAACTCATCATTGCACCAGCGCTCAAACCAGCGAAAAATCGGATGGAACCGTTTGTCAGGATTTTTTTCCAGTTGGCGAAAGATGGTGATGTAACGTGCGTAACCGATTTTTTCGGACAAGTAGGTCGCATAAAAAATGTACTTGGGCTTGAAATAGGTGTAAGCCTTGGTTCGCTTCAGGTCCCCCAGATCAATGCCAAGGCCGAAGTCCTTGAGCGACTGGTTGATAAAGCTGGCATGACGGGATTCGTCTCGGGCCATGTATCGCATCAATTGCTTGATGTCCGGGTTTTCGACGTTCTTGAAAATCTCGTTGTACAAAATACAGCCCGAGAACTCCGAGGTCAGTGAAGAAATCAAGAAATCAAGGAATTCCTGACGCATTTCAGGGCTTACCTGGGAAAAGCGCTCCGCCACTTCCTTGGCGAACTCGGGCGTTCTCTGAAAGTGGTCGTGGTTATTATCCCCTTCGTATTCGGCCATCATGGTGTCCCATTCGCTGCGCATCGACGAGACGTCAATACGATCCATGGCTGCAAAATCGGTGGTGTAAAAGCGCGGACTGAGCATGGTGCTCTCCACCGCCTTTTGAGAGGCTTTTTCAGCAGAATCAATGGTCGAAGAGGCTTGCATGAAAAAATTACTCGGTTAATTTGGTCGGATAAAGATCTGGTGCTATTGCGGCCGCATGGCGAGGAAGCGCGCAAATTCGGCCGTATTGGTAGGTCCAAAGGACTCCAGATCCACGCGATGTCCTGTGCTTGGATCCATCAAAGTGACGCGCCCGTCAACCCGGACGACCAGGTCAAAGGGCAGCTTGGCGCCTAGCCCACGGGCGTGCCGCTCGCGGGATAGGGCGCGCAGAGCACCCCGCACAAAGCCCTGCTCCCCGTACAGGACGGTCAGCGTCTCGCCTGTCAGGCCGTCGCCCACCAGGACACCACCGTCTTTTTGGTCCAGGAACACCAATGAGCGCTGCACTGCTGGTGCCGCAGCCCGTTGGTCTGGGCCGTTACCCGTGATCCGAACCAGCCCGACGGCTATCAGTGAAAAAGCAATGATTCCGCCCGCGCACATCAGCACCCACTTCGGGAAGGGGTCAACGCCTGCACTGGCAGGCTTGGCGGCCAAGTTCACGCTGCTCATGTGGGACTGACTTGAAAGGCCCGCGCGTCGCGGCCAGACCCTACCGGCTGAACGGCCACTGCCGGCAATCCAGTCGCTTGCGACCATGCGTCACGCAACTGAACTGCGACGGCGCGAACATCAGGTACAGCCCGCAAAGTGGGTTCGGTCTTTTTGATGCGCCATGGACGCACGCTGGGCCAAAGGTGTACCCAAGCAATGCGGTCCTCCCCGGTCAGTGCCAGTGAGATATCACCAAAGCCACCCGTTATTTCTCTGACGTCGGCCGCACTGATGCGCTTTAACGGCAGGTTGAATGTCACCGTCAACACAATCCCCAGCCGCATCACCACGCGCTTGTTGGTCAGTGTGTAGACGGTGGTGCGCGCCGTCATCAGTGCCAATATCCAGACTGAAACCATAGCTACCACAGTAAGCGGTACGATCCATTTGACGGCCAGTAGCATTGCCCAAGGTCCAGCGCCAGTTTCAATTGCCGGCCAGGCACAGGCCACCGTCAGTAGCAGGAAATAGATGAACAGCTTACGCATGTGAAAGGCCGACATCGCGAGAGCTTTGGTATCTGGGGAGCCCTGCCACAAAATCTGCTCGTCAGCGGGCAAGCGCTCAGGCAGGCCGTACTGAGGTTCAAACTCGTATTCGTGCCCTTGATTTTGGATCGCCATAGTCAATTCTAGTGAGAAAGAAAAACCGCTTCAGCCGGTATGTCAGATCAATGGCTCGCTGCGTTTGGCATCGGCGTACAGGGTACCGCCGCCGTAATAGGCACTGATCTGGTCTTCTTCCAGTTTGGTCACTTGGTCAGGGTGTCTCAGGGCGGGCACAGCTGCAAAATGACGGGCATAGATCGCGTGGACTTCCACCTGGTTGCGACGAATCAAGGTAAATGGGATGGGCAGCAATACCGTCTTGCCACCAGCGATCTCAACCTCGAGGTAGCGAAACATCATCTCGGCCGAATCAATCCAGATATCTTTGACCGTACCGCCCTGCTTGCCATCTCCGGCCATCACAGGAAGGCCACGCGGATCCACATCCTGAGCGGCAACCGTGTAGTCGCTGGCAATGCGAAGCGGCTGCAGCAAGGGTGCACCTGAGTGGCTGCGTTCAGGCACATCTTCACGGATGACGTACGCACCGGCGCCAACGCCTGCGAGCATGGCGTCACCAGCTGGAGCGATGGGCATACCCAAAGTAGGACCCTTTGGCACTGCATTGACTGGTGGCTCTTTACGCGTCAGATCGGGTACGGTGACGCTTCTTCCGCCCTCCAATAAAAAAGTCTTAGGAGCGGGTATCGGGAAACCTTTGACCACTGCGCGGCCACCGTTATCCGATTCCATCGGATAACCCTCACGGTGATTTTCCTGGGCAATGTAGTAGATGAGGCCAGCGAAAAAGATCCAGAATACATACAAGAGTATTTGGGCAAGATCCACATAGCCAGTAATATTTCCAATGGTTTGCATGGCGACTTCTCCTTGATGACGACTAGGCGTGTGACTCGGCCAAGCCGAGGGTTTGGGGGGCAACGGGTGAAACAAACACTTGGCGTCTGACCATCGGGCCAATGGCGACCAGGGTGACAAACAGCAACAACATTTCTGTGTGGTAGACCATGCTGTAGGCGACCGACGGATCTGCCATGGCAGATCCCCACAAGCCCTGGGTGGTGATGCCTGTCACGACGTCACGCAGGGCACCGCCGAAAAACATGGCAATACCCGCCGCAGCGGATTGAACAGCGCCCCAGGCGCCGAGGGCAAGCCCAACAAAGCCGGCCTCCATGCGCATCGCAGTGAACAAGGTTCCCACCGCGAACAGTCCCCCGCCAAAGCCAATGCCGAGCGCACCTGCGCGGAACAACCAGCCAGCTTCAAGCGGCGCAGAAAAAATGACTGCCGAGAACGCAGGCAATCCCGCCAGGGCGCCATAAGCTGCAAGTCGCATCGGGTCGACACCCTTGGCCAAACGACGGCCAGCAACGTAAAACCCGAGCAGGCCGCCAGCAGCCAGCATCGCCGTCAGCGCACTGGTGGCGCCAACGCTGAGCTTGAGGATTTCGCCACCATAGGGCTCCAAGACAATGTCCTGCATATTGAAGGCCGCCGTGCCAAAAGCGGTGACCCAAAGAAAACGACGGGCCTGGGGCAAGGCAATAAACCGAGCCCAAACTTCTTTGAAACGGGGTTGCACTGCCGTCTTGAGTGCCGCCGCGCGCTGAGGGTTGCGAGGCTCCTGCTTCCATAAGGCAATACCGTTAAGCGCAAGAACCACCAGCGCTGTCCCCTGCACCGCCTGGACAAGGCGCTCAGGTGTGAAATTTGCTAACAGAAAGCTGTAAATCAGACTGCCGCTCACAGCGCCGACCAACAACATGGTGTACAGCAGCGCCACGACGCGTGGCCGGGTCTCTTCGCTGGCCTGGTCAGTCGCCAGCGCCAGGCCTGCGGTCTGGGATGTTTGCAAGCCGGCCCCTACCAGCAGGAAGGCCAATCCCGCGGCGCCCTGCCCCACCCAGTCGGGGACCGCCACCTGGCCGCCACCGGACAACACCAAAAGCGCAAACGGCATCACAGCCAGCCCAAGGAATTGGATCAAGGTACCGCCCCACATATAGGGCACGCGACGCCACCCAAATGCAGATACATGTACGTCAGACTGGTAGCCCGTCACCGCGCGAAAGGGAGCGACCAGCAAAGGCAGGGCAAGCATCAATGACACCAACCAAGCCGGCACGCTCAGTTCAACAATCATCACCCGATTGAGCGTGCCGATCATCAAGGCGGTGGTCAATCCCATGGTGAACTTGAAGAGCGTCAGGCGCAGCAACCGCGGCAGCGGTAATCCAGCACTGGCAACATCGGCAAACGGCAGCCAACTGGCTGGCAGCTGCTTGGCGTATTTGGTAAAGGTTCTGACCCTCATGTGCGCAACCACTCCATCGCTTGTGATTTATAGAATCCACTGGAGATACGTTGGGTGCGCGCGCAACGCCACCGGCCCAAATCGGTATGCGCCTTCATCAGCCGCGCGATGCGTTCTTCGGCCATGGGCTCGAGCCAAGGCGCGCGGTCACGCTGCGGGAACAAGCGACCAATTGAAATCATGGCGGCCAACATGGGCGTTCGTGGCGCGAAGGTGAACACGATTGAAGCACTGGTTCGCTCCGCCAGTCGGGCCAGCGCGTTAACCGCGTCATCGGTCTGATAATGGATGATGGAGTCCATGGCCACGACGTGGTCGAAGTGGCCCAACGAGGGGTCCAACATGTCGCCGCTACGAAATTCAACCAGGTGAGCCACTTCTTGTGGGATCCGATCGCGCGCCAGGTCAACCAGCGTCGGGGACAAATCAATGGCCACCACCTGGGCTCCGCGGCGCGCGGCTTCGACGGCGAGCGCCCCTGTGCCGCAACCGGCATCCAAAATTCGCTTGCCCGACAAGTCTTCACCCAGCCAGGACAGTAAGGTGCTGCGCATGCGATCCCGCCCGGCACGTACCGTGGCGCGAATACGGCCCACCGGTGCGTCAGAAGTCAGCTTGGCCCATGCTGCGGCGGCGGTCCGATCGAAGTAGTTTTCGATCTGACCCCGTCGCTCCTCGTAAGTCACATCACTCATGGTCTCAGGCCTTAGTCAAAACCCAGCAGATCGAAAATATCCCGGTCTTTCATGGGCACAGCGGAATAGCTCTTTCCGCCCAGCCACAGGTCGGCTGCAAGGCGCAAATACTCTTTTTGCACCGCTTCAAGTTCGGGGGAGTACTCCATCTCAAAGAGCGTTGACTTTTTGAGCCGGCTTCGGCGTATGACGTCCAGATCCGGAAAGTGTGCCGCCAACTCCAGGCCGATACGGTTGTTGTACTTGTCGATTTGATCCGTCGCGGCGCTGCGATTGGCAATCACCCCGCCCAAACGGACGTTGTAATTTTTGGCCTTGGCGCCAATGGCTTGCACAATGCGGTTCATGGCGAAGATCGAGTCAAAGTCATTGGCTGTGACAATCAGGGCCCGGTCTGCGTGCTGCAAGGGCGCTGCAAATCCGCCACAGACCACGTCGCCCAACACGTCAAAAATCACCACATCGGTATCTTCGAGCAAATGGTGCTCCTTCAGCAACTTGACGGTCTGCCCGACAACGTAACCGCCGCATCCAGTGCCTGCAGGAGGGCCGCCGGCCTCCACACACATGACGCCGTTGTAGCCTTCAAACACAAAGTCTTCGACGCGCAACTCCTCGGCATGAAAATCAACGGTCTCAAGCACATCGATCACGGTGGGCAGCATCTTCTTGGTCAGCGTGAACGTGCTGTCGTGCTTGGGATCACAACCGATTTGCAACACCCTTTTCCCCATTTTGGAGAAGGCGGCAGACAGATTGGAGGATGTGGTGCTTTTGCCAATGCCGCCCTTGCCATAGATGGCAAACACTTTGGCATTGCCGATCTTGACCTGGGGGTCAAGTTCCACCTGTACGCTGCCCTCGCCATCAAGCCGCTTGTTGCGCTTGACCGTCGGGAATGGCAATGTCTCAATCGTCATGCGATAGCTCCTTCGAATACACCCTCAAGGCGATCTTCCAGTTCCTCACTGGCCTGGCGAAGCGCTTGAAGCGTCTCTTGATCGGGTTGCCAGTAATTACGTTCGGATGCTTCAAGCAACCGGTTTGCCACGCGGGCAGAGGCGGTAGGGTTGAGTTTGGCCAACCTCTCGCGCATGTCGGGATCCAGCATGAAGGTGTCTGACAGTTGTTTGTAGACCCAAGGCTGGACCTGCCCGGTCGTGGCCGACCAGCCCATGGTGTTGGTCACATGCACCTCAATCTGGCGAACACCTTCGTAACCGTGCTCGAGCATGCCTTCGTACCACTTGGGGTTGAGCATGCGTGTGCGGGTTTCAATGGAGACCTGTTCCTGAAGCGAGCGGACCCCCGCGTTGCCCTTGGTTTGGTCACCGATGTAAACCGGCGGGGTTTTGCCACCCTTTGCCACTTTGACAGCTTGGGTAATGCCGCCTAGGGTGTCAAAGTAATTGTCTACCGTGGTTACGCCCAGTTCAACGGAATCCAGATTCTGGTAAGTCAATTGCACATCTGCGAGAGCAGTTTGCAGTAGTGCAGTTTGTTGCACGGCCCGCCCGCTGCGGCCGTAGGCAAATCCCTTGCGGCGCTTGTAGGTTTCGGCCAGCTCGCCCTCATCCGCCCAGCGGCCGCTTTCCACGAGATTGTTCACGTTGGAACCATAGGCGCCTTCAGCATTGCCATACACACGCAAAGAGGCAATCTCCAGGGTACAGCCATGTTCCTGCTGGTACGCCAGCGAGTGTTTGCGGATCCAGTTCATCTCCAGGGGCTCGTCTGCCGAAGCGGCCAGAAATGCGGCTTCGGCCAGCAGTTTGATTTGCAAGGGCATCAGGTCGCGAAAAATTCCGGATAGGGTGATCACCACATCAATACGGGGGCGCCCCAGTTCGGCCAATGGCAGAAGAGTGGCGCCTGCAATGCGGCCATAGCTGTCGAAGCGGGGCAATGCTCCCATGAGCGCCAAGGCCTGGGCAATCGGCGCGCCCTCATTCTTCAGGTTGTCGCTGCCCCAGAGCACCATCGCAATCGACTCAGGCAAGGGATTGCCATCAGCGCAATGACGTTCAATCAACAACTCGGCTTGAGCCTTGCCATCGCGCACAGCCATCGCGCTGGGGATTCGGAAAGGGTCAAAGCCATGGATATTGCGACCAGTCGGCAGCACTGCCGGGGTGCGGAGGATATCGCCGCCTGGCGCCGGTCGGATGTAGCGGGCGTCCAGGGCCCGTAGCAGCGCAGGTACCTCGGTATCCTCAGCCAGCATAGCCTGGGGCTCGACCAACTCGCGCAGCACGGCTAGTGAATCATGATTTTGCGGCAGCCCGGCAGCACTCAGCGCACGCTCGGGCGTCTGGCCCTGGACCAAGGCTTCAACCGCCATGCGTTCGAGATTCACGCCGTGATTGGCCTCAGCCATGGCCAGCAACATGTCGACGCGCTGCGCAGCACTCGGGGCACGCCCTGCCACGTGCAGACCGTGCGGAATGAGGGTGTACTCAAGCTCCAGAATTTCCTCTGACAAACGCACCATCTGCCGGTCCAGATCGTCACCCATGGCAGTGCTCCAAACCGGTTCCGCTGGGACCAGGTCCAGTTCAGCGGCTTGCGCCTGGATCACGACCGCCAGGGCCGGGCGCTCGCTGTTGGCTCGCTCCAGACCACGCCAACGCTCCAAGGAGGATTTAAGTTCATTCAAGCCCTTGTACAAACCGGCCTGGGCAATGGGTGGTGTGAGGTAGCTGATCAGGGTCGCGCCAGAGCGACGCTTGGCAATCGCACCTTCAGACGGGTTGTTGGAGGCATACAAATACACGTTGGGCAGGTCGTCAATCAGACGGTCAGGCCAGCAGGTACCACCCATACCGGATTGCTTGCCGGGCATGAATTCAAGCGCGCCGTGGGTGCCGAAATGCAGGACAGCATGGGCCTTGAAATCTTCTCGCAAATAGCGATAGAAGGCAGAAAAGGCGTGGGTGGGTGCCAGTCCTTTTTCAAACAACAGGCGCATCGGATCACCCTCGTAGCCAAAAGAAGGCTGCACGCTGATCAGGACATTGCCAAACTGCTTGCCCAGCACAAATATGGCACTGCCATTGCTCAATTGCCGACCAGGTGCAGGACCCCACTGGGCCTCGATCTCCTTGAGCCAACGCTCACGCTTCACATGCTCATCGGCGCTGATCAGCACGTGCACATTGGCATCGGCACCATACTGGGAGGCATTACCCTGCAGCAAGGCATTGCGCAAATCATCCACACTGTCAGGCACTTCCACCTGGTAACCCTGCACCCGCATGGCGCTCAGGGTATGCCACAGTGACTCGAACACCGACAGATAGGCCGCACTGCCGATGTTGCCGGCATTGGGCGGGAAGTTGAACAACACAATGGCGACTTTGCGATCCTGGCGCTGGCTCTGTTTGAGGGCTACCAGTTTGCTCACCCGAGCGGCCAGCATGGTGGCTCGCTCAGGACAGGAATGCATGTCTTGCGCGTTATGACTCTCGCCGAAAGTACAGGCGTGGTGGCAGCCCGTGCAGGTGACGCCAGCGGCGCCAGGGCGTCCACCGAAAACAATCGGACCCGTCGAGCCGTCCAACTCGGGAATGGCAACCATGATGGTGCTCTCCACCGGCAACAGGCCGCGGTCCGAGCCGCCCCACTGGTCCAGGGTCTGGAATTCAACCGGATGCGCCGCGACATAAGGCACATCGAGTTTGGCCAACACCTCTTCGGCCGCTTTGGCGTCGTTGTAAGCAGGGCCGCCCACCAGGGAGAATCCACTGAGCGAGACCACGGCGTCGACGCAAACCTGGCCGTTCTTCATGAAAAATGCATCGATGGCAGGGCGTGAATCCAAGCCTGCGGCAAACGCGGGAATGACACGCAAGCCGCGTGCCTCCAAGGCTGCGATCACCCCGTCATAGTGCGCTGCGTTGCCCGACAGCAAATAAGACCGCAACAACAGGATCCCGACCGTTCCCTTGACGTCGCCCAACAAGGGCAAGGGCAAGGCGTGCGCATCTTCGCTGTATCGCCCCGCCATACGCGGGTGATAGACACCCACTTCGGGGTAGTCGACCGGCGGGGTGACCTTGACCGTGCCACGCAAAGGTTTGCGCGGACCATCGGCGCCGCGGTCGATCACATGACGAACCAGATTGAGCACGTTATCGTCCGACCCGCCCATCCAGTACTGCATTGTCAAAAAATAGGCGCGCACGTCCTGCGCCGTGCCCGGGATGAACCGCAGCATCTGAGGCAAACGACGCAACATCTTCATTTGCGCAGCACCGCCTGTGGCCGCCTTTTCCTTGCCGCCGCGCAGCTTTTTCAAGAAGGCCATCGGACCGCTGGCTGGTTTGGCCATGTCAAACTGGCCCAGCCGCGTGAGTTGCACCACTTCTGAAGCGCTGGCGATGCAAATCATTGCGTCACAGTGCATGCGTCGCGCGCGCAAATCATCCAGGATGGGCAGAAAATGGTCCTCCAGGAACAACATGCCCACCACCACGATGTCGGCCACGGCGATGTCGGCTTTGCAGCGGGCAATCAGCGCCTCATTGCCAGCGTATTCAGAGGCTGCGTGAAGGCTCAGCGACAAGCCCGGAAACTCACGGCCCAGCACGTGACTGGCGCGGTTGACTGAACTGGCCAGATGCGTGTCCATGGTGACCACCACCACTTTGATCGGCGTGCCGAGCCGCGGTGCTGACGCCCTAGCGGGCGAAGTAAGCTTTAGCGTCATAAAGTGTCTCCAACGTGATCACCGATTGACCCCGCTCCATGGCGTAGCGTTCGGTGTTTCGCCGGGCTTTACCCCGAACGAAGAAGGGTATTTTTTTCAATTCTTTTTCTGCGCCTTCGTCCCAAGCATAGCCACCAGGGTTGAGGCTTGCGGCGGCAACAACGGCAGGGCTGACGACGCCGACAGCGGCATTTGGAGAAGACATAACCGGCAGGGGCTCAGTTTCGGCGGCCAGCTGCATTCGAACGGCGCCGCCCAAATGTGAGGGCGCGGCATCCTCATGAAATTCAGAGTCGCCGCGGAACATGCCGATCAGGTGCTCCTCCAAGCCCATCATGAGCGGATGTACCCAGGTGTCAAACAACACATTGGCACCTTCTACGCCCATTTGAGGCGAATAGCGCGCCGGAAAATCCTGCACATGAACCGGTGCCGAAATCACGGCGCAGGGCACGCCCAGTCGCTTGGCGATGTGGCGCTCCATCTGGGTACCCAACACGAGTTCAGGCTGCAACTCGGCGATGCGCGCCTCTATTTCCAGGTAGTCGTCGCTGATCAGCGCGTCAACACCATAAAGCTTCGCGGCCTCGCGAACTTCACGCGCAAACTCACGGCTGTAGGTGCCGATGCCAACCACATTGAAACCCATTTCTTCGGCGGCCACTTTGGCCGCAGCGACCGCGTGCGTGGCGTCGCCAAAGACAAAAACACGCTTGCCCGTGAGGTAGGTTGAATCAACAGACCGTGCGTACCAGTCGGCGCGAGACACCGCCTTGGCCAATGCGGCATCGGCATCTAGTCCGGCCAACTGCGCTACTTCCCAAATGAAATCACGCGTGGCGCGCCGACCAATCGGAATGACCTTGGTGAAGGGCTGCCCAAAATTGCGTTGTAACCATTGGGCCGTCAGATTGGCGATCTCTGGGTAAAGCACCACATTGAAATCCGCGTCGGCCAGTCGGCCCAAGTCAGCGGGGGTCGCCGACAAGGGGGCAACCACGTTGATGTCCAGCCCCATGTCGGTCAGAAGCTTGCGGATTTCGGCCAAATCGTCACGGTGCCGGAAACCCAGAGCCGTCGGGCCCAGGATGTTGCATCGTTGTTTTTTCGACTCGGTGTTTTCCCCAGTCCGGGTGACAGGCTTCGCCAGATTGCGCACCAGTTGGTAGAACGTTTCAGAGGCGCCCCAGTTTTCCTTGCGCTGGTACGACGGGAGTTCCAGCGCGACAACAGGCACAGGGAGATTCAGCGCTTTGCACAAGCCCCCCGGATCGTCCTGAATCAATTCAGCGGTGCAAGAAGATCCAACCAACATGGCCTTGGGCGAAAACCGCTCAAAGGCCTGACGCGCTGCTGTCTTGAACAACTCTGCCGTGTCGCCGCCCAGGTCGCGGGCCTGGAAGGTGGTGTAGGTGACGGGTGGGCGTTTTTGCAGCCGCTCGATCATGGTGAACAACAGATCGGCATAGGTATCGCCCTGGGGTGCATGCAACACGTAGTGCACGTCCTCCATCGCCGTGGCAATGCGCATCGCGCCCACATGGGGAGGTCCCTCGTATGTCCAGAGCGTGAGTTGCATGTCGGCAATTTCCTCAGGCAGCCAGGCGCAGACGGCGAACCAAGGGCCGGGTGAACAACTCGGCCAGATCGCCAGCTTGGTCAAAGCCCTGAATGGGGGTGAAAACCAGCTCGATAGCCCATTTGGTAGTCATCCCCTCCGCCTCCAGGGGGTTGGCAAGCCCGAGCCCACAAACCACCATGTCCGGGCGAGCAGCACGGCAGCGGTCCAACTGGTTTTCGACGTGCTGACCTTCTGACAGGGCAGTGCCTGCGGGCAACAGGGCAAGCTCTTGCGCCATGTGCTGACGGTGCAGATAAGGCGTGCCGACCTCAATCAGACGCATCCCCAACTCGCGTGACAGGAAGCGCGCCAGCGGAATTTCAAGCTGCGAATCAGGGAAGAAGAAGATACTTTTTCCATCAAGGTGAATTTTGGCGCGGGCAAGGGCGGCTCTGGCGCGCGCGGTTGGCGCCGACACGGCCGCTGCAAATTGCTGGTCCGAAACGCCAAAAGCAGTGGCGGCGGATTGGAGCCAAGCGGTCGTGCCTTCGACGCCCAGCGGAAACGGTGCAGCCAGCAGTACAGCCCCCCGAGCCTGCAAGGCTCGCGCCGTGTCAGCCAGAAAGGGCTGGGCCAGCAACATGCGGGTGTTGGGCCCCACAGGGGCCTGGTCTGACGCGCGGCGTGGCGGGAAAAACCTTACCCGCTCAATGCCCATCTCATGGAACAAGCGGATGAATTGATCCTCCACCACATCGGCCAAGGTGCCAACCACCAACAGTTCCTGCTGGCGATCGGCAGTGGCAGCAGGCAGCCCAGGAACCATGGACGCGAGGCAGGCATCCTCGCCCTGGGTGAACGTGGTTTCGATGCCGCTGCCCGAGTAATTGAGCACCCGGACTGCGGGCGAGTGCTGGGCAGACAGGCGTGATGCAGCGCGCGACAAATCAAGCTTGATGACTTCGGACGGGCAGGAGCCCACGAGAAACAACAATTTGATCTCAGGTCGGCGCGCCAGTAATTGGGTCACGACACGGTCCAGTTCGGCATTGGCATCCGCCAGTCCGGCCAGGTCTCGTTCATCGATGATGGCGGTGGCAAACCGTGGCTCGGCAAAAATCATCACGCCTGCGGCCGATTGAATCAGGTGAGCGCAGGTCCTGGAGCCAACAACTAGAAAAAATGCATCCTGAATTTTGCGGTGCAGCCAAATGATGCCCGTCAAGCCGCAAAACACTTCATGCTGCCCACGCTCGCGCAGGACCGGCGCATCGCTGCAACCGCTGGAGACCTTGACGGGAACGGGAAAGTCAACGGTGCTCATGCGACAGCACGTCCCATCACGACACCTGATGGCGCCGTCTGCTCGCGCGAGCGCGCTTCATAGTCCAAGCGCGCGGCACGCAGTTTCAAGATGAACTGGCCCGCGTTGACCACGTAGGTGGCGTAGGCTGCCAACGCGAGGTACATCAATTCCGCGCCGCTCAAGCGGCCGGTGTACATCGCGAAAAGGTAGGTGGTGTGCAGTGCCAGCACCAACATGCTGAAGACATCTTCCCAGAAAAAAGCAGGGGCGAAGAGATATCGGCCAAACACGACCTTTTCCCAGATGCAGCCCGTGATCATGATGGTGTAGAGCATGAGTGTCTTGGCAACCACCGAGTGATTGGCAATTTGCAGGCCTTCGCCAGTCCATAGGTAGCGCAGTACAAAACCCAGACTTCCCAGAAACACCAGGAACTGAATTGGCGCAAGAATGCCCTGAAGGAATGTCCAGTAGGTGTTGTCACGTCGAACACGCTCCTCCGGCGTGTACAGGGGGGGACGGGGCTTTCGCGCAGCAGCGACGGCGCCCACGCCATGGACTCTTTGATCTGACATGGGCCCAATTTATCTCCCTTGCTCATAAATGTCAACTTTTTGTTACGTAAATTTTATTTGACAACTGGTGGCATACTTGAGCAAACTTGAGGGACTAGCGAAATGCTTTGACATCGATTAACTTGGGGCTTAAAACGTTACGAAACTGGTTCAACGGGTGACCTGGCAGAAGCTCGGTCTGCCCGGCAGATGACAGGACAGCGCGCAAGGGAATCTAGAAAAATTACGGCTGAGGCCGGCAGTGTCCCGGAACTGCACCAAGACAATCATTTCCTTCACAAGGTGACAAAAATGGCTTCCAGTAACTACATATCATTGGTTCGCGACACCGACGCCGGGGACGGCAGGGCTGCTGAGTACCCGCAAGCAAGCCATGGTTCTGCCAAGGAAGTCAAAACCGACAATATTCACTCGAACGCAGGCGATTCAGTCACAGGCGGGCATACGGTGAACGTGCTGGCTCAGGCCATACAGCACGAGATCATTCCTCGTCTGATGTTGGCCTTGCGCACACCCGCCGAGTGCTCGGACCCCTGTCCGTCGATTGGGTCTGACATCGGCCCCGCCGATGTCAGCAGCTTCGTCGATGCGCTTTTGAAAGGCACAGAAGCCGATGGCATACGCTTGATTGAGACCGCGCGGGACCAAGGTTGCGGTATCGAGACCATTTACCTCGATCTGCTGGCGCCTGCGGCCCGTCAACTCGGGGACATGTGGACCGAAGATTTGTGTGACTTCACTGACGTGACCATCGCGCTGGGGCAGTTGCACAAGATGGTTCACCTTCTCCAGGACGGATTTGAGCGAGCTCCAAATCCAACTCAAAACGGCCTCAGCGTGCTTCTGACGCCAGCACCCGGCGAGCAGCACACACTGGGTTTGTCCATGGTCGCCGATTTTTTCCAGCGGTCGGGTTGGGAAGTGGCCGGCGGCCCTTATGCCATCAGCGACGATCCAGCAACGCTCGTTAAAAAGAAACGTTACGATGCCATAGGGTTTTCCCTAGGAGCATCCGTGGGCTTCAACCGACTTAAAGACTGCATTGCTTCCGTTCGCGCCGTAGCCGCGCCATCGCGAATCTGCGTGATTGTGGGCGGTCCTTATTTCATAGCACACCCAGACCAAGCCGCCGGAGTTGGCGCCGATCTCGTCGTCCACGATGCAAGGTTGGCACCTGAGCTTACAAAACAGCATATTGCTGCATACGGTCCGCCCCAACAATCCTGCGCCTTCAACCATTAATGGAATTTTCATGAACCAAATTGTTCAAACAGCCCGGGAGCCGGTTCCCGGACGTTTTGAAAATGCGCAGCGTATTTTTGCCCATATGGACGCCGATCTGGTGTCCAGCCTGGTCACAGCATCGGCTGACGTTGTGCTGGTCATGGATGACGCTGGCGTGATCCAGGATGCCGCTTTCGGCAGCCAGGAACTGCTGAGCCACGGATGCGCCCACTGGCTGGGTAAGCATTGGGGGCAGACCGTGAGCGAAGAAAGCCGCCCCAAGGTTGCAGCCATGCTGCGCGACAAAGATGCAGGTAACGCCGCCCGGTGGCGACACGTGAACCAATCCACGCCAAACGGCACCGAATTGCCACTGTCTTATTCTCTGATTCAGGTTCCTTCGGGCGCTGCCAACGGCAAATCCGGTGCCCTGGCCTTCGGCCGCGACCTCAGGCCCCAGGCAGCGCTCCAGCAAAAAGTGCTCAACGCTCAGCGATCGGTGGAGCGTGATTACTGGCAGCTGAAGCACGCGGAGACGCGCTACCGCCTGCTGTTCCAGGTGTCGGCGGAAGCGATGCTCATTCTTGATGCCGACACCGAAAAACTGGAAGACAGCAACCCTGCGGCACAGGCCCTGCTTGGTGATGCCCTGTCGAAGAGCGGCTGGACGCTGGCACAGAGCATGGACAAAAGCAGCCTTGCCGGGCTGGGGCAAGTGTTCGCGGGTCTGCACGCCAGCGGACAGGCTCAACCAGCCGAACTGCGACTGTCGCAGGACGGGACCCAGGTGACCGCCTCAGTCTCCCTGTTCCGCCAAGAACACTCTTCCCATTTTCTGGTTCGACTGATACCGGTTCGCCCAGCGGCGGACCGGTCGACTGCCGACCATGCGCGGCAAATGCTGGCCGACATCATGGAAAGCGCACCCGACGCACTGGTCGTCACCGACCTCTCGGGCCATGTGTTGTCTGCCAACCGGGCGTTTCTGCAATTGGCACAGGTCAGCAACGAAGCGCTGGTCCTGGGTGAGTCGCTGGAACGCTGGCTGGGCCGCGCCGGGGTAGACATGAGCGTTCTGATCTCCAACCTTCGCCAGCGCGATGTGGTTCGCTTGTTTGCCACCCGCATGCGGGGTGCCTACGGCTCCACCACAGAGGTAGAGATCTCAGCCGTTGCAGTGACCAGTGGTGAACAGCGCTGCCTGGGTTTCAGCATCCGCGATATCGGCTTGCGTCTGGGTAGCGAGGTCAAAGCGAGCCGGGAAATTCCCCGCTCCACTGGCCAAATGACAGAGTTGGTGGGGCGTGTGCCTTTGAAAGACATTGTGCGTGACACGACAGACCTCATTGAGCAGTTGTGCATCGAAGCGGCCCTGGAGTTGACTGGAGACAACCGCGCGTCCGCCGCTGAAATGCTGGGACTGTCGCGCCAGAGCCTGTATGTCAAATTGCGTCGCTTTGGCATGAGCGATTCCGGGACCGACGCCGAACCCTGAAGAAGCGTCGTTCTGGCTGAGTGTTCCCCGCCCTAGGGGAAACCATAGTCAGTGTAAATTTTGCTTGACACCACAAGGTGTCATGCATAAAACTTGGGTCATGTCCCGCCCCCAGGTTTCTGCTGTCACTGAGTTATTCAAACCCATCACCTGGTTTCCGCCGATGTGGGCTTTCGCCTGCGGCATCGTGGCCTCCGGGATGCCCATGGAAGGCAAATGGTGGTTGGCAGTGCTGGGTATTGCGCTGGCCGGGCCCTTTGTCTGCGCCACCAGCCAGGCGGTGAATGACTGGTTTGACCGTCATGTGGACGCCATCAACGAGCCCCAACGTCCCATCCCATCCGGCCGCATGCCAGGACGCTGGGGCCTGTACATCGCCGTTTTGTGGACTGTGGTTTCCCTGGGTGTGGCGAGCTTGCTGGGGCCCTGGGGCTTTGCCGCCACCGTCATCGCCTTGCTGCTGGCCTGGGCTTACAGTGCGCCACCTCTGCGACTCAAAGCCAACGGCTGGTGGGGTAACGCCGCCTGCGGGATCAGCTACGAGGGCATTGCCTGGACGACGGGTGCGGCAGTGATGGCGGGTGGCCAGATGCCCAACCAACGCTCGCTCTGGCTCGCTTTGCTCTACAGCATTGGCACCCACGGCATCATGACGCTGAATGATTTCAAAGCGGTGCAGGGAGACCGTGAAATGGGCGTCCGCTCTTTGCCGGTGCAACTGGGAGAGCAGTCTGCGGCGGGTGTGGCCTGCTGGTTCATGGCCATGCCGCAGGCGGTGGTGGTTGTGCTGCTGTTTGCCTGGGGTCAACCCGGGCATGGGCTGGCTGTGGCCGTCTTGCTGGGCGTTCAGCTGCTCATGATGGACTTCTTTTTGGCACGGGTGACCCAGCGCGCGCTGTGGTACAGCGGCTTTGGCGTGCCTTTTTTTGTAGCCGGCATGATGGTCAGTGCCTTTGCCCTGCGGGGCCTGCTTGGGGCCGGGGCATGACCGGCCTGTCGACAAATCCCGAACTTTTTAACCTAACCGACTGATCCCATGAATCCAACCGAAACCTTTGACGTCGTGGTGGTGGGCGGTGGCCCCGCCGGTGCCACAGCGGCCCACAAGCTCGCCCAGCGTGGCTACTCGGTGTTGTTGCTGGACCGTGCGGGCCGCGTCAAACCCTGCGGCGGCGCGATTCCACCTCGCCTGATCAAGGACTTCGCCATCCCCGACCACCTGTTGGTCGCCAAGGCCCAGTCGGCGCGCATGATCGCGCCCAGCAACCACACCGTGGACATTCCCATCGACAACGGATTTGTCGGCATGGTGGACCGTGCCGAATTTGACGAGTGGCTGCGCGAACGCGCGGCAAGCGCAGGTGCCGTGCGACGCATTGGCACCTTTGACAAGCTCACGCGAGACCCCGACGGCATCAGCGTGGTGCACTTTCAGGCACGCGAGCGTCAGCAACGCGCCGAAGGTGCGCCCGCGTCGGTGCGAGCCCGCGCCATCATCGGAGCGGACGGCGCCAAATCGCAGGTGGCGCGCCAAGCCGGGGTCGATGGCGCCGAGGACACCCAGTATGTCTTTGCCTACCATGAGATCGTCAAGGCCCCTGCCGTGAAACCAGCCGGCTATGACGGCGGCCGCTGCGATGTGTACTACCAAGGCCGTCTGTCGCCTGATTTTTATGGCTGGGTTTTTCCCCACGGCGATACCTTGAGCATCGGCACCGGTAGCGCAGACAAAGGCTTTTCACTGCGCCATGCCGTCGGTCAGCTGCGCCAAGCCTCTGGCCTGGGCCAAGCCGAGGTGCTGCGCCGCGAAGGCGCGCCACTGCCCATGAAACCACTCAAGCGCTGGGACAACGGGCGCGACGTCGTCTTGGCCGGGGACGCTGCGGGCGTGGTCGCCCCCGCCTCAGGCGAGGGCATTTATTACGCGATGTACGGCGGCGAGCTGGCAGCCCATGCCGTCGAACAACTGCTCAAGACGAGTGATGTGAAAAGCCTGCGCCTGGCGCGCAAGCAGTTCATGAAGGCGCACCGCACCGTCTTCACCGTGCTGGGCATCATGCAGTGGTTTTGGTACTGCAATGAGAAGCGCCGCGAGCGTTTCGTCAAGATCTGCGAGGACCGCGATGTGCAGCAACTCACCTTCGAGTCCTACATGAACAAGCAGCTGGTGCGCAAGAAGCCCATGGCCCATGTGCGCATCTTCCTCAAGGACATGGGGCACCTGCTGGGCCTGGCCAAAGTGTGACGCTGGCGCTGCTTTACCAGGCCCCGTTGGTGGTGGACATCGCCATCGCCTTCTTCACCTTGGAAACCCTGGCTCTGTGTGTGCTGCACCGGCAGATTGGCCGTGGCTTGGCCTGGCGCGACTACGGGCTCACCGGGCTCTCAGGGCTGGCGCATGGGGCTGATTTGGATGCCCGTTGGCGAATGGGCTGACTCAACAGCGGCGTAGCCGCTTGATGAAACTACTCCACCGTCACACTTTTGGCCAGGTTCCGGGGCTTGTCCACATCGGTGCCGCGCGCACAGGCGGTGTGGTAGGCCAGCAGCTGCAAGGGCACCACGTGAAGCAGGGGTGAGAGCTCGCCGTAGTGCTCGGGCATGCGAATCACGTGCAGGCCTTCGCTGCTCTCGAGCCGGGTGTCGGCATCAGCCAGGACGTACAGCACGCCACCGCGGGCACGCACCTCGTGCATATTGCTTTTGAGCTTTTCCAGCAGGGCGTCGTTGGGTGCCACCGTCACCACCGGCATGGCGGCCGTCACCAGCGCCAGCGGGCCATGCTTGAGCTCGCCGGCCGGATAGGCCTCGGCGTGGATGTAGCTGATCTCCTTGAGCTTGAGCGCGCCCTCCAGGGCAATCGGGTAGTGCAGGCCGCGGCCCAGAAACAGGGCGTTGTCCTTGGTGGCGAAGTCGTCGGCCCAGGCCATCAGCTGCGGCTCCAGCGCCAGTACGGCCTGTAACGCCGCCGGGAGGTGGCGCATGGCCTTCAGGTGGCGCGCCTCTTCGGCATCGCTCAAATGTCCGCGCGACTGCGCCAGCGCCAGCGTCAGCAAAAACAGGCCGGCCAGCTGGGCGGTGAAGGCCTTGGTGCTGGCCACGCCAATCTCCACCCCGGCGCGGGTGATGTAGGCCAGCTCGCACTCACGCACCATGGCGCTGGTGGCCACGTTGCAAATGGTCAGGGTGTGCGTCATGCCCAGGCTTTGCGCGTGGCGCAGCGCGGCGAGGGTGTCGGCGGTTTCGCCCGACTGGGTGATGGTGACCACCAGTGTGCGCGGGTTGGGCACCGAATCGCGGTAGCGGTACTCGCTGGCCACCTCCACCTGGGTCGGGATTTTGGCAATGCTCTCCAGCCAGTACTTGGCGGTGCAGCCGCTGTAGTAGCTGGTGCCACAGGCCAGGATCAGCACCGAATCAATGCCCTTGAACACGCGCGCCGCGCTGGCCTGGCTGCCGTCGAACAGCTCGGGCGCAATGCCCTCCACGCCCTCCAGCGTGTCGGCAATGGCGCGCGGCTGCTCAAAAATCTCTTTTTGCATGTAATGGCGGTAGGGGCCCAGCTCCGCGGCGCCGCTGTGGGCCAGCACGGTTTTGACCGGGCGTTGCGCCGGCGTGAGCGACTTGTGCGCCCGGTCCACCAGCCAGTACTTGCCCAGCTGCAGGTCGGCCACGTCGCCCTCTTCCAGGTACACGATCTGGTCGGTCACGCCGGCCAGGGCCATGGCGTCGCTGGCCAGAAAATGCTCGGTGCCGCCCTGCCCCACCCCCAGAATCAGCGGTGAACCGGCGCGCGCGCCGACCAGCCGGTGCGGCTCATCCTTGCAAAACACCGCGATGGCGTAAGCCCCCTGCAGCTGGCTGATGGCGGCCTTGACCGCCTCAAACAGGTCGCCGTCGTAAAGGTTGTCCACCAGGTGGGCGATAACTTCAGTGTCAGTTTGGCTCTGGAACACATAGCCGCGCGCCTGCAGGCTGGCCCGTAGCTCGTCATGGTTCTCAATGATGCCGTTGTGCACCAGCGCCACCCGGCCGGGCCGGCTGGCGGCATCAGCCCCGGGGCCGTGGCTGAAATGGGGGTGTGCGTTGTGCACCACGGGGGCGCCATGGGTGGCCCAGCGGGTGTGGGCGATGCCGGTGGCGCCCTCTAAATGGCTCTGCGTCACCTGCGTCAGCAGCTCGGCCACGCGCTCGGTGCTGCGCGCCCGCTGCAGGCCGCCGGCGTGCACCGCCACGCCACAAGAGTCATAACCGCGGTACTCCAGCCGCTGCAGGCCCTGCACCAGGATGGGAACAATATTGCGGTTAGAGACCGCACCAACAATGCCACACATACGCCATCCTCCTTGAATCTTGAGATGATGGTAGCCAGGTAGCCACGAAATTAATTGTTTATATCCATCATATTTTGTACAAATATTTCATTAAATACTGAATTTATTCAAATATTCCATATAAATTACGCTAATGGAACAAATCACACTCGATGCCATTGATCTGGCGCTGTTGGCGCAGCTGCAACAGGACGCCTCGCTGAGCAACCAGGCGCTGGCCGAGCTGGTTCATGTGTCGCCCCCCACCTGCCTGCGGCGCGTCAAGCGCCTGCACGAAGCAGGTTGGATCGAGCGCCAAGTTGCCGTGCTCAGCGTCGACAAACTGGCCAGTGCGGCCGGGCACGGCCTGTGCGCGGTGGTGGAGGTCACGCTGGACCGGCAAGACCAAGCCGCGCTGGCGGCCTTTGAAGCCAAGGTGGCGCCCGACGACGCGGTGCAGCAGTGCTACCGCGTCTCACCAGGGCCGGACTTTTGCCTGGTGGTGCACACCGCCAACATGCCCGCCTACCTGGCGCTGACGCAGCGCTTGTTCACCGTTGACGCCAATGTGCGCAACGTCAAGGCGTTTTTCAGCATCAAGCGCAGCAAGTTTGGCGCGGTGTTGCCGCTGCCCGCGGCCTGAGCAGCGCTGCCTTAAGGCAGTGGCAACCTGATGCTGACGCGGCAGCCGCCATCGGGCACGCCGCTGGCCTCAATCTGGCCGCCATGACGTTCGATGATCTTGCGGGTGATTGCCAGGCCCAG
>JBAXMQ010000003.1:0-71033 GCA_037134215.1 Betaproteobacteria bacterium
CACTGCCACCCCAGGATTCAGGCCGCGATTGCGGCGCAGTTGCAGCGATTCACCCACACCTGCTACCAGGTGGTGCCTTATGCCGAGTATGTGGCGCTGGCCGAGCGTATCGTGGCCATCACGCCTATCGACGGGCCCAAGAAGGCGGCTTTTTTCTCCACCGGCGCGGAAGCCATTGAAAACGCGGTCAAGATCGCTCGCTCAGCCACCGGTCGGGGCGGCGTTATCGCCTTTGGCGGCGCATTCCACGGTCGCAGCCTGTTCGCCGTGTCACTGACCGGCAAGGTCCAGCCCTACAAGGCCGGCTTCGGGCCCTTCCCGCCAGAGATTTACCACCTTCCGTTTCCATGCCATTGCGCCTCGCTTGACGAGACCAAAAAGGCGATGGCCCACCTGTTCAAGAGTGATATCGAGCCTACGCGGGTGGCGGCGATTGTGTTTGAGCCGGTGCAGGGCGAGGGTGGCTTCAACGTGATCCAGAAGGCGGCTGTGGAATGGCTGCGCGCGCTGTGCGACGAGCATGGCATTTTGCTGATTGCCGACGAAGTGCAAACCGGTTTCGCCCGCACCGGCAAGATGTTTGCCATGGAGCACTTCGGCGTCTCGCCCGATCTGATGACCATGGCCAAGAGCATGGCGGGCGGCACCACGCTGTCGGCGGTGGTGGGCCGTACCGCGATCATGGATGCGCCGGCGCCCGGCGGCCTGGGCGGAACCTATGCCGGCAACCCACTGGCCATTGCGGCCTCACACGCTGTGCTTGACATCATGCGGGATGAGCGTCTGCCCGAGCGGGCCAACGTGCTGGGCGCGCGCCTGCTCAGCCGCTTGCACAAGCTGCAGCAGACCAACAAGACCATGGGTGATGTGCGTGGGCTGGGTGCCATGATCGCCTGCGAGTTTGTCAATCCCGTAACCGGCGCCCCAGATGCGGATCTCACCAAGCAGATTCAGCAGGCGGCGTTGAAAAAAGGACTGTTGTTGCTGACCTGCGGCGTTCACGGCAACGTGCTGCGCTTCCTGTTTCCGTTGACGATCGAAGACAGCGTGTTCGACGAGGCGCTGGCCATTCTGGATGACGTCATTGGCGCCTGAGGCGGTCGTGCGTGTCCAGGCAGCGATGGACACGCTGTCTGCGCAGGGCATTCACAGCGTGCTGGCGCAGTTTGTCGACCTGCATGGCGTGGCCAAAGGCAAGTTGGTGCCCTTGGCCAAACTGCATGAATGGGCTGAGACCGGGGCCGGTTTTGCGGGGCCCAGCATCTGGGGCACCGGGCTGGGGCGCCTCGGGCCGCGCAGCGAGTACTACGGCCGTGTCGAGGTCGATTCCCTGCGGCCCCTGCCTTTCATGCCTGGCGTGGCCCATGCGGTGTGCGACGGCTTTGCCGGCGGCCAGGCGCTCGACACCTGTTCCCGCCAACTGCTCAAGGCGCAGTTGCAGCGCCTGCAGCAACGCGGTTGGACCCTATGGGTCGGCATTGAACCAGAGTTTTTTCTGCTCAAACCGGCTGCCAGTGGTGGCTGGGAGACGGCAGACGCCCAGGACCGGCTGGATAAACCGTCTTACGACCTGAAGGCCATCTACCGCAACAGGGAGTTTCTAGAGGACATGCGCCAGGCGCTCACTGCGCTCGGCTTTGAGTTGCAACAGATCGACCACGAGGACGCCAGCGGCCAGTACGAGATCAATTACCGCTTTGACGAGGCGCTGGCCGCTGCCGACCGCTTCATCCTGTTCAAGATGACGGCGCATGCGGTGGCGCAGCGCCACGGCATGGTGTTCAGCTGCATGCCCAAACCATTGGCGCATGCGCCCGGCAGCGGCTTGCATTTCCACCTCAGCATCACGGATGCGCAGGGCAGGGCCGTGTTTGCTGATCGGGCTGACCCACTGTTGTTGAGCCCCGACGGTTACCGCTTCATCGCCGGCTTGTTGCACCATGCCGATGGCCTCAGTGCCCTGTGCGCACCCACCGTCAACAGTTACAAGCGTTTGGCCAGCAGCAGCAGCGCCTCCGGCACCACGTGGTCGCCGGTCTGGAAGAGCTATGGCGACAACAACCGCACCTGCGTGGTGCGCACTGTGGATGGTCGGCTGGAGTGGCGTCTGCCCGACCCGTCGTGCAACGTGTATGCGGCCATTGCGGCCACCCTGGCCGCTGGCCTGAATGGCGTCGACCAGGCCATGGTCTGCCCGCCCGCTTGCACGGTGGATTTGTACCAGCAGCAGGCTGCGGCGCAAGCGATGCCGGCTCGCCTGCCGCGCGACTTGCAGACGGCGATCCAGGCGCTGGCAAACGACCGTGCCCTGGTGAGCGCTGTCGGCGAGGCCTTCTGTGCTGAGTTCATCCAACTCAAGCAGCGCGAGTGGGATGAGTACCACCAAACCATCTCCCCCTGGGAGTTGCAGCGTTACGCCGACGCGTTTTAGCCTCGCTGTAGGGGCATCACCCGCCGCCCATCCCTGAGTTGATGTTTCTCGATATGAAATATCAGCATGCTGCGCTGCGTCAAAATTTCTCACAGTGAAAAATTATATTTCGTATAGTAAAAAGTCTGTCTTAAGTCACTGATTTTAATAAATAAAATTTATGTCTTGTATAAGACATAAGATTTATATTCAGTCTTATAGAAGACCTAAAATCAAGCCATGGTCGCCGAGCTTGCGATGCAAGCGGCCCCAATCTCTTTTCAACTCAGGAGTGATCTCATGCCACAAACCCTCACCGAACAATTGAGCCGCGAGCAGCAAATCGCGGCCTTGGAAAAAGACTGGGCCACCAACCCGCGTTGGAAGGGCATCAAGCGTGGCTACAGCGCTGCTGATGTCGTGCGTCTGCGTGGGTCTTTCCCGATAGAGCACACCCTCGCGCGCCGCGGTGCCGAAAAGCTCTGGGACCTGCTGGCGACCGAGCCCTATGTCAATTGCCTCGGCGCCCTGACTGGCGGGCAGGCGATGCAGCAGGTGAAGGCTGGCGTCAAGGCGATATACCTGTCCGGTTGGCAGGTCGCGGCCGATAACAACTCTTATGCGTCGATGTACCCCGACCAGTCGCTGTACCCGGTGGATTCGGTGCCGACGGTGGTGGAGCGTATCAACAACACCTTCCGCCGCGCTGATGAAATCCAGCACTCCAAGGGCATTGACGCTGGCGACACGGGCTATATCGACAATTTTGCCCCCATCGTGGCCGACGCCGAAGCCGGTTTTGGCGGCGTGCTCAATGCGTTTGAGCTGATGAAGGCCATGATCAAGGCCGGCGCGGCCGGTGTCCACTGGGAAGACCAGTTGGCGTCGGTCAAGAAGTGCGGCCACATGGGTGGCAAGGTGCTGGTGCCCACCGCAGAGGCCTGCCAGAAGTTGATCGCCGCACGTATGGCGGCCGATGTGTGCGGTGTGCCCGTGCTGGTGATTGCCCGCACCGACGCCGAGGCAGCGGATCTGCTGACCAGCGATTACGACGACAACGACAAACCCTTTCTGACCGGTGAGCGAACTGCCGAAGGCTTTTACAAGACCCGCAAAGGCATGGACCAAGCAATCTCGCGTGCCGTGGCCTATGCCGAGTACGCCGACCTGGTCTGGTGCGAAACCGGCACACCCGACCTTGAGTTTGCCAAGAAGTTTGCCGATGCCGTGCACGCCAAGCACCCCGGCAAGATGCTCGCCTACAACTGCTCGCCGTCTTTCAATTGGAAGAAGAATTTGGACGACGCCACCATCGCCAAGTTCCAGCGTGAACTCGGTGCCATGGGCTACAAGTACCAGTTCATCACCCTGGCTGGCATCCACTCCATGTGGTACAACATGTTTGACTTGGCACAGGATTACGTTAAACGCGGCATGTCGGCCTATGTGGAAAAAGTGCAAG
This sequence comes from Betaproteobacteria bacterium, assembly GCA_037134215.1. Lineage (GTDB taxonomy): Bacteria > Pseudomonadota > Gammaproteobacteria > Burkholderiales > Burkholderiaceae_C > Rhodoferax. Next base: position 3,873 of record JBAXMQ010000003.1, read on the forward strand.
AGCCCGAGTTCGCTGCACGGGACCGCGGCTACACCTTTGTGTCGCACCAGCAGGAAGTCGGCACTGGCTACTTTGACGAGGTCACCACCGTCATCCAGGGCGGCAAGTCCAGCGTGACTGCGCTGACCGGTTCGACCGAGGAGGAGCAGTTCCACTGATCTGGCCCTGCGTTTGACCGGCCGGGCCCTTGACAAGGGGCCCGGCTTTTTTGCGTCGGCCCCAAGCACTGACTGCGGTTAAACTCGCTGGCTTTACCACGCTGCAAAGACCAGAAAGAAACCCGGGATATGACACAGCGAACTAGACCGTCCCAGTTTAAAGTCAAATAAGGCCGTAGCCCGCTCGCCTTATGGCTTGGCAGCTATCAAATTAATAGTAAAAAGCGCGGACCGTACCGCGCTTTTTTGTTCCCATTTCACCGATGCACCAATCATGATCCACATCACACTCCCCGACGGCTCGCAACGCGAGTTCATCGCTCCGGTCACAGTGGCTGAGGTTGCGGCATCTATTGGTGCCGGCCTGGCCAAGGCGGCGCTGGCAGGCCGGGTGGACGGCAAGTTGGTCGACACCAGTTACACGATGGATGCCGACAGCGCGCTGGCCATCATCACGGCCAAGGATGCGGAGGGCCTGGAGGTGATTCGCCATTCCACAGCCCATCTGCTGGCCTACGCCGTCAAGACCCTGTTTCCAGAGGCCCAGGTCACGATTGGTCCGGTGATCGAGCATGGTTTCTTTTACGATTTTTCCTACAAGCGGCCGTTCACGCCCGAGGATCTGCTGGCCATTGAGAAGAAGATGGTCGAACTTGCTGCCCGGGACGAGCCGGTTACCCGGCGCGTGCTGCCGCGAGACGAGGCTGTGAGCTATTTCCGAGATTTGGGGGAGCACTACAAGGCGGAGATCATTGCCAGCATTCCGGCCAATGAAGACGTGTCCCTTTACCGTGAGGGCCCGTTTGAAGACCTGTGCCGCGGCCCGCACGTGCCCAGCACCGGCAAGTTGCGGCATTTCAAGTTGATGAAATTGGCCGGCGCCTATTGGCGCGGCGACCATCGCAACGAGATGCTTCAGCGCGTTTACGGCACCGCCTGGGCCACCAAGGATGAACTGCAACACCACCTGACCATGCTGGAAGAGGCCGAGAAGCGGGACCACCGCAAGCTGGGTCGGGAGCTCGACCTGTTCCATATTGATGACCATGCTCCGGGTTTGGTGTTTTGGCACCCCAAGGGCTGGACGCTTTGGCAGGGCGTGGAGCAGTACATGCGCAGGGTCTACCGGGACAACGGCTACCTCGAGGTCAAAGGGCCGCAGATCATCGACAAGACCCTCTGGGAAAAAACCGGCCACTGGGACAAGTACCGCGAAAACATGTTCACCACGGAGTCGGAAAAGCGCGACTATGCGCTCAAGCCGATGAACTGCCCTGGCCACATCCTGATTTACAAGCAGGGCATCAAGAGCTACCGCGACCTGCCGCTGCGTTACGGCGAATTTGGCCAGTGCCACCGCAACGAGCCCTCGGGTGGCCTGCACGGCATCATGCGGGTGCGCGGTTTTACCCAGGACGATGGTCACATTTTTTGCACCGAAGACCAGATCCTGGGGGAGTGCGTGGCCTACACCACCTTGCTGCAGAAGGTCTACGCCGACTTCGGCTTCCAACGCATCATCTACAAGATCGCCACCCGACCGGCGCAGCGCATCGGCTCAGACGAGATCTGGGACAAGGCAGAGCATGCCCTGATGGAGAGCTTGCGCGCCTCAGGCTGCGAGTTTGAAATCTCTCCCGGCGACGGCGCGTTTTACGGCCCCAAGATTGAATACACGCTCAAGGATGCGATCGGGCGACAGTGGCAGTGTGGCACGATGCAGGTTGATTTTTCGATGCCAGAGCGGCTGGACGCCGAGTATGTCGGTGAGGACGGCGCCCGCCACCGGCCGGTCATGCTGCACCGGGCCATCGTCGGCAGTCTGGAGCGTTTCATCGGCATTCTGATCGAGGAAAGCGCCGGCGCGCTGCCGGCTTGGCTGGCCCCGGTACAGGTCGCCGTGCTCAACATCACTGACGCCCAAGTTGATTATTGTCGCGAAATTGCTGAAAAACTGAAAAAGTCACTGCCGAATCAAGAACTTAGGGTGATCACTGATTTTCGCAATGAGAAGATCACGTATAAAATACGCGAGCATTCAATGCAAAAGCTGCCTTACATCCTCGTCGTGGGTGACAAAGAGAAGGCGGCAGGAAACGTTGCGGTGCGCGTCCGGGGTGGTCAAGACCTCGGTGTCATGTCACTCGATGCCTTTGTGCAAATAATCGCCGGTGATCTTGCCAACAAGTCTGCTGTCTGAGCCCTCGCCGGCATCGCACAGCACCCAAGTCGCGTGTACCCAGCGTGTATCGCTACAGTGTTGTAGCCCCGTTGACAAAGGATTAAGCCATAGCTACTGAATTTCGTGACCGTCGTCACCGCGAAGAACGCAAACACCGCCTGAATCGGGAAATCATGGCCCCGGAAGTCCGCCTCTCCGGCGTCAACAACGAGCCGATTGGTGTGGTGAGTCTCATGGAAGCCCTCCGCCTGGCGGGAGACCTCGATGTAGACCTGGTAGAAATCTCGGCGACGGCAGTTCCGCCGGTGTGCCGGTTGATGGACTACGGCAAGTTCAAATACCAGGAGCAGAAGAAGGCGGCTGAGGCCAAGGCCAAGCAGACGGTCATTGAAATCAAGGAAATCAAGTTCCGCCCGGGCACCGATGACGGTGACTACAACATCAAGATGCGCAACATCAAGCGCTTTTTGTCAGAGGGCGACAAATGCAAGATCACCCTGCGCTTTCGTGGCCGTGAAATCACGCACCAGGAAATCGGCATGGCCTTGTTGAACCGTATTCGCGCTGAGTTGGGCGACACGATCCTGATCGAGCAGTTTCCCAAGCTCGAGGGCCGGCAGATGATCATGATGATCGCTCCCGGCAAGAAGAAGGTGACCGCAAAAGCGGCCACGGACTCGGCACCTGTGGCTGCGTCCTAGAGAATTGGGGCAGCGCCGCAAGGGGCTGATCCATAAAAGTGGCTCGGGGCCAACAAGGCTGCAAACCGTTTGCAGACGCCTCACGAGCACAATGAAAAAGGAGCATGAAAATGCCCAAAATGAAGACCAAGAGCGCGGCGAAGAAACGCTTCCGCGTCCGTCCAGGTGGCACCGTCAAACGCGGTCACGCCTTCAAACGTCACATTCTGACCAAGAAGACCACCAAAAATAAACGCCAGTTGCGCGGGTCCACCGCTGTGCATGAGACCAATATGGGTCACATGGCGCAGATGCTGCCCGGCCGTGGTATTTGATTAACGACGAACAAGGAGTACTCACATGCCTCGCGTCAAACGTGGTGTAACGGCTCGCGCCCGCCACAAAAAAGTTCTCGCCCTCGCCAAAGGTTTCCGCGGCCGCCGCGGCAATGTCTTCCGCATCGCCAAAGAAGCGGTGATGAAGGCCGGGCAATACGCCTACCGTGACCGCCGTACCAAAAAGCGGGTGTTCCGTCAGCTGTGGATTGCCCGTATCAACGCGGCAGCCCGTCAGTGCGGCTTGACTTACAGCCAGTTCGCCAATGGCCTCAAAAAGGCCAATATCGAGATTGACCGCAAGGTGCTGTCCGATATCGCGGTCCATGACATGGCCGCATTTGCTGGCATTGTCGAGCAGGTCAAGGCCAAACTGGCGGCTTGAGTCGGCGCCAGATCGCTACACTTTTGGTAGTGGTCTAAGCAATGGCGACAAGGGCTAGCGCTTGAAAAGGCTCTAGCCCTTTTTCAATGACAAGAGATACCATGAACGAGTTGAACGCCCTGGTTGACAACGCACGGTCCGCATTTGCCCGGGCCGGCACGCCGGCAGAGCTGGAGAACGCCAAGGCCCTGTTCCTGGGCAAGTCCGGCAGCATTACCGACCTGATGAAGGGCATGGCAGCCCTGAGCATCGACGAAAAGAAATCTCGCGGTGCCGCCATCAACCAGGCTAAACAGGCGATTGAGGAGGCCTTGACCCAGGCTCGGCAGGCGCTTGCCGACGCGCAGTTAAGGTCCCAGTTGCAGGCCGAGGCGTTGGATGTCAGCCTGCCTGGCCGTCGCCGGGGGGAGGGCGGTCTGCACCCGGTGTCGCTGACCCTGGAGCGCATTGAAGCCATTTTTGGCTCCATGGGCTTCGAGGTAGCCGAGGGCCCCGAGATCGAAACCGACTGGTTCAATTTCACCGCGCTCAACACCCCGCAGGACCACCCGGCGAGGTCTATGCACGACACCTTCTACGTTGAGGGTGGCACAGCGCAGGCGCCCAACCTGCTGCGCACCCACACCAGCCCGATGCAGATCCGGCATGCCGTGCAGCATGTCAAACGTCACCGGGCGGCGGCAGGTCGTTCCGCTGAAGGGCTGTTCGATGGTGATATGCCCGAAATCCGGGTGATCGCGCCCGGTCGTACCTACCGGGTCGACAGCGATGCCACCCACTCGCCCATGTTCCACCAGTGCGAGGGCCTCTGGATTGGCGAGGATGTGAGCTTCAAGGACCTGAAATTCGTCTTCACCGACTTCTGTCGTGCTTTTTTTGAATCGGATGATCTGGTGCTGCGCTTTCGCCCCAGCTTTTTCCCATTTACCGAGCCCAGTGCTGAAATAGACATCCAGTTCCAGGACGGACCGCTCGCCGGCCGCTGGCTGGAGGTGGCCGGGTCCGGTCAGGTCCACCCCAACGTGGTCCGCAATATGGGCTTGGATCCTGAGCGTTACCTGGGCTTTGCCTTTGGCATGGGGCCAGACCGGCTGACCATGCTGCGCTACGGCGTGAATGACCTGCGCCTGTTTTTTGATGGTGACATCCGGTTCCTGTCGCAATTCGAGTGAAACCGCCCAAGTCCTATGCAATTCCCTGAATCCTGGCTGCGCGAGTTCTGCAACCCGCCCCTGTCCACGCAACAACTGGCTGACACCCTGACCATGGCCGGGCTTGAGGTCGAGGAGCTCAAGCCGGTCGCGCCTCGCTTCACCCACATCGTGGTCGGCGAAATCGTGGCAGCGGTGCAGCACCCCAATGCTGACCGCCTGCGTGTTTGCCAGGTCGACATCGGTCAGCCGCAACCTCTCAACATCGTGTGTGGCGCGCCCAACGCACGTGTCGGCATCCGGGTGCCCTGCGCCCTGGTCGGGGCCGAATTGCCGCCGGGCCAGGATGGCAAACCGTTTCTGATCAAGGTCGGCAAACTGCGTGGCGTAGACAGCCAGGGCATGCTGTGCTCAGCCCGCGAGCTGCAATTGTCTGACGACCATGGCGGCTTGCTGGAGCTCGCCGCCGATGCGCCCCTGGGGCAGGACCTCCGGCAATGGCTGTCGCTGGATGACACCCTGTTCACCCTCAAACTCACACCCAACCTCGCGCATTGCCTGAGCGTGTTCGGGGTGGCCCGGGAAGTGGCTGCCCTGACGGGCACGGCGCTGACCGTGCCGACGTGGCCAGCGCTTGTCCCCGGCAGCGCCGAGACACTGGCGGTAACGATCAGTGCACCAGATTTGTGCGGCCGGTTTTCCGGGCGCGTCATCCGCCATATCAACCCACAGGCTGCCACGCCGAGCTGGATGGTGGAGCGGCTGGCGCGCTGCGGCCAACGCAGCGTCAGCGCACTGGTGGACATCTCCAACTATGTCATGTTTGAGCTTGGCCGGCCATCGCATATTTTCGATCTGGCCAAGATTCATGGCGGTCTGCAGGTGCGCTGGGGGCAGCCGGGCGAGCAGCTCAAGCTGCTCAACGGCAACACGGTGACGGTGGACGCTGAGGTGGGCGTGATTGCCGATGCACAACAGGTCGAGTCGCTGGCCGGCATCATGGGTGGTGACGCGACCGCCGTCTCCGACGACACACGCCACGTTTTCGTCGAGGCGGCCTTCTGGTGGCCCAAGGCCATCGCCGGCCGCTCCAGGCGGTTTAATTTCTCCACCGATGCCGGGCACCGCTTTGAGCGCGGCGTGGACCCCAGTCAGACGGTGGCGCACATCGAGCGCATCACACAGCTCGTGATTGACATCTGCGGCACCACCGACACCCTGTGCGGCCCGATCGACGACCAACAGGTAAATCTACACCGAGCGGCCCCTGTCCAGCTGCGGGTGGCCCGGGCGGCCAAGGTCATCGGTATGCCGCTGAGCCAGGCACAGTGTGTCGATGTGCTGACGCGCCTGGGACTGCCGGTGACACAGGCTGACGGCGTGTTGACCGTGGTGCCACCTCCCTACCGCTTTGACCTGCAGATTGAAGAAGACCTGATTGAGGAAGTGGCTCGTATCGTCGGCTACCAGCAATTGCCTCACACGCCGCCGCGGGCACCAATCACCGCCAAGATTCGGGCCGAATCCCGGCGCAGCCCCTTTGCGGTACGCCGCAGCCTGGCTGCACTCGGTTTCCGCGAGACCATCAACTTTAGTTTTGTGGAAGCCCGATGGGAGCATGAGCTGTCTGGTAATCCGGCGCCGATCCAGCTGCTGAACCCGATCGCCAGCCAGATGAGCGTGATGCGTTCCTCCCTGCTGGGCTCCCTGTTGCAGGTGCTCAAGTTCAACCAGGACCGCAAGACGCAGCAGGTGCGGGTCTTCGAGCTGGGTCGTGTTTTCCTGCGCGATGCCTCTGTGACCGACTCCGATGTCACGGTGGCCGGCTTTCATCAGCCCATGCGCGTTGCCGGCATGGCCTGCGGCAGTGCGCAGGCCTTGCATTGGGGTAGCAAAGAGCGTCCGCTTGACTTTTTTGATATCAAGGGCGACGTCGAAGCCCTGCTGGCGCCGCTCAAGCCGGTGTTCGAGCCGGCCGAGCACCCGGCCATGCACCCCGGACGCTGCGCCCGCGTGCTGCTGGCCGACCGGGCGATCGGCTTTGTGGGGGAGTTGCACCCGCGTTGGCGTCAAAGTTACGAGTTGACACAGGCTCCCATGATGTTTGAACTCGAGCTTGATGCCCTGCTGCAGCGCCCTGTGCCCGCGTTCCAGGGCGTGGCCAAGCACCAACCCGTAGAGCGTGATATCGCCGTGCTGGTGGACGAGACCCTGACCCATGCCGAACTCATGGCGGCGGTTTGGGCCGCGCCCGCGGAGGGCCTGCTGCGTGATGCCGTCCTGTTTGACGTGTACCGGCCCAAAACGGTTGAGGTCTCTGATGGGGTCTCAGGCGTCAAACCTGAGCTGAAAAGCATGGCTGTTCGCCTGACCCTCAACAGTGACGAAGCCACCCTGACCGAGAGTCAGATTGAGGTGGTGGTACAGGCCATCCTGGCCAGCCTGATGCAACGCCTGGGCGCGCGGCAGCGGGTCTGAGGCCTGACCAAGCTACTTTCATTCACAGCCTGTATGGATATTTCGGTTGAAAGCCTTGAAACAGCCGCTTTGACCAAAGCGCAACTGGCTGATTTGCTGTTCGAGCAAATCGGCCTGAACAAGCGCGAGTCCAAGGACATGGTCGACGCGTTCTTTGACCTCATCGCAAACAGTCTGGTCGATGGGCAGGACGTCAAGATTTCGGGTTTTGGTAATTTTCAGATCCGCACCAAGGCACCGCGGCCGGGTCGCAACCCGCGTACCGGTGAGGCGATTCCGATCGACGCGCGCCGGGTGGTGACTTTTCATGCCAGTCAGAAGCTCAAAGAGCAGATTCAGGACGATGAGAGGGTGAGCGGCTCAGCCCCAACCCGTTAACACCTTGTGGGCGACGGCCTAATTGCCCCTTTACAGCCGGTACAAGCTTAGAGTAACCTCGTAGCTTACTGTCACACTGCCTTGATTTCAATGGAGAAAAGTCTCCCGCCCATCCCTGCCAAACGCTACTTCACCATCGGTGAAGTGGGCGATCTTTGTGGCGTTAAACCGCATGTGCTGCGGTATTGGGAGCAGGAATTCACGCAATTGCGCCCCATGAAGCGTCGTGGCAACCGGCGGTACTACCAACACCATGAGGTGCTGATGATCCGGCGCATCCGCGACCTTCTGTACGAACAGGGGTTCACCATCAGCGGTGCGCGCAATAAGATGCAAGAGATCCTTCAAGCGGAGCGCGACAGAAAGCGCAACGGTGAGGTCCTGCTGGCGGGGTTAGATGAACTTGAGGCGCTGGATGGCGAGATCGAAGAGGCCGTGACCGAGGCCGATCTGATGGCCCCAACCCACGAGACGGCGGGTGAGCGACTGCTCCAGCTCAGGCGTGAACTGTTCGAAATCCGGGATCTGCTGTCACCTGCCTGGTAATTGGCGGGTGACGACCGGGTATAATTAAAGCGAGATCGGTGTGTGGCGCAGCCTGGTAGCGCACTTGCATGGGGTGCAAGGGGTCGAAGGTTCGAATCCTTTCACACCGACCATATAAATCAAAGACTTAGCTTCGAAAGTGGCTAAGTCCTTTCTCTATTCTGTCCTCGATTGCGTTTCTGGTTGCCGTTCGGTTGCCGTTTCTTCAGGCGTCTTTTTCAAAGCCTTGTTATCGTCGCCTCGTCGCAACGCAGATGGATAGGCCCTTAGCCTTATCCCGCCACACTTTTTTCTCTTTTGGCTGGCGGTCAAAGGCATCAGCGAGCTGTAGGAACTCATCCTCGAGCAACTCAACCCCGTACCCGAAATCGAAAAGATCCGCTCGAGCGTTGCTGTCAAACATATGCGCCAAAAGTCAATACTGCCGCTGCCTTCCGCTTGGAGCCGGGCCTTAGCGGACGATGACCGTAACGGGTGATGTGCTCGCGCCTGGTGCGGATCACCCCCGCATGGCAGCCAGCGTGCGCTCTTCCCGCGCTACGATGGCATCAAAGCGCCGCAACAAGCGCTGTGCCCGCCGGACCACGGGGACGTCGACCATCTTGCCGTCAAGGGCAAACGACCCCCGCCCGTCCAGCGCCGCCTCGGCGTCCATGTCGATGAGCCTGCGCGCAAGGGCGACCTCATCGGCGCCGGGCCGGTATTCGTGGTTGACGATGGTGACCTGCCCCGGATGGATGCAACCGGCCCCCTGAAATCCGAAATCGCGCGAACGGCGTACCATTTTACGAAAAGCCTCCCAGTCGCCGAATCCCGCCACACTGTCCACGAAGCCCAGTGGCAGGATGCCAGCGGCACTGGCCGCAAGTACCATGTGCTGTTTTGGATAGAGCAAGGTTTCGCTGCCGGGCACCATATTGCAGTCGAGTGAAAAATCCTCGCCTCCGATGTTGCAGGCCACGATGCGCTGGCTCGCGGTGGTGATCTCGCGGATGCGGAAGAAGGCGTCTGCGGTTTCGATCATTGTGATGAACCGTGTGTGGCCAACCCGCATGCCGCGCCGGCTTTCCAGCTCGCTCACCAGATCATCGAGCAGCCGGAGGTGAGAGACCCCGCTTGCCTTGGTGATTGCAATCGCATCGACGTCTGGGCACACAGCAGCTTCGATGTCGCGGACCGCCAGGGACAGCGGCTGGTTGATGCGAACAACGACATCCGCTCCGCCACGCCGCACCCGCGCTGCATGGGCCTGAATCAGTTTACGGGCATAAGCCTTTTCTGAAGGCGGCACGCTGTCCTCCAGATCGAGTTGGATCGCATCGGCACCACGCGCATGGGCCTGGTCGACGTATCTTTCGACGTTTGCCGGCACGTACAGCAGCGAACGCCAAACTGGAAGCTCAAGTGGCATGGTCAATCTCCTCCGGGAAACATGACAGGAAAACAGGACTTCGCTAGGCAGGATTACCGAGACCTTTGGCTACTCGCTGACCGGCTTTTCGACACAGGAATCCATTGCTCTTTTTTAGACAATAGCCCGTCAAGCTATCTTATTGACAGCACAAATTACTTAGATGTATTATGGTTCACCACTTCGATTAGGAGCTCTTTGAACATGGCATTACATGATGTGCGTCGTCAATTCTTCGCAGGCTGGGCACATGCCCGGATCGCCGGCGCCCTCGCAGCCTCGGTCCTCGGGCTCTTTGTGGTGGCTCCGGCAACTGCTCAGCAGACCCTGGTGGTCGCAGCCCCCCAGACGCCGACCGGTTTCGATGGGGACATCCCCAAGGTCGCTACCCGCCAGATGATCGTGCAGGCCAACGAAAGCCTGGTGCGCTTCAAGCGCGTCACCGGCGGCGACGGCCGCATCACGCTGGATCCGGCCAACATCGAGTCCAACCTGGCCGAAAGCTGGACTGTCTCCCCCGACGGCAAGACCTACGTCTTCAAGCTGCGCCGGGGCGTCAAGAGCCCCTGGGGCAACGAGATGAAGGCCGACGACATCGTCTGGAGCCTGGAGCGCGCGTGGAGCATCAAACGCACCTCGTTCTTTCTCTACAACCTGATCGGCGTTGACACCTTCTCGAAGACTGGCGAGTACGAGGTGACGATCAACCTCAAGAACCCGAGCAAGATCCTGCTGCCGATGCTCACGATGTATTTCCCGACCCTGCATGACAAGACGCAGGTACTGAAAAACGCCACGGCAGACGATCCGTTCGGTAACAAGTACATCGACCAGAACCTCGTCGGCTTCGGCGCCTATTCCATCGAGTCCCTCAAGCCGGGAGAGCAGGTGGTCCTCAAGGCCAATCCGAACTACTTCCGCGGTAAGCCCTTCTACGACCGCGTGATCTACCGTGAGGTGCCTTCGCTGTCGAACCGGGTGGCACTGCTCAAGACCGGGCAGGCCCAGTGGCTCGAAGATACCCCGCTCAAGCAGATCAGCGACCTCAAGAAAGACCGCTCCGTGAAGGTCGAGTCGGTCACCGGCACCCAGCCCGCGACGGTCCGCATGAACACAGGCATCAAGCCGTTCGACGACAAGCGCATCCGCGAGGCGGTGGTGCTGGCAACCGATTTCGAAGCCTTCAACGCCTCGGTGTTCGAAGGCCTGGGCATTCCGGTCACCTCAATGGTGCCACCCACGGTGCCCGGGCACGCGGCTTCGTTCACACGGCCCAAGCGGGACATCGCACGCGCCAAGGCATTGCTGACCGAGGCGGGTTACCCCAATGGCATCGATCTTCCCTATCTCTATGCCGGCACCTACTGGTGGATGGAGCCGGTCTCGATCCAGCTCAAGAGCCAACTGGCTGAAGCCGGCATCCGACTCAACCTCACCCGGATCCCCGATCCTGAGTTCGTCAACCGCGGGCTGATCCGTCTGCGCGACATGCCCATGTTCCCTGCCGGCGACGCCACCTTCGTGCTCGACCCGGTGTTCACCTCCTGGATCTTCGGATTCTCCAAGGGCGTGGCCAACCGCAGTGCTTACAACAATGCCGGCGTCGACAAGCTCATCTCCGATGCGCTTCTGGAAACCGACGACGCCAAGCGGTATGATCTCGTCAAGCGTGCCCAGAAGATGCATGCCGATGACAATGAATGGGTGATGTTGTACTACCCGGGCATCCACCAGGCCATGAACACCTGTGTCAGGGGTTGGATCTGGTACCCGGATGACTGGCCCCGGTTTGCCGACCTGCGCTGCCAACGCTAGACCTGCGACATGGCGAGGCGGGTCCCGTCCCCGCCTGATGATGACTTCCTGCCGGGGCGTGTACCCCGGTCCTTCGAGGCCCCGCGCCGCAGCGTGCGAAGGCCAGACGCTCGGCCACCTTGATCTTCCGCATGATCTCGACCTTCTATCTGGTGCTACGCCGAGCAGTTCTGTCGCTGCCGATCCTGCTCGGTGTGTTGCTGTTCACGTTCATGCTGGTGCGGGTGGGCAACAATGACCCGGTCGGCATGCTGGCCGGGCCAACTGCGGGCACCAACGAAATCAACGCGATCCGGGCCGCCTACAAGTTGGACCAGCCGGTATTGGTGCAGTTCGCCGAGTATGTGAGGCTGGTGTTTCAGGGCAACCTCGGCACGTCCTGGTTGTCGGGCAAACCGGTTCTCGACGAACTTCTGATGCGGCTGCCTGCGACACTCGAGCTTGTCATGCTTGGCAGCCTGGTGGGGGGGCTCCTCGGCGTGTGGGCCGGCATGCAATCGGCCCTGAACGCCAATCGGCGGTTTGACCACTGGAGCCGGTTCCTCTCGCTGCTCGGATTCGGCATGCCGACGATTTTCCTTGGACTGGCACTGATCTTCGTTTTCTTCTTCCTGCTGCAATGGGCGCCACCACCGATGGGCCGGATCGACCTAATGATCAACTCGCCCAAGCTGGTCACCGGCAGCTACGTGATAGATGCGCTCATCGCCGGCGACAAGGCTGCTGCACTGTCGGCAGCCGGGCGCCTGGTCCTGCCCTGCCTGGTCGTGGCAATCGTGTTCGCGGCCCCGCTCATTAAGCAGACACGTGCCATCGCCCTCGACGTCATGGCCAGCGACTATGTGCGTTACGCACGCGCCGCCGGCCTCCCCAAGCCGATGGTGCGGCGCATGATCTGGCGCAATGCCAGCGTGCCAGTGCTGACCTACGGCGCCACGGAACTCACTGCACTTTTTGGAGCTGCGTCGGTGCTCGAGCTCATTTTTTCCTGGGGCGGTGTCTCCCAGTTCGGCTTGACCGCCATCCTGAAAGGGGACTTCGCCGTCGTCCAGGGTTATGTCGTGCTGATGTCGGTGATTGCGATCGTGATTTTTGCGATCACCGATCTGTTGATCCTCAAACTGGAGCCGCGTGCGGCGGCAGGTGCTAGATGAATGCTCCCGCTGTTCCTGACATGCAGCAGTCGCCCTCGGTGCTCGGACAACTGTGCCGGCGCCTCTACTCGCTTGCCCGCTCCACGCCAACAGGCACTGTGGGCCTTGCCATCATCGCCGTGTTCGCACTGCTCGCCGTGCTGGCGCCCTGGATCACACCGTTCGATCCGGTGCGGCCTTTCCCAAAATCGGTGCTGACTGGGCCGAGCGGGCAGTTCCTGCTGGGCACCGATGGCAACGGCATGGACGTCCTGTCCCGCACCATCTATGGAGCGCGGTACGCATTCGGCATTGCCGTTCCGGTGCTGCTTTTCGGGCTGGTGGTGGGCGTTCCGATCGGCCTATACGCTGGTTACCGTGGCGGTTGGGTCGACGAAATCACGCTGCGCATCATGGACGCCATCCGCGTGTTCCCCTCCATCATCCTCGCGCTCGCCATCGTGTCGGCGACGGGTCAGTCACTTGCCAACGTGGTGCTCGTGATCGGCATGCTGGATGTCCCGGTGTTCGCCCGCCTGGTGCGGGCCGAGGTGCTCGCGCTGCGCGCAGGCGGCTTCGTGGAGGCCGCGGTCAATGCCGGCAATCCGACCTGGCGCATCCTGTTCGTACACCTGCTGCCCAACTGCATCCGAGGCGCCATGGCCCAGATGCCCATCCGCATGGCTTGGGCTGTACGGGTTTCGGCCACGCTTGCATTCATCGGCGTGGGCATACAGGCCCCGACGCCCGAATGGGGGGCGATGATCCGACAGGGCGCGGACTACATGATCAGTGGGGAGTGGTGGGTGTCGATCGTGCCGGGCGTGGCACTGGTGACACTCATCATCGGCTTTTCCATGTTCGGCGACGGCCTCGAGGAACTGCTCGACCCGCGGCGTCAGAAGGGCAGCCGGTGAGCGGCGCGCAGGAAAGCGGGGTGCCGCTGTTGCGCGTGCACGACCTGCATGTGCATTTCGTGGCGCATGACCGTTTCAACAACGAACGCACCGCACGGGCCCTCAATGGTGTCAGCCTGAAGATCAACCGCGGCCAGATCTTCGGCCTGGTCGGCGAGACTGGCGCGGGCAAGTCGCTTACGGCCCATGCCGTGATGCAGTTGCTGCGGGAACCAGCCCGCATGGTCCGGGGCGCTATCCACTTCGAGGGTCAGGATCTCGCCAAACTCACCGAAGACGCCATGAACAGCCTGCGTGGCGACCGCATCGCGATGGTGGTGCAGTCTCCCAAGACCTCGCTCGACCCGTTGACGCGCGTCGGCGAGCAAATCGCTCGCATCCACCGGGTGCACCGCAAGGCCAGTGAATCAGAGGCGCGCGACAAGGCATTGCAGATGCTTCGTGCCGTCGGCATACCGGATCCCGAGTCTCGTGCGCAGGCTTGGCCGCACGAGCTCTCCGGCGGCATGGCGCAGCGGGTGCTGATCGCCATGGCCCTCGTCAACGATGCCCAGCTTATCATCGCAGACGAGCCCTCCACCGGCCTGGACGTGACCGTGCAGGCCCAGATCCTCGACCTGCTGCGGGTGACCGTGCGCACGCGCCAGATGGCTTCCTTGCTCATTACGCATGACCTGGGTGTGGTGGCCCAATACTGCGACCAGGTCGGCGTCATGTTTGCGGGCTCACTGGTCGAGGCTGGGCCGGTGGCCGAGGTCTTCACTCGGCCACGCCATCCCTACACCCGGCACCTTCTCGACAGCTCCCCGGACCGCATCGTCCTGGGCAAGTCGCAGACCCGCGCCGGCACCGCCCCCGACCTGTACAACCTGCCGCCGGGCTGCCCCTACCAGAACCGCTGCCTGCGGGTGCAGGATGTCTGCCGCGGGCCCTTGATGGACCTGCCCGAAGACACGCGTCATGGTGTGCGCTGCCACTTTCCGGAGGCGGCATGAGCACCATGATGGCACCCGCTCTCGAACTGTACGATGTCGTCAAGCACTTCCCTGGGCCGCGCCGTGGCACCGTAGTGCATGCGGTCAACAATGTCTCGTTGACAGTTCAGGCCGGCGAGACCGTGGCTCTGGTTGGCGAGTCCGGTTCGGGCAAGACCACTCTCGGGCGCCTGGCCCTTCGGCTAGAGCAGCCCAGCTCGGGGCGGATCGTGCTGGCGGGGCAGGACATCACGGCGCTTTCGCACAGCCGCTTGCGCCACCTGCGCCCGCAGATGCAGATGGTGTTCCAGGACCCCTGGGCCACACTCAACCCGCGCATGCGCATCCGCACCATCCTCGATGAGCCCCTCAAGCTGCACACTCCCGACAACGCCAGCCAACGCCTCGAACGGATCCACGCCATGGCGGACCGGGTCCGCCTGGGCGGGCAACTGCTGGAGCGTTTTCCGGCGCAGTTGTCTGGCGGGCAACTACAGCGCGCGGCGCTGGCCCGTGCGCTTATGACCCACCCGAAGCTGGTCGTACTCGACGAACCCACCAGCTCGCTCGACCTTTCCGTGCGAGCCGAGATTCTGGAGCTGCTCATCAGCCTGCGCGAGGAGAGCCAGGTGTCCTTACTGTTCATCACGCATGACCTCGGCACGGTCCGCCTGATTGCCAAACGCATCGTGGTGATGTACCTGGGCGCCGTGGTCGAGAGCGGGCCAACCGAAGAGATCTTCCAGTCGCCAGCCCACCCCTATACGCGTGCCTTGTTTTCGGCCCAGTTGTCGACGGTTGTCGCGCAGCGTCGCGAACGCCAGATCCTTCAGGGCGAGATCCCTAGCCCGGTCAATCTTCCTCCTGGTTGCACCTTTGCCGGCCGCTGCCCGTTGGCGCTGCCGGCCTGCCAGTCCAGCCTGCCGGTGCTGCAACCGCATCAGCACCGGCAGGTGGCCTGCTTGCGTCTGCCTGAACTGGTGGCTTCAGGATGGGTTGAGTCCCATGCTGAAGGTGTTGCAACCGGACCCGACTAACGAAACGCCTAGGAGATAACGAGATGACTACAAACTCCGGGCAGACCGATGGGGGCACATCCACCGGTCTCACCCAGCAGATCTCAGACTACGCATGCGATATCACCAGCCGCCGCCCCTCTGAAGCGTCCCTCGCGGTCGTGCGCCTGGGTTTTACCGACGCGGCGGCGGTCACCCTGGCGGGCCTGTCGGAGGACGTTTCCCGCATCACGCGCCGCCTGGTGCGCGCCGACCCCGGCTTGCCGAGGGCCAGACTGTGTTTCAGTGCCGAGCGGGCCAGCTCTTCTAATGCAGCGCTGCTGGGTGCGGTGGCGGCTCATGCCATCGACTGGGACGACTACGCCTATTCCAACCACCCTAGCGCCGTCCTCGTGCCAGCCATCCTGGCGGTTGCAGATGCACGGGGCGCTACCGGCCTTCGCATGGCTCAGGCCTACATTGCTGGCTACGAGGTGTGGGGCAACCTTATGCGGCGTGAGCCCGGGCACCTGCACAGCAAAGGCTGGCATCCGACAGCCGTCCTGGGGCCGGTGGCTGCTGCTGTTGCGGTCGCCGTGCTGATGCGTCTGGGCCGTGACGAGACGCGCCACGCGGTCGCGCTGAGCGCCTCCTTCGCCGGCGGAGTCATGGCCAACTTTGGCACGATGGCTAAGCCTCTGCATGCCGGCCGCGCTGCCCAGTCGGGCATCCATGCGGCCGAGATGGCTCTTGCAGGTATGCAGGCAGGTGCCACCGCGCTGGAGAGCCCGTTGGGCCTGATGAAGGCGCTTTCGCCCGAGGGTCGCGTCGACCTGCTGACACCGTTGCCTGCGGTCGGCGAGCCTGGTCTGATCGAAACCCTGGGCCTCAACATCAAAAAATACCCGACGGTCGGTGCCTCGCAACGCACCATCGACGCATTGCGCGGCCTGCTCGTGCGCCAGGCCATCGATCCGCAACGGATCCACGAGGCGATCGTCCTGGTCAGCGAGAAACACGCTGCAGTGATGCCGTTCCACCATCCAAGAACGGCGCTGGAGGCCAAGTTCAGCCTGGAGTTCGTGGTGGCCGCCTGCCTGCTGCGAGGCAAGGTCGGCATCGCGGAGTTGCAGGACGACTTCGTGTCCTCCGACGCGGTGCAGGCTTTGATGCGGCGCGTACGGATCGAGACCACTGCTGAAGTCGACCCAAGTTATCCCGGCGCAGCGCCAGCGGATTTTGTGCGCCTGCGCATGGCCGACGGAACTGAACACACCACCGACAAGGTGCGCCGCGCAACCGGGCACGCAGACCTGCCGCTGCCCACGGCCGAGCTCTGGGCCAAGTTCCAGGAATGTGCGCAACTGGTTCAGGCCACCGAGGCAAGGGCACGGCGCCTGTTCGATGCCCTGCAGCACATCGATACATTGTCCGGGTCGGAAGACATTCCCGAGATCACCTGACACACCCTCTTTCACGGAGCAGCCATGCAAGACGAGCCGCAACTCTACGACTACCTGCCCAGCATCGACCGACCCAAGATTCATTGGCCCGGTGGCGCACGTGTGGCGGTGTGGGTGGCCCCCAACATCGAGCACTACGAATACGATCCGCCCGCCAATCCCCTGCGCACGGCCACGCCGCGTCCCGCGCCCGATATCAATTGGCTGACGCTGCGCGACTACGGTAACCGTGCCGGTGTCTGGCGCATGATGGAAGTCATGGACCGGTATGCCGTGAAGGGCAGTGTCTCCTTGAACGTCGGTGTTTGCGACCACTACCCCGAGATCATCGAGGCCTGCGTTGAACGCGGATGGGAACTTTTCTCGCACGGCGTTTACAACACTCGCTACCTTTACGGAATGGATGCCGCTCAGCAACGCGCGCTGATCCAGGACGCCAAGGACACGATCTTCAAAGCCTCCGGCCAGCCGCTTACCGGCTGGCTTTCGCCGGCTCTGTCCAACAATCCGGACACGATGGACCTGCTGTCCGAGGCCGACGTGCTCTATACGGCCGATCTGATGCATGACGACCAACCCCTGCCGGTCAAGGTGAACACGGGCAAGAAGTTCATCAGCCTGCCCTACTCGCTGGAGATAAACGACTACACCTGCCTAGTGCTCAAGCGCATGACGCCGCGCCGCTATACCGAGGCCATTCGGGACCAGTTCGACCAGTTGTATGCAGAAGGTGCCGACAACCCGCAGGTCATGTGCATCCCGCTGCACCCGTGGCTCATCGGGCTGCCGCACCGCGTGCGCGAGTTCGACGAGACACTGAAATACATCACCCGCCATGACAAGGTCTGGATGGCTACAGGTCGCGAGATCGCGCAGTGGTATGCCACACACCACTACGACAACGTGTCGCGGGCCGTCGCCGCCAGAAAGGACTGACCATGAGCCTGCCTGCCTCCTACCTGGAATACCCTCGGCGTGCCCGCGGGATGGACCATGACCGTTATGGCTACACCAGCCTGTTCAAGCGCCCTGCGGTGCACTGGCCCGACGGCGCCCGGATCGCTCTCGTGGTGGTGCCGGTGCTGGAGTGGTTTCCGCTCGATATGGTGCCCGCACAGATGGCCGTCAAGGCGGTCGGCGGCATGGAGCGGCCCTACCCCGACTACTGGAACTACACCACGCGCGACTACGGCACGCGGGTCGGGGTTTACCGCATCTTCAAGGTGCTCGAGGAGCTCGGTATTCCTGCCTCCGTCGCCATCAACTCCCAACTCGCGCTGCGCCATCCCTTTCTGCTGCGGGAGATCACCCGGCGCAGCTGGGAAGTGGTGGGCCAGGGGCTGGACATGGGGCATGTGGCCCACGGCAAGACCCCTGAAGATCAGGAACGCAAATGGATCACCGACGCGCTGGCGCAATTGCGCCAGGCCAGCGGGCAACCGGTGCGCGGCTGGCTCTCGCCGATGCAGTCCGAATCGCACCACACACTGGACCTGTTGCGTGAACATGGCGTGGACTACACGCTGGACTGGAACCAAGACGACCTACCCGTGCGCATGAACACCCGTGCCGGTGCGGTGTATGGCGTGCCCTATGCGCTCGACGTCAATGACCGCCAGTCCATCCTCGATTTCAATCTGTCGAATGCCGACTACGTCGAGCAATTGGTGGACGCGTTCGCCACCTTGTGGCGCGAGGCTGCCGACCACGGCGGGCGGGTCATGGCCATCTCGGCCCACAGTTGGCTGACCGGGCAGCCCCACCGGATCCGCGCTTTCCGCCAGGCACTCGAGGTGATGTGCGGACACACAGGCGTGTGGCGCACCACCTATAGCCAGATGCTGGACGCTTACCGTCCGCAGGAGTGAGGCATGGAAACCTGGCAGCTGACCGCCGCACAGGCTGCGGCACGGATGGCCGATGGATCGCTCAGCAGTGAAGCGTACACCCGGGCCTTTCTCGAGCGCAGCGCACAACGCGACCCTGAGGTCAAGGCCTGGACCTGGATCGACCCGCAGGCCGCGCTCGCCTGCGCGCGGGAACGGGACCGCGAGCCGCGCCGCGGCCCCCTGCATGGCATTCCCTACGGCGTCAAGGATGTCATCAACACCCGCGACGCGCCCACTCAGCATAATTCCCCGCTGTACGAAGGGCACCGCCCCGGCGAGGACGCCAACTGCGTCGCCGTACTGCGCGGGCTGGGCGCGGTGATGCTGGGCAAGACTGACACACTCGAATTCGCCTCTGGCGGTCGCCGCCCGCTCACCCGCAACCCGCACAACCTGGCCTATACGCCCGGCGGCTCCTCATCCGGCTCCGGCGCTGCCGTCGCCGCCGGCATGGTGCCGCTGGCCCTGGGCACCCAGACGGGGGGCTCCACCATCAGGCCGGCCGCATTCTGCGGCATCCACGGAATGAAGCCCACGTACGGACGCATCAGCTTCGAAGGCATCAAGCATTATTCGGTGCATCTGGACACGGTCGGGCTGTACGGCCGCTGCATCGACGACCTCTGGATGCTAGCCCAAGCCTACCGGCTGGTCGACTCCGCCACACTAAAGACCCCGTCGGCGCAGGCACTGACCATCGGCCTGTGCGAAACGCCCATGTGGTCATATGCCAGCCCAGACGCGCAGGCCACGCTGCACAAGGCTGCCGAGTTGATGTCGCGTGCCGGAGTGACAATGAAGCCGTTCGTGTTGTCATCCCGTTTCGACACCATGACCGATCTGCAGGACGTGCTCATGCACGAAGGCGGGCGGGCCGCTTTCCTGCCCGACTACCTGCGCGCACGCCATGCGCTACATCCCGACTTCGTGGCCAAAGTCGAGAACGAGCGCGGCTTCCATGCCGCGCAGATGCGCGAGGCACTCGACGTGGTGGCATCGCGGCGCGTCGAACTGGAGGCACAGATGCACGGCTTCGATGCTGTGCTCACGCTCAGTGCGCCGGGCGAGGCCACGCTGGGAATTGCCTCGCAGGGGCAGGCCACCTTCAACCGGATTTGGACCGCGCTGGGCGTGCCGTGCATCAACCTGCCCGGGCTGGTGGGCAGCACCGGGCTGCCCATCGGCGTTCAGCTGATCCAGCGCCGCTACGAAGACGAGCGCCTACTGCAGGTGGCCGCAGCACTGTCGCCGCTTCTGTGCCCGCAGGGTATATCGGTATGAGCGAAGCAGCACCGAAGGTACAGATCGGGCTGTTGCTGTTTCCACAGCTGCTGCTGCTCGATCTGGTGGGCCCCTGGGAGGTGTTCAGCAGTGTGCCCGGCGCCAGCACCCATCTTGTGTGGAAGACACGGGAGCCGGTCCAGGCAGCCAAGGGCATGTGCGCGCTGCCCACCACCACCTTCGCCGAATGTCCGCCGCTGGATGTTTTGTGCATTCCGGGCGGCCCGGGCGTGGCGGCCTTGCTGGACGACGCCGAGACCCTGGATTTCGTGCGCCGCCAGGCCGACCAGGCCCGCTACACCACCTCGGTGTGCACCGGCTCGCTGATGCTGGGCGCGGCCGGCCTGCTGCACCAGCGCCGAGCAGCCTGCCACTGGTTGTCGCTGGACATGCTCAAGGCATTCGGTGCCATCCCGGTCGATGAACGCGTGGTGA
Organism: Betaproteobacteria bacterium; assembly: GCA_037134215.1. Lineage (GTDB taxonomy): Bacteria > Pseudomonadota > Gammaproteobacteria > Burkholderiales > Burkholderiaceae_C > Rhodoferax. Next base: position 24,479 of record JBAXMQ010000003.1, read on the forward strand.
TCGACGGCAACCTCGTCACCGGTGGCGGCGTCACGGCCGGGATCGACTTTGCGCTGCAGCTGGCATCGGTGATATGGGGGCCGGCCGTCGCGCAGTCCGTTCAGCTCGGGCTGGAGTATGCCCCGCACCCACCCTTCGATGCCGGCAGCCCGCACACCGCCCCCGCCGGGATCGTGGCCGCTGTGCGCGCGGGTTCTGCGGCGATGCAGGCGCAACGCCAGTTGCTGGTGCAGCAGGCAGCAGACCGGTTGGCACGTTCGAGCGGCAACCCTGCAGGAGGTACCCCACCATGATCATCGATTACCGAGCCTACACCATGCACTCCGGCGGCGTCGGGCCGTTCATGGCGCTGTTTGAGAAAGAAGGGCTGGAGCCCCAGACACGCATCCTGGGTAACTTCCTGGGCATCTACCGTACCGAGGTCGGCCCGATCAACCAGATCATCATGATGTTCGCCTACCAGGATCTGAACGACCGCCAGACACGCCGCGACGCCCTGTTCAAGGACCCGGCCTTCCTCGCCTACCTGGCCAAGGTACGCCCCTACCTGCGCGACCAGGAAGTGCGGCTGCTCACGCCCTCGGCCTGCAACCCGCCCATCGGCGACACCGTGTTCGCGCGCTGAGCACAGCGTTCCTTCCGAATCCGACCATGGCCATCCTTCCGTCCGAATCAGCCCACCCTGAAGTTAGCACGCAGGTGGTGGTCATCGGCGCAGGTGCGTGTGGGCTCACCGCCGCACTGGCGGCACGGGAGCGGGGTGCGGAGGTGCTGGTGCTTGAGCGTGACACCCGCCCCACCGGCAGCACCTCCCTCTCCACCGGTCTGATTCCTGCGGCGTGTACTCGGCTTCAGGAGGCGGCAGGCATCCAGGACTCTGCAGAACTGCTTGCGAGTGATATCCTGAAGAAAGCACGGCACCAGACCGACGCCGCGATCGTGCTCGCCGTGGCGCAGGCCTCCGGCCCGACCGTCGACTGGCTCATGCAGACGCACCAGCTGCAGTTCACGCTGGTGCAGGGCTACCTTTACCCGGGACACTCCGTGCTGCGGATGCACGGCACGCCCCAGCGCACCGGTACCGAACTCGAGGCAGGGCTGCTCGCCGCCGCAGAACGTATGGGTGTCGACATCGTCTGCAGCGCCCGCGCCACCGACCTCCATGCCACGGCACAAGGCAAGGTGACCGCTGTCCGCTTCGAACGTCCTAACGGGACCATCGAAACCCTGGGGTGCGAAGCCCTCGTGCTGGGATGTTCGGGTTTCGGCGGCAATGCTGAGCTGCTGCGCCAGCACATCCCGGAGATCGCGGGCGCCGAGTTCTGGGGCCACAAGGGCAACCAGGGGGATGCCCTGCGCTGGGGTCTGGATCTGGGTGCCGCGGTGGCGGACCTGGGCAGCTACCAGGGACACGGCGGTGTATCCACTCCCTACGGCAACCCGATCAACTGGGGCGTTCTCACCGAGGGCGGCTTCATGGTCAATGCACTCGGGCAGCGCTTCTCCAACGAGGTCCATGGTTATTCCGAACAGGCCATCGAGACGCTGGCCCAGCCTGGGGGCTTTGCGTGGGATGTGTTCGACGCGCGGCGCGAGGAACCCGTGCTGGGTTTCACGGACTACCGGCAGGTGATGGCACTCGGAGGTGTGCGAAGCGCCGATTCCCTAGCCGAACTTGCCCGCCGGATGCAGGTACCGGTCGGCGCGCTTGAAGCGACGTTTTCCGAAGTTGCAGCCTTGTGCTCGAGCGGCCTCCCGGACCGCTTCGGTCGCAGCTTCGCCGGCAAGCAGCCGCTTTCGCCACCGTACCGCGCGATCAAAATCACCGGAGCCCTGTTCCACACCCAGGGCGGCCTGGTGATCGATACATCGGCACGGGTGTTGCGACCCGACGCCCAGCCGCTGCCGAACCTCTTCGCTGGCGGAGGTGCTGCACGCGGGATGTCGGGCCCCTCGCGCTGGGGCTACTTTTCGGGCGGCGGCCTGCTCACGGCGATTGCGCTGGGCAGGCTGGCAGGTAACCACGCAGCCCGGGTCGTATGCGCCCAGGCGCCAGCCAACTGAGCACCGAAAGGCTCCTTGTGCAACGCGAACCCTTGCGTTACGACCATCTCCCCTGGAACAATAGGCCGCGCATCCGCTGGCCGGGCGGAGCGCGGGTGGCTCTGTGGGTTGCGCCGAACGTCGAGTACTACGAGCTGGCGCCACCTGCCAACTCGGCACGTGCAGCGTGGGCACGGCCGGCGCCGGACGTGCAGCACTATGGCACGCGTGACTACGGCAACCGGGTCGGGTTCTGGCGCCTGCTGGCGTGCATGGACCGCCACGGCGTGCCTGGCAGCGTCTCGCTGAATGCCGCCACGAGCGAACACCATCCTGAAATCATTGCCGCCTGCGCTCAGCGCGGGTGGGAATTCTTCTCGCACGGGCTGTACAACACGCGGTACCACTACGGCATGGACGAAGCGCAGGAACGCGCCGCCATTCTCGACTCCATCGACACCATACGCCGCCACACCGGCCAGACGCCGGAGGGCTGGCTGGCCCCCGCACTCACCCATACCAGCAGGACGCTCGACCTGGTGGCCGAATGCGGGCTGCGCTACATCTGCGACCTGTTTCACGACGACCAGCCCGGCCCGGTCAAGGTTCGCTCGAGCAGCCTGACCAGCATCCCCTATTCACTGGAGACCAACGACCTGATCGCGCACCAAGTGCAATTGATGGCGCCACGGCGTTATGCCGAGGTTCTGCGCCGCCAGTTCCATCGTCTCTACCAGGAGGGCGCCGACTCCGGTACGGTGATGTGCATTCCTCTACATCCCTACCTGATCGGCCAGCCCTACCGGCTGGCCGCCTTCGAAGATGCCCTGGCGCATATTGCCGCCCACGACAAGGTATGGTTGACGACCGGGCGCGAGATCGCCAGGTACTTCGACACGCACTACCGCGACGCGTTTGCGGCGGCCGGACAGGCCGTCGCGGAGGTGCCCTGACACCTGAGCGCCTCCCCTGACCCATGCCCACCGTCCGCCAGATACTGGCGAGCGGCCTATCCACAACCCCGTGAAGGAACAAACCGATGAACTCCACCCTCCCCATACCCCGGCCGCACGCCTCCACGCGGCTGCGTGCGCTGCTCAAGGAAGGCAAGACCCTGTTCATTCCCGGCTGCTACAACGCGATGAGCGCGCGTGTGCTCGACAAGGTCGGTTTTCCGGCCATCTATATGTCGGGCTACGGAACCTCACTCTCGATGATCGGCATGCCCGACGCCGGCCTGATTACCATGAACGAGATGCAGCAGAACGCGCGCTACATCGCCAACGCCGTGTCGGTGCCCGTCATCGCAGACGCCGACAACGGTTTCGGCAACGCGATCAACGCCATGCGCTGCGTGCGCGAGTACATCCAGACCGGCGTGGCGGGCATCCACATCGAGGACCAGGTCGCACCCAAGCGCTGCGGCCACGTCGCCGGGCGGGAGGTCATCGCGCTGGCCGAGGCCGTTGGCAAGATCCGCGCGGCGCATGCCACGCGCATGGAACACGACCCAGACTTCCTGATCATCGCGCGCAGCGACGCGCGCGGGGCGCATGGCGGCTCCCTCTCCGAGGCGATCGACCGCGTGAACCACTATCTGGAGGCGGGAGCAGACATGGCCTTCGTCGAGGGGCCCACCAGCCTGCAGGAAGTCGAGACGGTCTGTCGGGAAGTGCACGGCCCGGTGTTCTACAACATGACGGGCGTGTCGCCGCGCATGAGTTTGGAGACCATGCAGCAGCTTGGCATCGCCATCACCATCACGGCTGGCACCACCATGCGTGCCACGCTGGCAGCGGTCTACGACATCGCGGTCAAGCTACGTGACGAAGGCCCTATGGCCGAGGCGGATTTCGTGGAGTCCTTCAAGAGGCACCCCTTGAACGATGTGCACACCTTCGCAGGCTTCGATGCCATTCGCGCCGCGGAAGAAGCCTTCCTGCCGGCCGAACACCTCGAGAAGTACGCGGACTCCATCGGCCATCAGCCCCAGCAGCACAAGGTCCGCACGTGAGCACGCCGACCCCCCGCACACTGTTCCAGAAGATCTGGCAGCGCCATGTGGTGTCGCAGGATCCGAGCGGGCGTGCGCTACTGTACGTCGACCGCCACCTGCTGCATGACGGCAGCTTTCATGCCTTCGAGGCCATCCGTGCTGCGGGGCGCAGCGTGCGCCGGCCTGACCTGTGTTTTGCGACACCGGACCACTACGTACCGACGGTCGCCGCGCTGCGGGCTGCGCCGGGAGAAAAGTACCGCACCAAGATCGACACCCTGATTCGCAACACCGGGCAACACGGTATTGTGCATTTCGGTGTCGACGACCCCCGCCAGGGCATCGTCCATGTGGTGGGCCCTGAGCAGGGCATCACGCTGCCCGGATCGCTGCTGGTGTGCGGGGATTCCCACACGTCCACCCACGGCGCCATGGGCGCACTGGCATTCGGCATCGGCGCATCCGAGGTGGCGCATGTGCTGGCCACGCAGACCCTGTGGCAGAAGCTGCCCCGCCAGATGCGGGTGCGCGTGGATGGCCGGTTGCCCGTCGGTGTGTCAGCCAAGGACCTGAGCTTGGCCATGATCGCCCGCATAGGCACTGCCGGTGGCAGCGGGCACGCCATCGAATACGCCGGCGAAGGCATCCGCGCGTTGCCTATGGAGGAGCGGCTGACCCTGTGCAACATGTCCATCGAAGCAGGCGCGCGCTGCGGGATCGTGGCGCCGGACCACGTCACGCTGTCCTACTTGCAGGGCAGGCCGTATGCGCCCCAGGGTGAAATGTGGGAGAGGGCGGTCGCCGACTGGCGCACCCTGCACAGCGACGAGGGCGCACAGTTCGACACCGAATGGACGCTCGATGCGACGATGATCGAACCGATGGTCACCTGGGGCACCAGCCCGCAATACGCGGCGCCCATCGGCGGTGTCGTCCCCGATCCCGCCCAGGCCGACAGCAGCACGCGGCGCACCAGCATGGAGGAGTCGCTCGCCTACATGGGCCTTGCCCCCGGCACACCGATGAATGCGATTCCGATCGACCGTGTCTTCATCGGCTCATGCACCAACAGCCGCCTGGACGACCTGCGCGCCGCCGCCCAGGTGCTGCGGGGCAGACGCGTGCGCATACCGAGTTTCGTGTCGCCGGGCTCGGGACTGATCCGCCAGGCCGCCGAGGCCGAGGGCCTGCACCGCGTCTTCCTGGACGCCGGCATCGAATGGCGCGAATCCGGCTGTTCGATGTGCGTGGGCATGAACGGCGACCTCGGCGAACCCGGGCAACGCGTCGCCTCCACCTCCAACCGCAACTTCCAGGGTCGCCAGGGCGATCTTGTGCGTACGCACCTGCTGAGCCCCGCCATGGCTGCTGCCGCTGCCGTGACCGGCACCCTCACCGACTTCAGAAAGCTGCCCTGATGGAATCCTTTACCCGTGTGAGTTCCGTCGCCGCCGTGCTGGCCATGCCCAACGTGGACACCGACCGCATCGTGCCGGCCAAGTTCCTGCACAACCCGCGCTCAGCCGGCTACGGACAATTCCTGTTCAACGAGCTGCGGCGCGATGCACAGGGCAATGAACGGCCCGACTTCGTGCTGAACCAGGAGCCCTGGCGCAACGCCCGCATCCTGATTGCCGACGCCAACTTCGGCTGCGGCTCCTCTCGAGAGGGGGCCGTCTGGGCCTTGTACGGGTTTGGCATCCGGACGGTGATCGCCTCGAGCTTCGGCGACATCTTCTTCGAGAACAGCTTCAAGAACGGCCTGCTCCCCGTCGTCCTGCCCGAGGCCGAGCTGCTGCGCCTGCGCGCGGTCGTGGCGCAGAACCCGCTGGCGAATCTCGAGGTCGACCTGGAACAGCAGACCGTCAGCCTGCCGGGCGGCGAGGTGTTCCATTTCGAGGTCGACGCCTTCAAGCGCAACAGCCTGCTGCTCGGGCTCGACGACATTGGCGTGACGCTGCAGCACCTGGGCGAGATCGAGTCCTTCGAGCGCCACCGCAATGAACATGCCCCCTGGTTGTGATGCCCCACGCTCGCCGCGCCCAACATAGTCCACCCCCCTGGAGAACCTCATGGACCTGCAACTCGCCGGCAAGACGGCCCTGGTGACCGGCGCCAGTGTCGGTCTCGGCCGCAACATCGCGCAACTGCTGGCGCGGGAAGGGTGCCGGCTCGCCATCGTGGCGCGCCGGCAAGGCCTGCTGGAAGAACTGGCCGACGAGATCGCTGCGACCGGCGCCCCCCGCCCCGTTGTGATCGCCTGCGACATCACCCAGCCCGAGGCGCCGGCGCAGATCCGCGACGCCGTGACACGCAGACTGGGCCCGCTCGACATCCTGGTCAACAACGCTGGTGGCTCGCGCCCGTTCACCGGCCTGGGTACACGCGCACAGTGGGATGACGCGATGAACCTGAACTTTCACGCCGGACGCGAACTCGCCCACGCGTTCGTCGACGTCATGCGCGAGCGCCGTTTCGGACGCATCGTCAACCTCACCGGCTCCGACGAGCCCATGGCGCTCAACGGTGGTGTTCCGCCCAACGGTGCGGTACACCTCTGGGCCAAGGGCCTCTCGCGAGTCGTCGGTGGCGAGGGCATCACCGTCAACAGCATCGCCCCAGGGCGCATCCATTCGGAACAGATCGACCAGAAAATCCTGCCAGGCGCCGAGTCCCAGCGGATCTGGGCCGAAGCTAACTGTCCGGTAGGTTATGTCGGCGAGCCCGAGGACCTCGGCGTGCTGGTGTGTTTTCTGGTGTCGCCGCTGGCCCGCTACATCACCGGGCAGGTGATCCATGTGGACGGCGGTCTGCGCCGCGCCGCTTCATGACTACCGACGAAGGGCCACTGGCCGGCATAAGGGTGCTTGATTTCAGCAGCTACATCGCTGCACCCTACGGCTGCACCCTGCTGGCCGACCAGGGGGCCGAGGTCCTCAAGATCGAGCCGCCCGAGGGCGACAACCTGCGCAACTACCCTTCGACATTGCAGTCCGAAGGCAGGGCCTTCCTGGGCGTCAACCGGGGCAAGTCCGGCATGGTGCTAGACCTCAAGCAGGCCGGCGCACAGGAGGTGCTCGACCGCCTGCTGCGCGACGCGGATGTGCTGGTGCACAATTTCCGCGCTGGTGTGCCCGAGCGCCTGGGCATCGGCTACGCGGGGCTGCGGGCCCGGCATCCACGCCTCATCTACTGCGCCGTCTCCGGTTATGGAGAAACCGGCCCCCTGCACACACACGCCGGCTACGACCAGGTACTGCAGTCCATGAGCGGCCTGTGCGCAATGCAGGGCACACCGGAACAACCGCAGATCGTCTACGGGTCGGTGGTCGACTACTACGCAGCTGCGCTGCTGGCCTGTGGCGTGTCTTCGGCGCTGTACGAACGCACCCGTACGGGCGCCGGGAGGCATGTTGCCATCTCCCTGCTGCGCAGTGCGCTGGCCATGCAGTCCGCGCGCATGGTATGGGCGGACGACGAACCGCGCGAGGTCTCCCGCGACATGCGTTCGGGCGGCATCACCGGGCTGCACCCCACACTGGCAGGCCAGCTTTATCTGTCCGCCAACACGCCGCATTTCTGGAATGCCCTGTGCCAGCTGCTTGGCCTGCAGGATCTCGCCGGCGATTCACGCTACGACACCGTGCGCAAGCGGGCGCAACATGCCGACGTACTGGTTGCGCGCGTGCGCGCGGCGCTGGCCAGCCGCAGTGCCCTGGAGTGGGAGGCGCTGCTGGGAGAACGCGTGCCCTGCTCGGCAGTTCGCCCGATCGAGGACGTGTTCGACCATCCGCAGGTGCTGGCCGAAGGCATGGTGGATCACTTCGAACACCCCGCCGTGGGGGGGTTTCGCGGTCTGTCGCGGGCCATCCGTTTCGGCAATGCAGCCCAGACCCCTGCGCGAGCGGCGCCGATCCAGGGCGAACATACCGATACCGTGCTTCGCAGCCTGGACTACTCGGCCGCCGAGATCGCAGCCCTTCGCACCGCGCGTGTCGTCGCATGAAGCGTTCCATTCTCCGCAGGCGGCGCGCTGCCGCCTGCCCGATCCAGCGAAGAAAGGTGCTCCATGTCCGCTGATGTGGCCATTGTCGGTTGTGGCCGAACCCCCTATAGCCGGGCAAAACCCGGCGAACCCGTCTACACCGTCGATGAATACATCGCCTGGGCGGCAGAACTTGCGCTCGCGAAAGCGGGGATGTCCAAGAACGACTTCGACGGTCAGGGCCTGGGCCTTTCGCATGCCGAGGTGGCGCATACCGTCAACTGGTCGGCCGCCACTGCCGAGAACCTGGGCATCAGTCCACAGGTGCTGCTGCGCGCAGACCAGGGCGGCGCATCTGCGGCGGCCTTGCTGATCCGCGCCGCAGCGATGATCCGCGCCGGGGTGGTGGACCGAGTTCTGGTGGTGGGCGCTGACACCCCGCTGAACATGCCGTCGGTGGCGCCTGGCCTGCCGCTGTCACCCGAGCGCACTCGCGGTGTGTACTGGGACTTTCAGGGGCCGTTCGGCGTCATGGGGGCCAGCGCGCAGTTCGCATTGGTGCTGCAGCGCTACATGCACGAGCACCGGGTGACACCGGAACAGCTCGGCAAGATCGCCGTGAGCACCCGTTACCATGCATCGCTGAACCCCGGGGCGATCTTTCGCAAGCCGATCACGCTGGGCGACTACCTGAGCTCGCGCATGCTGACCGACCCCATCAGGCTGCTCGATTGCGTCCCCATCGTCAACGGCGGGCTAGCCTACATCGTCACCTCTGCGGCAACCGCGCGCAGCCTGACCGACCGCCCGGTGTACCTGCTGGGCCACGGCGAGGTGAACAACTACTACCACGGCTCGCGCAGCTTCCCGGACATCACCCACACCGGTTTCACCGTGGCGGCTCCCCAGGCCATGCAGATGGCCGGCGTCACGCACAGGCAGATCGACTTCCTAGAGCCTTATGACGATTTCCCCTTCATCGCGATGATGACGATCGAAGACTACGGTTTCTGCAAGAAGGGCGAGGGCGGGCGTTTTGTCGAGGAACATAACCTGCACTTCGATGGCGACTTCCCGTTGTCGACCGACGGTGGCCAGCTCTCGGGAGGACAACCAGGCGGGGCCATCGGCGGCTTCATGCCCTTGGTGGAAGCGGTGACCCAGTTGCGCGGCGAAGCCTACGGGCGCCAGGTGCCGGGGGCCACGATCGGCGCTGCCTGCGGGTTCGGCGGCATTCCATATGGCCGGCCAGGGCGCAGCTGTGTCTCGCTCATCCTAGGAACGGAGGCTTGAACCATGAATGATCTGTCGATGGGAAAACCCCAGCCTGCCATCACCGACCTGACCCGCCCGTTCTGGGATGCTGCCAGGGAAGGCCGCCTGGTCATGCAGAAATGCAGCCGCTGCGGCACGATGAACTTTCACCCCAAGCCCTGGTGTATCGAGTGCGGCTGCCGCGACCTGCCCTGGACCGCCGCCGGACCCCTGGGAACGGTGTACTCGTTCACGGTCTCGCGGTCGGTGGCCATGAATTCACCGGTCTGGCAGGCGGAACTGCCGGTGATCCTATGTCTGGTGGACGTGGACCAGGGTGCGCGCATGTATGCCCAGGTGATCGATTGCGCCCCCGAGCAGATCCATGTCGGCATGCGGGTCACGGTGCATCTCGACCCGGCCGATGGCGAACTGGCGGTGCCCCGTTTCCGGCCGGCCGCATGAACCAGACGCAGGTGCAGCCATGAACCCGCAGGATCCGTCCCAGAGAATGCGCAATGCCGCGATGCAGGGAGTCCCCTTTGACTGGCAGGACGCGCTGCGCCTGGAGAGCCTGCTCTCGGACGAGGAGAAACTGGTCCGCGACAGCGCCCGCGCCTATGCTCAGGAGCGCCTGTTTCCGCGCATCCTGCAGGCCAATCGACACGAGACCTTCGATCTGGAGGTGATGCGCGAAATGGGCGCCCTGGGTTTTCTGGGCTCCACCATCGAAGGCTACGGTTGTGCGGGAATCAGCTTCGTCGCCTACGGATTGGTGGCGCGCGAGTTCGAACGGGTTGATACCAGCTTCCGCTCTGCAATGGGCGTACAAAGTACCCTGAGCATGCTGCCGATCTACCTTTTTGGCAACGAGGAACAGCGACAGCGCTACCTGCCTGCCATGGCACTCGGCGAGACGCTCGGCTGTTTCGGCCTGACAGAGCCCGACCATGGTTCCGACCCCGGCAGCATGGCCAGCCGTGCACGCAAGGTGCCGGGCGGGTGGAAACTCTCGGGTAGCAAGACTTGGATCACCCATGCGCCGATCGCCGATTTGATGGTGATTTGGGCCAAGGAGGATGGTGGAAAAGTCGCAGGATTCATCCTTGAACGCGGCATGCCTGGGCTGACCACCAGCCGCATTGAGGGCAAGTTCTCGGTGCGCGCATCCCCGACCGGGCAGATCCACATGGACGACGTGTTCGTGCCCGACGCACAGCGGCTGCACGGCGCGCGGGGCATCAGTGCTCCTTTCACATGCCTCAATAACGCACGCTTCGGAATTTGCTGGGGAGCCATGGGTGCGGCCGAGTTCTGCTGGCATGCCGCACGCCAGTACGCTCTGGACCGTAGGCAATTCGGCCGGCCACTGGCGGCAAACCAGCTGATCCAGAAAAAACTCGCCGACATGCAGACCGAAATCGCGTTGGGCTTGCATGCCTGCCTGCACCTGAGCCGCCTGCGCGACCAGGGACTGGCCAGCCCGGAGATGGTCTCGCTCCTGAAGCGCAACTGCGCCGGCAAGTCGCTCGAGATTGCGCGCAGTGCGCGAGACATCCACGGCGGGAACGGCATTGCGGACGAGTACCACGTGATCCGCCACATGCTGAACCTGGAAACGGTCAACACGCTTGAAGGCACGCACGACATCCATGCCCTGGTTCTCGGGCGTGCACAGACCGGGATCTCGGCATTTTCAAACTGAGGAGTGGCCCATGGACTTTCCTGCCCCATCGCGCGCCCAGGCCATCTCGCAACTGGTGCGTCCGCGCTCGATCGCCATCATCGGCGCATCGTCCGACCTCGCCAAGGTCAATGGACGGCCGCTCAAGCACCTTCAGGGCAAGGGCTACGCAGGGCGCATCCTGCCGGTAAACCCGAAGTACACCGACATCGCAGGCCTGCCGTGTTACCGGGATGTGGCAGCACTGCCCGAGGTTCCCGATCTGGCGGTCGTGGTCGTGCCAGCGGCCGAGGTACTGCACAGCATCTCGGAACTCGGAATCCGGGGAGTGCGCGCTGCGGTGATCTTCAGTTCGGGCTTTGGAGAGATGGGGCCGGGTGGCAAGGCGCTGGAAGCCGCCGTGCTAGCCCGCGCACGGGACCATAACATGGTGATCTGCGGTCCGAACTGCCTTGGCTTCATCAACGCGTTTGACAACGTCTACGCCACCTTCAGCCAGTACGCGGACGGAGAGACCAGTGCCGGACCGATAGCTTTCGTGACCCAGTCCGGCGCATTCGGCACCGCGATCGCCGCGCTGGTCCGCCAGCGCGGATTGGGGCTGGGCTACTTCATCAACACTGGTAATGAAGCGGACCTGACTTTCTGCGAGTTGATGGCGGCAGTGCTGGAAGACCCGCGCATCCGGGTAGCGGCGGGTTATCTGGAGGGTTTGCACGATGGTGCCTCGCTGGTGCGCCTGGCGCAGCGATGTCAGGCCCTGGGCAAACCGCTGGTCTTAATCAAGGTCGGCCGGCTGGAAGCGGGGGCCCGGGCAGCGGCATCTCACACCGGCGCGCTGGCGGTACAGGACGCCGTTTTCGATGCGGTGGTGCGCCAATACGGGGTTTTGCGCGCCGGCAATGAAGAGCAGATGCTCGACATGCTCGAGGCCTTGAGCCAGCCACGTGTGCCGCTGGGCAAGGGCCTGGGTATCGTGACCCAATCCGGCGGCGCCGGCGTCATGATGGCCGACAGGGCACAGGAGCTTGGCCTCGATGTCTCGCAACCAGGGCCTGAAACCCGTGCCCGGTTGGCCTCTGTGGTACCGGCTTTCGGTGCCATCGGGAACCCTGTGGACGTCACCGGCCAATTTGTTGCGCGCCCGGATCTGTTTCGCGATGCAGTTGTCCGATTAATGGAAGACCCGCAGATCCACGTATGCCTGATCTGGCTGCAACTCATGACTGCCCATGTTGATCGGCTGGTGCCGATATTCGTCGACATCGGGCGCAGCACCACCAAGCCGTTCTTCGTCTGCTGGGTTGCTGCACCCAGCCAGGCCCTGGTCCAGTTGCGTGCGGCCGGCATCGTGGTGTTCCGCTCAGGGGAGTGCGCCGTCGAGGCGGCCTCGGCACTTGTGCGCCACCATGGGTACCAACGTGCTGCGGCTCTGCCTGAGCACCTGCCTGCGGCCGTGGCAGCTACCATGCAAACGGAATGGAAACCCGGCCTTCAAGATTCGGTCAGCGCCGTGGCCTGTCTGCGTGCAGCCGGAATACCGATGGCCGAGGTCGCACTGGCGCAGGATGAAGAGCAGGCAGTCGCACTATGGCGTGCAATGGGCCAATCGGTGGCCATGAAGATCGAGTCGCCCGATATCGCGCACAAGACGGAACTCGGCGGAGTGCGCCTGGCATTAACCGAGGCGTCCGAGGTCCGTGCGGCATATGGGGAACTGATAGCCCTTGCGCGACGCGCCAGGCCGCAGGCCAGGCTCATTGGCGTGCTGGTGCAACCCATGGTGCCTGGCCGCCTGGAACTCGTCGTGGGTGTGCAGCGGGACCCGGTCTTCGGCATGGTCGTGATGGTGGGCATCGGGGGCATACTTGTCGAAGTGCTCAAGGACGTGGCCATGCGCCTTGCACCTTTCGGTATCGACGAAGGACTTCGCATGCTGGCCGAACTGCGCGCCGGCGCAGTGCTGAACGGCGTGCGAGGTCAACCTGCAGTCGACCGGCGCCTGATCGCTACGCTGCTGTCCCGGCTCTCCGTATGGGCGGCAGGAATGCAGCCGGTAATGGCGGAACTGGACCTCAACCCGGTTATTCTGACGCCAGAAGGTCCGGTCGCGGTCGACTGCGTCATGATTGTCGACCCGCTGCCTGCACATGTGATGCCCTTGACCGAGCCGCCAAACAGTCATGCACCCTGAATTTCCCCGCAATTACCAAGGCCCGTATGACCCCATGGCGCTGTTCCAGCCGCAGAGGATGGGCCGGTTGCGGCTTCCCAACCGGATCGTGCTGGCGCCGTGCACTCGTAATCGGGCGCTGTCTGATCTGTCACCCACGCAAGGCGCTATCGACTACTTTGCCGCGCGCGCTGACGCTGGGCTACTGATCACTGAGGCCACCCTAATCACGCCCCTAGCGCAGGGATTCCTGGACACGCCGGGTATCTTTCTGGATCAACACGTGGGCCCCTGGGCCGACGTCACCGACGCGGTGCATCGCCGAGGCGGGCGCATCTTCCTACAGATCTGGCATACCGGGCGTGTCGCACACTCGCACTTCAATGGGGCCATCGCAATGGGTCCGTCCCCTGTGCTCGACCATGCGCTGCGGCATCAGGTAGGTGGGCTGAAGATATATAACGAGATGCCGGTGGTGATGAACGAGCAGCAGATTGGCGCAGCCATCCGGCAATTCGGCGCAGCCTGCGTGCGCGCGGACCAGGCGGGGTTCGACGGCATCGAGATCCATGGTGCCAACGGCTACCTGCCCGAGCAATTCCTGCGCCAGCATACCAACCGGCGCACCGATGGTTGGGGTAGCAGCACCGAAGGGCGTGCCCGATTCACGCTGGAGGTGGTGGACGCCTGTTGCGCCGCCCTGGGGCCTGAACGCGTGGGCTTGCGGCTGTCGCCCGCAGGCACCTTCAGTGACATGCAGTGGACTCCCGGCGATAACGAGACATACGACCTGTTGATTGAGTCGGTGGCCCAGCGCAATCTGGCCTACCTGCACACCGGTATCACCGAAGACGACTTCTTCGATCGCCTGGGCGACACCTCGACCGGCTTCCTGCGCCAACGCTGGAGCGGCACCCTGATCGGCAACGGCGGCTACACACCGGCGGCCGCCGCAGCCAACATCGCGGCTGGCGCCTTCGATCTGATTGCGTTCGGCAAGCTGTTCATCGCCAACCCCGATCTGGTGGAGCGCCTTCGAACCAGCCAGCCACTCATACCCTATGAGCGCGGAATGCTCGACCGGCTGCGATGACGCGCAGAAACCTTCCTTCGGATAGGGATGCGCTTTACGTGAGGACGGAAATAGCAATACAGTCAAATATTGTCCAAGGTAGCTTGTGGCGCTGACTTCTTCGCAGCAGTGCATGTCGCGCAGTTCGACATGCACTGCGAACGCTTCAGGCTTGCTTTGCCGTCGTCATTTTCGATTGGTTGTCGAACTCGTATGACCGGTCTGGTAAACGAGATTGACCTATCGACCTGCGATACTTTGCAGATCTGCAAGCTTTCCCCCAATAAGTTGGGATTTTTTTTGTGTTTCAGCAAGCAAGATGTCTTCCATATGATACTTATCCTCCACACTTAACCATGTGACGACACCCATTATTACTCCCATTATTATTGGAATGGGTTGGGGTGCCGCCATATATACGGCGATATTATTGATGGCAGCACCACCCCATACAGATGACGCAGATTTCAGAACAAGTCTTTTTTCCGGAACAGCCAAATTATCAGAGAATTTAAGCAATCCTATTTTTAGGCTTGTGAGTGCAATTAAACCGATCGGAGATGTTGAAATTGCAGTGTTCGCTTCAACTGCGCCAACTGAGAGTCCTAAACTGGTTGTTAGTCCATCCGCCACCGCTGCGGCAATTGCACTGTTCTCCGGCGTCAGCAGAGACTGGCGCTGCTCAGACGGCGACTCCTGTGCGTATCCAACAGTTGAATGGATAAATATAGACGTCATCAACACAATCAACTTGTTTTTGGCTTGCAAATACCCATTCAATTTTTTCATCGACCAACTCCCAGGACGCACTTTGACGGCTATCGCCGTTGGTTGACCGGTATTTCATTTAACCGTGTCAGGTACGAGTCTAGGAATAAGCATTCCAACGAATATTGATGGATTGCCGTGCGAAGAATTATTCACTTGATTGATCTCAAATGCATCGATCAATACTTAATGGCCTGAGGTCCGGAATCATTTTTACGGCATGTTCCCCAACACGATACAGCCGGAAGGACCAGAGGCCGCGTTACCAGAAAGTGGTTTGTTTCAAAAATTCTGCTGGTTTTCTTGATCGCCGCGATGGCCGGGTACAATTGAAACTATGCTATCGGTTTTGATGGTTTGAAGGCTGCCGCACCTCCTCGATAACGTCAGGATTTTGATCAGAGCCGCTTTGGCGTCCTTCTCTACTTTGGCTTCCTTCTCCATTGAGGTCCCCGAACTCGGGCACCACGAAAGCACCCATGCCCCAAACTGCCGCACCGCCCTTGTCACGTCGCCGAGAACTGTGGCTGTTGTTCACATTGGCGGGCATCCAGTTCACCAACATCCTGGATTTCATGATCATGATGCCGCTGGGGCCGCAGTTCACCCGCATCTTTGGCATCAGCGACGCCAGCTTCGGCCTGTTGGTGTCCGCCTACACGCTTGCCGCTGGCGCTTCTGGCCTGTTGGCGGCCACCTACCTGGACAAATTTGACCGCAAGAAGCTGCTGTTGGTTTTGTACAGCCTGTTTGGCCTTGCGACGCTGGCCTGCGGCTTGGCGCCCGACTACGCGACCCTGATGGTGGCGCGCGTCCTGGCCGGCATTTTTGGTGGTGTGTTGTCGGCCCTGGCGCAGACGGTGGTGGCCGATGTGATCCCCTTCGACCGCCGCGGCCGTGCCATGAGCATTGTGATGACCTCCTTCTCGGTGTCCACCGTGGCAGGGGTGCCGTTGGGCCTTTACCTGGCGGCGCATCTGAGCTGGCATGCGCCGTTCTTTGGGATCGCGGCCTTGGTCGGTGTGTTGTGTGGGCTGGCCCTGATCACACTGCCGCCCTTGACCGCTCATCTGCGCCAGCAGGACCGGCCGTCAGCCTTTGGCGCCATCGGACAGGTCTTGCAGGATCCCAACCATCTCAAGGCCTTTGCCTTCTCGGCACTGCTGATGTTTGCAGGTTTCACAGTGATCCCCTTCATCACCATTTACCTGCAAACCAATGTCGGTTGGCGCGCGGACCAGGTCTTTTACGTGTACCTCTGCGGTGGCATTGCCACCCTGTTCAGCGCCCGCCTGATCGGTGTCTTGACCGATCGGCGCGGCAAGATCGCCCTGTTTCGCGTGATGGCCTTGCTGGTGATCATCCCCATGATGGCGACCACCTTGACACAAGGCCTGCCCACGTGGGCGGTGTTGCTGGTGTCGACCTTGTTTTTCACCTGCATGAGCGGCCGCATGATTCCGGGCATGGCCATCATTGCCTCCTGTGCCAACCCGGCGCTGCGCGGCACCTTCATGGCACTCAATTCGTCTGTACAGTCAGCCGGCATGGGCGTTGCCGCCTTTGTGGGTGGGCAACTGATCAGCCGCGATGCCAACCATCTGGTGCAAAACTACTGGATGGCCGGCCTGGTCGGCACCTGTGCCAGCTTGGCCACGGTGGCGCTGGCTGGCAGTCTGGACATGCACCAGCGACCGGCTGGGCCTGATCAGAAAGCGTAATACGGGCCGATCCCAACCGGTGACGACTCACCTTCGATGCCAAAAAACACCCGTCGGCCGTAGAAAAACGGCAGACCCCAGTCAAACTCCAGGCCCAACGGGTCGTCCAGGTTACCTGCCAGCGTGGGCAGCACGGCACGTTCCGGGTCGCTGAACAGGCTGAGGGCGTTGTCCACCGAAAAGGTCACCGGCAGTTCCGCCAGGTCGTTGCCAATCAGTGTGGCCGAAAGATTCACGCGCGCACTGGGGCAATAAAAACGCATGCGTCCACTACCAGCGCAAAGCGGAATGGTCGCCGAGTCAAAAAACAGGGCATTGGAGCCGGTATCGATAAAGCTGCGCAGCAGACCCTTGCCTGAGATCACGGTGTTGATGAAGGCATTGGTGGTGGTGTTGAGCCACTTGGCCGCTGAAAGCTGGTTATTGGCTCGGGTATTGACGCCAAACACCACGAAGCCGCTCAGGCTCATGTTGCCTTGGTCGCTGGCGGCAGGCAAGTCCAGCAGCAGGCCATTGTTGTCGTTGGCGAAGCGGGAGATCGGGTTGGCGACCTGCTGTGTCAGAGGCGCCAGCGAGGGCTGTATCGCGGTGCAAGCGGACGAGGTGCAGCTGAAGTAATAGTTGTTGCTGGATTGGATGACGCAGGCCGCGCCGCAGTCCTGCTTGAACAGGCCCAGGCCCAAAACCCCCTTGCCGCCCAGGCCCAGCACGGTGTCCAGGCGTGTGCCGCCGGGACAGACCGCGTCCTTTTCCACAAACGCCGGGGCGCCCATCAGCTGGATGGGAAGGCTGGCAGCGGTCTTGCCACCCAGCCGCACATCCACGCTGACCACCGGACCAAAGCCAAACGTGTTGTCGACGAAGCGCACGCAATTGGCCAGCGGAAAGCCCTGTGGGCCGTTCACCAGGCTTTGCACGAGCTCGGGCCGGACCTCAGAGGCCAGCAGGCGCAGCCCGATGGAGCCGGTATCTACCACCACGTGGTCAATCGTTTGACACAGACTGGCGTTGCCAGGCGCGCAGATGGTGACCTTGGCGTACAAGCGGTTCACGTTTCTGCCTTGCGGGCCACTGTCGACGACCACCGCCATGACGTTGTCGCCTGAGGGCAAAGGCAGGCTCGGCCCGGGCGCGGCCGCGGTCGCAGGCGTTGAGCCGCCCCCGCCTCCACCGCCTCCGCCGCAGCCGGCGAGCAGCAATGCGGCCAGAACATAAAGTATCAGTCGCATGGGTCGGTCAAGGCAGGACGCTCTTGATATTCAGCCCTGCCGGCACCAGGGCGGGCGCGTACGCATGGCCAAAAAAGTTGCGCATCCGGCCACTGGAGCGCAGCACCAACCCGTCCCGCGCCATGGACACCGGCCCACCCCTCTGGCCGGCCAGCCGAATCTGCTCGGTTTCCATCTTGAAGCTGGCGTAAAACCGCCCCAACAGCAGGGTCAGATCGGGCAGCACAGGCCCCTCCCAAGCCACTGCAAACACCACCCCGTTGGGCGCGACAAATTCCTGTACGCGGGTGCCGCTGTCGTACACCGCCTCATGCACGGTGTAGCCGCCTCGACTGCTGGACAGGCTGGCCGCCGGTGCGTCCCCCAGCGCGGCCCAGCCAGGGCGCAGCAGCAGCAGAAGCAGCACGGCCAACAACCGCACGTGCCAACGGTTGCTAGAGCGATTCGGGGTCCGGCGAAGCATCATGCGTGGTTGGATCATGTCAGTACAGCAAGCCCCAAATATAGCCGGCCATCACGGAGAGCAGGGCCAGGCAGGCCACCAGGCCCACGCCTGTCAACACATCCATCGCGCGCCCGGCCCACTGGTCGATGGCATCGTCCTGGCGCTGGCGCCCACGCGCGCCCCGGCGCTCAATCATCAATGGGGTGTTCTGGTTCATGGTTTCCCTTTCAGGTCACTCTGTGTGGTGGCTCCCATGGTCTGCCCTGTGCCCCCGATGCCCCGTGATAAAAATCAGGTCATCTCGCGGATGCCTCGCCATTGGCGGTGTAATGCTGGAATGACGCAAGATGCCCCTTCTGACCACCCAGCGGACGCCAGCCTGAGCGGTTCGGCCCCAGCCCAGGCGGCACTGGCAGCGTTTGCGCACATGGTGCTGGGCACAGCCGGCTTTCGCTCCCGGCCGGGCCAGCAGGCCATGGCACAGCAGATCGCGCAAACGCTTTCAGACGTTGACTTGGGTGAGCACGCCGAGCCCCGGCGGGCCATTGCAGTGATCCAGGCCGGCACCGGAGTCGGCAAATCTGCGGCCTAAGCATCCACCATGCTGGCCTTGGCACTGGCGCACAAGACCCGCCTGGTGATCTCGACTGCCACCGTGGCCTTGCAAGAGCAACTCATGACCAAGGACCTGCCGGCGCTGGCGGCCGTGATGCCAGAGCCTTTTGTGTTCGCCCTGGCCAAGGGTCGGGGTCGCTACGTCTGCAAGTTCAAGCTGGAGCGCCTGGTGGGCGGCGCCACGGACGATGCGGCCGACGATCTGTTCGGCCCAGACGACGACACACCACCGCCGGTTACGGCCTACGTGCGCCAACTTGGCGGCGACGATCCGCAAGCCCGACGGGTGCACTGGTATACCGCGTTGTCGATCTCACTGGCTGGCGAGCGCTGGGACGGCGACCGCGACACGCTGCCCGAGCCGCCCGATCCGCGTGACTGGTCGGGCGTGGCGGCCGAGCGCCACACCTGCACCGCCCGCCACTGTCCGCGCTACCGGGATTGCAGCTATTACCAGGCGCGCAGCCGGCTGGCCGAGGCCCAGGTGATCGTGGCCAACCACGACCTGGTGCTCGCCTCGGTGGGCATGAAGACCCTGCCGGAACTGGACAACTGCCTGCTGGTATTTGACGAAGGTCACCATCTGCCGGCCGTGGCCCTGAACCAATTCTCCAGCGTGATGGATGTGTCCAATTTGCGCTGGCTGGACAAGCTGCCCAAGGCGCTGCGCGAAACCAGCGCCAAAATTCATTGCGCCATGGGGCAAGATGTCGACACCTTGGCCCAGCAGCTGCGGGGTGGGCTGAATGAATTGGCGCGGCTGTTGATGGACCCGCTCAGTCCGCCCGGCCCTGGGCAGGACAGCCTGCTCCGCCTGCAAGGCGGCGTGCTGCCGACCGACCTGCAGGTGCCGCTGCGCCTGATCCAAGGCCACGCCGCGGCCCTGTCCGCCGAGCTCGAGGCCTTGGGCGCGGAGCTCAAGCGCCTGTCCCGCGAAGACCCGGCGCAGGCGGCCAGTGGCCCCCTGATGTACGCACGCCTGGGTCAGCTGGCGCCCCGCCTGTTGGCCGTAGCCCATACCAGTGCCCTGCTGCTGGAACAGGGCGAACAGCCGCTGGCCAAATGGTTCAGGGCCGATACCAGCTCTGGCCTGGTGGTGCTGACCGCCCATGCCTGCCCGATCGTGCCGGGTGACCTGCTGCGTCAGCACCTGTGGCGCCAGGTGCGTGCCGCCGTCATCACCTCGGCCAGCCTGACCAGTTGCGGCAGTTTTGACTATTTTTTGCAAGAGGCCGGCCTGGCCGGCCAGTCCCAGGTCAGCACGCTGGCGGTGCAAAGCCCGTTTGACTACGCCAGCCAGGGCCGTTTGGTGGTGGCAGACACTGTGGCTGACCCGCGCGATGCACCGGCCTACACCCGCGACATGGTGGCTGCACTGAGGGCTGATCTGCGGCAGGTGGCGCACGGCGCGCTGGCCCTGTTCACGTCCCGCGCGCAAATGCGGGCCGCTCTGGATGCGCTGGATGCAGACCTGCTGACCCGCGTGCTGGTGCAGGGTCAGTTGTCCCGCGGCAGCCTGCTGGCGGCGCACCAGGCCCGCGTCGAGGCCGGCCAGCCCTCAGTCATCTTTGGCCTGCAGTCCTTTGGCGAGGGGCTGGACTTGCCGGGTGCGCTGTGCGAAACCGTCTTCATCGCCAAGCTGCCCTTCAGCCCGCCCGCCGACCCGGTGGAAGAAGCCCGAGCCGAGTGGTTGCGCAGCCTGGGCCGTGATCCGTTCACCGAGCTCGTCGTGCCCGCCACCGGCATCCGTTTGCTGCAGTGGACCGGTCGCGCCATTCGCAGCGAGGACGACCAAGCCACTGTCATCTGCTATGACCGGCGCCTGTTGCAGCAGGGCTATGGCCGGCGCATGCTGCAGGGTTTGCCGCCCTATGCCGTGTCCCGCCGTGCCGCGACGCAGATACCGTCGGCCTGAAGGCCCTTGCAAGCCGCCAAAATGGTCGCACATCGGGCTTGAAGAGGAGACTGTATGAGTTCTTGGGTCATCAAAAGTTTGAGCCTGGCGCTGCGCTTGCTGCTGCTGCTGGCCGGCCTGGTGTTCACCGCCAGCCTTTTGGTTGCGGCGGTGCTGCTGCTCGCCGTCTGGCTGCTGCGGGCGCTGTGGGCCCGACTCAGGGGCCGGCCGGTGCAGGCCTGGTCCTTCCAGGTCCGTCGCCCAGCACCCTGGCAGGGCCGCCCTGCCGGGCGGGCCGCCCAGGGGAGCGGCGATGTGATCGACGTCAAGCCGCGCGAACTCCCCTGAGCCGGAGGCTCAGTCTGTCCTCGGCCACCGCAGCAGGGTCAGGCCAGACCGGCCTGGGGCTTCCAACTGCTTGAGCAGCAGGCGGTAGGTGTCCAGATCAAAAGCCAGCGATGTGGGTTGGGCCAGGGCCTCGGCCAAACCATCGTCATCGTGCACCGTGGCCAGGTGACACCATTGGTCAAACAGGTGGATGTCGGTTCGTCCCCGGATCTCATCCGTTTCGCGCAGGCCAATTGGCCCGGCATAGGGCCAGCTGCGCAGTTTTTGCGCCGTCAGTGCCAGGGCCAGTCGCAGCCGGTGCCGTTCCGGTTTCTCTTGGCCACAGCAGACGCCTTTGCAGCGCCCGATTTGGTGCGCAAAACATCGGCCCTGGCCGGACTCCAGTCCCAGCGCCTGCAGGCAAAGGCCGTGGGTATCGGCCAGCGCACGCAGCCCGTCCTGGGCTTGGCGGCGCGACCGGTAGGCGCCGTAGAGGCGGTCAAACTGTTTCGGCTCAAAGTCCTCGCCACTCACCAGTGTCAGCTGCGGCCGCGCATTGGGGTTGTCTTCCAGGCGCCAGGCGCACAGGGCGCGTTCGCGCCGCAGTTGCCGGTTGTGAGCCGGCTGCAATTCCTTGACGAGACGGGCTTCGAGCAGCAGGGCGCCCAGCTCGCCCGCGGTTTCGCGCCATTCCACGCGGCGGATTTCCTGCGCCATGCGCATCTCGCGTGGCTGGCGTGTGGCGGCCTGAAAGTGCGACATCACACGGCTGCGCATGTGCACGCTTTTGCCGACATAAAGCGGCAGCGGCCCTTCGCCGAAAAACAGGTAAACACCCGCAGTCTCGGGAATGTCGGTCACGGCCGTGTCCAGCTGGGGCGGCAGGGCGGCGCTGCCCTGCAACAGGCTCTGTGCCTGCTGGCTCAGCGTGTCGGCGCCCAACTCGGCCTCCGCCAGCCGCAGCCAGGCCAACACCATGTCCACATCGCCCATGGCGCGGTGCCGGGCCTGGGTCTGCAGACCATGGCGTTGCATGATGGCGTCGAGTCCATGGCTGCGGTGTTGCGGGTAGAGCAAGCGGGACAGCCGAACGGTGCAGAGGGTGCGGGTTTTCAGCGCGATGTCGGCGCGCGCAAACTCGTTGAGCAAAAAGCCGTGGTCGAAGCGCACGTTGTGCGCCACCAGCACGGCGCCGTCCAGCAAGGCCAGCAGCGGCCGGGCCACCGCCTCAAAGCTTGGCGCGTCGGCCACCATGTCATCGTTGATGCCCGTCAGGCTCTGGATGAACGCGGGAATGCGGCCGCCCGGTTGCACCAGGGTGCTCCAGCGGGCCACTTCCTGCCCGCCCTCGATGCGCACGGCAGCAATTTCGGTGATGCGGTCGCGCACCGGGTTGCCGCCGGTGGTTTCCAGGTCAAGCAGCAGGTAACAGGGCAGCATCGCGGGCGCAGACGGCAAGCCGTGCGGCCAATCAGGTGATGTCGATGGCGTGGATCGAGAAGCTGCCGGCCCGCCGGTCGGCAAAGTAGTGCTCCAGCGTTTCCTTGACCGTGCGGAACGCGATCTCGTCCCAGGGGATTTCGTCTTCGGCAAACAGCCGGGCCTCGATGGTCTCAAAGCCAGGATTGAAGCGGTCGCTCAGCAGGCGGGCCCGGTAAAACAGGTGCACCTGGCCCACGCGCGCCACATTCACCAAAGAGAACAGGCCCTCCAGCTCAAACTCGGCACCCGATTCCTCGACCGTCTCGCGCGCTGCACCCTCGGCCACGGTCTCGTTGAGTTCCATGAAGCCGGCCGGCAGCGTCCATTTGCCCCAGCGCGGCTCTATGTTGCGCTTGCACAGCAGCACCTTGTCGCCCCAGGCCGGCACGGTGCCGACGACATTGAGCGGGTTCTCATAGTGCACGGTGGTGCAGGCGGTGCAAATCGCACGCTCTTTGGTGTCGCCATCGTCCGGGATGCGGTACACCACGCTGGTGCCGCATTTGCGGCAATGTCGTATTGGTTCGCGCAGCATACCCGCCCGGTCTCAGCGTACCTGCAGCGTGATTGGGGTCAGGCCGCTCACCGTGCCGTGCAGCGTGTCACCGGCCACCACGGCGGCAACGCCCTCGGGGGTGCCGGTGTAGATCAGGTCGCCGGGCTGCAATTCCCAGGCGGCTGACAGGTGCTCAATGGTTTCTGCAATGTTCCAGATCAGCTTGCTGATCTGACTGCGCTGGCGGTCCTGACCGTTCACCTGAAGGGCTATCTCGGCGGCGGTCACGTCGCCGGCGTGGGCCGTCGGGGTGATGGGGCCGATCGGCGCGGAATGGTCAAAGCCCTTGCCAATGCACCAAGGCCGACCCTGCTTCTTCATCTCGTTCTGCAGGTCCCGTCGCGTCATGTCCAGGCCTACCGCATAGCCAAAAATATGGCTGTGGGCATCAGCGGCCTTGATGTTCTTCCCGCCTGTACCGATGGCCACGACCAGCTCGATCTCATGGTGCAGGTTGGCGGTCAGGCTCGGGTAGGGCAGGGCAGCGGTCTCACCGGGATTCACCACCACCAGCGCGTCGGTCGGCTTGAGAAAAAAGAAGGGCGGCTCGCGACCGGTAAAGCCCATCTCCTTGGCGTGCTCCTCGTAATTGCGGCCGACGCAGTAGATGCGGTGCACCGGAAAGCGCGCTTCACTGCCGAGCACCGGTACACTGACCGGAAGGGCGGGTGGAAAAACAAAGCTCATAGTCATCCTCGGGGGTTGTGTGACGGTGTGTACAGGCGCTCAAGTCGAGCGGGTGACCAGCTCAAAGTGCTCGACGACCGGCGGGCTGGCAAAAAACGGCCCGACGATGGCGCGCCATTGGGCAAACGCGGCCGACTGCCTGAAGCCCACGGTGTGGTCTTCCAGCGTGTGCCAAAAAATTTGCAATATGTAGCGCTCCGGGCTTTCCATGCCTCGGTTGACCTTGAAGCCGGCAAAACCGCCACTGTGCGCGATAACGGTGCGCAAACCACGCTCAATCGCTTCCTCAAACGCGGCATTCTGGCCGGGCGGGATTCGAATGTCGGCATGTTCAAGAATCATCTCAGGGCTCCGTGCGGGTCATAACAAGGCTTAGTCTAGCGCCTGTGGCCGGCCTGACCGGGCATCCATGGATTCCCGCCTGCGCGGGTGTGGCGGCACGGGCATGGCAGATGGGCGCTTTCCACGGGTTATCCTTCGGGGCATGAAGCTGCACAACTACTTCCGTTCTTCGGCCTCGTTCCGGGTGCGTATCGCCTTGGCGCTCAAAGGCCTGGCCTACGAGTATGTGCCGGTGCATCTGGCACGTGGTGACCACAAACAAGAGGCTTATGCGTCGCTGGTGCCAGATGCCTTGGTGCCCATGCTGGAAATCGATGGCCTTCGGCTGTCCCAGTCCATGGCCATCATCGAGTACCTGGACGAAACCCGACCCAGCCCGCCGCTGATGCCAGCCACCGCGGCCGAGCGGGCCCGTGTGCGTGCCCTGGCGCAGTCCGTTGCCTGCGAAATCCACCCGCTCAACAACCTGCGGGTGCTCAAGTACCTGACCAAGACGCTGGCGCTGGACGAAGAGCGCAAAAACACCTGGTACCGCCATTGGGTGCGAGAGGGCCTGGAGAGTTTTGAACGACAACTGGCCCAGGGCCCGAGCAGCCGCTACTGCTTCGGCCATACGCCCACACTGGCCGATTGCTGCCTGGTGCCGCAAATCTTCAATGGCCGCCGCTTTGATGTGTCCTTCGATGGCCTGCCGCGCACCATGGCCGCTTTTGACGCCTGTATGGCCCTGCCCGCGTTCGAGCAAGCCCAGCCGGCGAACTGCCCGGACCATGAAGCCTGACCGAGTCCGGCCTTGAACCTGGACTGGTTGCAGCCGCAATGGCCGGCGCCAGCGCGGGTGAAGGCACTGTGCACCAGCCGCCGGGGCGGCGCCTCTTGCGGCAGTTATGACAGCTTCAATCTGGGTGACCACGTGGGCGATGCGGCGGTGGCGGTGGCCGCCAACCGGACGGCGCTGGCGCATGCGCTGGGTGTGCGGCCCGTGTTCCTGTCGCAAGTGCATGGCACCCACGCTCTGACATTGGATGCTGCCAGCCCTGACGGGCAGGCCGCTGATGCCGCCTTGAGCGACCAGACCGGCTTGGCCTGCACCATCATGGTGGCCGATTGCCTGCCGGTGCTGCTGACCGACACGCAGGGCCGCAAGGTGGCCGCCGCGCACGCCGGTTGGCGTGGACTCGCCGGCCGGGATGGCGCCGGTATCCTTGAGCAAACCGTCAAGGCTTTTTGCGCTCCGAGCCATGCTGGTATTGGGTTTATTGCTACTGAAATAATAGCGTGGCTGGGCCCTTGCATTGGTCTCCAGACGTTTGAGGTGGGCGACGAGGTGCGGCAGGTGTTTGTGGCGCATGACCCGGCGGCAGCGGCCCTGTTTACCGTGGCAGCAACCGGCAAATGGCGGGCTGACCTCGCAGGCTTGGCCCGTCAGCGCCTGGCAGCCCTGGGCGTCGCCCAAGTGTTTGGCAATGACAGCAGCCCGGCCTGGTGCACGGTCAGCCAACCCTCAAGGTTCTTTTCGCATCGGCGGGACGGCATCTGCGGACGCATGGCTGCTTGCATCTGGCTGGTCTGAGGCCCCGGCCTGGTCTTGGGCCCGCTCGGCCGCCTCTTGGGCCTTGATGGCACGGCGCCGAGCCGGGGTGCCCATCACGTACAGCACCAGCGCAATGGGGCCCGCCCCGTAAAGCAAAAAGGTGACGAGGGCGCCCAACAGCGTGCCGTTTGGGCTGTTGGCTTCCGCCACAGCCATCATCACTGTCACATAAAGCCAAGCGATGGGGACGAGGTACATGGCGCAAAAATGGGGGTGGGATGGTCCATACTGTCAGCTTGTTGAAGGGCTATCGCTGCGATACTCGGGTTTCTACTGATAGGCAGACAAAAAAAGGGAACAGTATGGTGGAGACAAGCCAGACATTATGGGCGCAATCGGCACAGCAGTTTCAGGAAGCCCTGGCTGAGCACTGGGCCAAATCCTTTCAGTCATTTCCTAACATGGACCTTGGCAGCTTCACGGCCGGCCTGGGCACTTCGCCGACCACGGTTGCGCCGGTGAGCTTTGCCCAAGACAAACTGCAGGCCCTGCAAAAGCAGTACCTGCAGGACGCCATGGCGCTTTGGACCAGCGGCCTTCAGGGCGAGGTGCTACACAAAGACAAGCGCTTTGCCGCCCAGGCCTGGAACAACAACCCGCTGGCCGCCTTCTCGGCCTCGACCTACCTGCTCAATGCCCGCACCCTGATGGGCCTGGCCGACGCGGTAGACGGCGACGCCAAAACGCGAGCGCGCATCCGCTTTGCCGTGGAGCAGTGGATGGCGGCCAGTGCTCCCAGCAATTTTCTGGCCTTCAATGCCGACGCGCAGCAAAAGGCGATTGAGACTCAGGGTGAGAGCATTGCCAAGGGCCTGCAGAACATCTTGCATGACCTGCAGCAGGGACATGTGTCCATGACAGACGAGCGTCTTTTTGAGGTCGGAAAAAACGTGGCCACCACTGAGGGCGCGGTGGTGTTCGAGAACGAACTGTTCCAGCTGATCGAGTACAAGCCGCTCACTGCCAAGGTGTTTGAGAAGCCGTTTTTGCTGATACCGCCTTGCATCAACAAATTCTATATTTTGGACCTGCAGCCGGCCAACTCGCTGATCCGCTACGCCGTGGCGCAGGGCCACCGCACCTTTGTGGTGAGCTGGCGCAACCCCGATGCCAGTTTGAGCAAGAAAACCTGGGACAACTACGTCGAAGATGCCGCCATCAAGGCCATCTCGGTGACGCAAGAGATCACCGGTGCCGAGACCATCAATGCGCTGGGCTTTTGCGTGGGCGGCACCATTCTCGGCACGGCGCTGGCGGTGCTGGCGGCACGCGGCGAGAAGCCTGTGGCCAGTGCCACCTTTCTCACGGCTTTGCTTGATTTCACCGACACCGGCATTCTGGACGTGTTCATCGACGAGGCCTTTGTCAAATACCGCGAGCAGGAGATGGGCAAGGGCGGTTTGCTCAAGGGGCAGGACCTGGCCTCGACCTTCAGTTTTCTGCGCCCGAACGATCTGGTCTGGAACTACGTGGTCGGCAACTACCTGAAGGGCGAAACGCCGCCGCCGTTCGACCTGCTGTACTGGAACAGTGACGCCACCAACCTCCCCGGGCCGTTTTACGCCTGGTACCTGCGCAACACCTACCTGGAGAACAAGCTGTGCAAGCCGGGCAAGGCCACCGTCTGCGGCCAAAAAATCGACTTCCGCAAACTCGATTTGCCGGTGTACATCTACGGCTCGCGCGAAGACCACATCGTGCCCATCGGCGGCGCCTACGCCTCCACCCAGCACCTGCCGGGCAAGAAGCGTTTTGTCATGGGGGCATCAGGGCACATTGCTGGCGTGATCAACCCGCCCGCCGCCAACAAGCGCAGCCACTGGGTGCGCGAAGACGGCAAGTTCCCCGCCTTGCAAGCCGACTGGCTGGCCGGCGCCACCGAACACGCCGGCAGCTGGTGGAGCGACTGGGCCGCTTGGCTGAAAAGCCAGGCCGGCAAGCAGATCCCCGCACCCAAGACCTATGGCCGCGGCAAATACAAAGTGATCGAACCCGCGCCGGGGCGCTACGTCAAGGCCAAAGCCTAAATCATTCATTCTGGAGACAAAAAATGCAAGACATCGTGATCGTGTCAGCCGTCCGCACAGCGGTGGGCAAATTTGGTGGCACCTTGGCCAAGACGCCGGCACCCGAGCTGGGCGCGGCGGTCATCAAGGCCCTGCTCGAGCGCACCGGCCTGGCACCCGATCAGGTGGGCGAGGTCATCATGGGCCAGGTGCTGGCGGCCGGTGCCGGTCAGAACCCGGCACGACAGGCGCTGCTCAAGAGCGGCATAGCGAAAGAGTCGCCCGCGCTCACCATCAACGCGGTATGCGGCTCCGGCCTCAAAGCAGTCATGCTGGCCGCGCAGGCGGTGGCCTGGGGCGACAGCGAGATCGTCATCGCGGGCGGGCAGGAGAACATGAGCGCCAGCCCCCACGTGCTGATGGGCAGCCGTGACGGCCAGCGCATGGGCGACTGGAAGATGGTCGACAGCATGATCGTCGACGGCCTGTGGGATGTCTACAACCAGTACCACATGGGCATCACCGCTGAAAACGTGGCCAAGGCCCATGGCATTACCCGCGACATGCAGGATGCGCTGGCCCTGGCCAGCCAGCACAAGGCCGCTGCGGCGCAGGACGCTGGCCGGTTCAAGGATGAAATCGTGCCCTTCAGCATCGCCCAGAAAAAAGGCGATCCGCTGGTGTTTGCCGATGACGAGTACCTCAACCGCAAAACCAGCGCCGAGGCACTGGCCGGCCTGCGCCCCGCGTTTGACAAGGCTGGCGGCGTCACCGCCGGCAATGCCTCAGGCATTAACGACGGGGCTGCCGCCGTGATGGTGATGACCGCCCAAAAAGCCGCCTCCCTGGGGCTGACGCCCCTGGGCCGCATCGCCAGCTTTGCCACCAGCGGGCTGGACCCGGCCTTGATGGGCATGGGCCCGGTGCCGGCCTCGCAAAAAGCCCTGGCCCGCGCCGGCTGGCGCGCTGCCGACCTCGATCTACTCGAAATCAACGAAGCCTTTGCCGCCCAGGCCTGCGCCGTCAACCAGCAGATGGGCTGGGACACCAGCAAGGTCAACGTCAACGGCGGCGCGATTGCGATTGGACATCCGATCGGCGCCTCGGGCTGCCGTATCCTCGTCACCCTGCTGCATGAGATGCAGCGGCGCAATGCCAAAAAGGGCATCGCCAGTCTGTGCATTGGCGGCGGCATGGGCGTGGCCCTGACCATCGAGCGCTAGGCAGCGCACGTCCCCCAGTTTCGAGTCAGTTCAATAACCAAGAGGAGAACATCATGAGTCAAAAAGTCGCGTACGTCACCGGTGGCATGGGAGGCATCGGAACCGCCATCTGCCAACGTCTGCACAAAGAGGGTTACAAAGTCATCGCTGGATGTGGCCCCACGCGTGACCACGCCAAGTGGATCGCAGAGCAGGCCGCCCACGGCTACACCTTCTACGCCTCGGTCGGCAATGTCGGCAACTGGGATTCCACGGTCGAAGCCTTCAGCAAGACCAAGGCCGAACATGGCAGCATCGACGTGCTGGTGAACAACGCCGGCATCACCAAAGACCGCATGTTCATCAAGATGACGCGCGAGGACTGGGACGCCGTGATCGAAACCAACCTCAATTCCATGTTCAACGTCACCAAACAAGTGGTGGCCGACATGGTGGAAAAAGGCTGGGGCCGCATCATCAACATCTCGTCGGTCAACGGCGAGAAGGGCCAGGCTGGTCAGACCAACTACTCGGCTGCCAAGGCCGGCATGCACGGCTTCTCGATGGCGCTGGCGCAGGAGTTGGCCACCAAGGGCGTCACCGTCAACACCGTGAGCCCGGGCTACATCGGCACCGACATGGTCAAGGCCATCCGGCCCGAAGTGCTTGAAAAAATCGTGGCCACGGTGCCGGTCAAGCGCCTGGGCGAACCCAGCGAGATCGCCTCCATCATCGCCTGGCTGGCCTCGGAAGAAGGCGGCTACGCCACCGGCGCTGATTTCTCGGTCAACGGCGGCCTGCACATGGGCTAAACCCCTTGTTGAGCGCTTGCTCAAGGCCCGCTTCGGCGGGCTTTTTTGTGTCTCTCCGGTGTGGGGTCTGCGCCTTCGTGCAAGCGCTACACTGGAGCGTAAACGGCCTTTGCTGCGCTGTAATTAAACCTGAATAGCTTACTCCATGACCCGCTACCACCTCTACGCCATCGGCAACGCCCTGGTCGACTCTGAATACGAAGTTTCCGACCAACAGCTCCAGACCATGGGTGTTGACAAGCGGCACATGACGCTGATCGACGGCGAGCGGCGCAGCGCCTTGCTGGGGCACCTCAATGGCGCCAAGTCCCGCCGCACGGGTGGCGGCTCGGCGGGCAATACCGTGGTGGCACTGTCGCAGCTGGGCGGTAAGGCGTTTTACTCCTGCCGCGTGGCGGACGATGAATTGGGCGCTTTCTACACGCAAGACCTGCTGTCGCACGGCGTGGCCACCAATCTCACGCACACCCAGCAGCGCCAGGGCCAGACCGGCAGCTGCATGGTGATGGTGACGCCGGACGCCGAGCGCAGCATGAGCACTTTTTTGGGCGCTACCGCCGACCTGGACCACACCGCCCTGCACGAGGCTGACATCGCCCGCTCGCAGGTCTATTACATGGAAGGCTACCTGGCGGCCTCACCGAGTGGCTTGCACGCCGCGCTGCAGGGACGGGCTGTGGCCAAAGACGCCGGTGTGGCGCTGGCCACCACGCTCAGCGACGTGTCCATGATCAATTTTTGCCGGCCTGGCCTGGACGCCATCATCGGCCAGGGCCTGGACTACCTGTTCTGCAACGAGGAAGAAGCGCAGGTTTGGTGCGGCACGCAAGATCTGGCCGCCATCTGCCGCCAGATCGCCCCACTGGCCAGCACCGTGTGCCTGACCCGTGGCCCCCTGGGCTGCATCGTGTTGCAGGGTGGCACCCAGACGGCCGTGCCGGCCGCCAAAGTGACCGCGGTGGACACCAACGGGGCCGGGGACATGTTTGCCGGTGCTTTTCTCTACGCTGTTACGCACGGCCACAGCCATACCCAGGCCGCTTGGCTGGCCAACCAGGCCGCCGCACAGGTGGTCAGCCAGTATGGCAACCGCCTCAGTGCTGAGGCCATGGGCGGTATCAAGACCCGGTTCGAGCAGTACCTGCGGACGGCCTGAGTAAGGCCTCGCGCGTCAGCTGCAGCACCTGGTCCTCACCGGCGCTGGTGGCGAGCCAGACCGGCTCCAGGGTGGGGAAGGCGGCTTCAAAGTGCGCGCGCTCGTTGCCGATCTCCAGCAGCAGCACCGCGCCAGCTGTCATATGGGTCGGCGCCTGCACCAGCAGGTTCCGGATGAAATCCATGCCATCCCTGTTGCCGGCCCGGTTGCCGTCCAGCGCCAGGGCGGGTTCGGCCTTGAACTCTGGCGGCAAGGCCGCCATGCTGTCGGCGTTGACGTAGGGCGGGTTGCACAGGATCAGGTCATAGGGCCCACGCACCTGGGCCAAACCGTCCGACGCCAGCAGCGTGATGCGATCCTGCAGGCCGTGTTTGTCCACATTGATGCGCGCCACCGCCAGCGCGTCGGGCGACAGGTCGGAGGCGTCCACCGCCAGTTCGGGCCAGACCATGGCTGCCAGCACCGCCAGGCTGCCGTTGCCGGTGCACAGGTCCAGCGCCAGACGCGTGTCCGCACCCAGCCAGTAGTCCAGCGATTCGTCAAACAGCAGCTCGGCTATCAAAGAGCGCGGCACAATGGCGCGCTCGTCCACGTAAAACGGCACACCCATCAGCCAGGCCTCTTGGGTCAGGTAGGCAGCAGGCTTTCGGGTTGAGATTCGTGCTTCCAAAAGCATAGCAACTTCGCCTTGATCCACAAGGCTTACAGTCTGATTTGCCTTTGAATCCGGATGAATGGCGGGGTCATCCAGCGGGGTATCCAGGGGCAGGCCCAGGCGCCACAAAACCAGCCAGGCCGCCTCGTCAAAGGCGTTATCGGTGCCGTGGCCAAAGGCCACGCCAGCCGCTTCGAGTTGGCGGGCGCTTTGTGTGATCAGGTCCAGCAGGATCACTCAATCCCGCAGCAGGTCGTTCAGGCTGGTCTTGGCTCGGGTCTGGGCGTCGACGCGTTTGACGATGATGGCGGCGTACAGGCTGTATTTGCCCCCATCTTTGGGCATGCTGCCGCTGATCACCACCGAGCCAGCGGGCACGCGGCCGTAGCTCACGGTGCCGGTGGCGCGGTCGTAGATGGGGGTGCTCTGGCCGATGTACACGCCCATCGAGATCACCGAGTTTTCTTCAATAATCACGCCTTCCACCACCTCGGAGCGGGCGCCGATGAAGCAGTTGTCTTCGATGATGGTGGGGCCGGCCTGCATCGGCTCCAACACGCCGCCAATGCCCACGCCGCCGCTCAGGTGCACGTTCTTGCCAATCTGGGCGCAAGAGCCCACCGTGGCCCAGGTGTCCACCATGGTGCCCTCGTCCACGTAGGCGCCAATGTTCACGTAAGAAGGCATCAGGATCACGCCCTTGGCCAAGTAGCTGCCGCGCCGAGCCACCGCCGGTGGCACCACGCGCACGCCGCTGGCCTTCATGGCGGCCTCGTCCAGGTGCGAGAACTTGGTCGGCACCTTGTCGAAAAAGCCCAGGTCGCCGGCGCGCATGATGGCGTTGTCTTTGAGCCGGAAGCTCAGCAGCACCGCTTTTTTGATCCACTGGTGCGTGGTCCACTGCCCCACGCCGTCACGGGTGGCGACGCGCAGGCGTCCGCCATTGAGCTCGGCAATCACGTGTTCGACCGCGGCCACGATCTCGGGCGGCGCCGACTTGGGCGAAAAGTTGGCGCGGTCTTCCCACGCGGCGTCCAGGGTGGCTTGCAGGGCTTGGGTCATGGCTGATGGTTCTTTCAGGTTCGGGATGTGACAAATTGGACAATGCGCTGGGCCGCTTCGACGCATTCGGCGGTCTCGGCCACCAGGGCCATGCGAATGCGCTGCGTCCCTGGGTTACCGCCCTGGCCCTCTCGGGCCAGGTAGGAGCCGGGCAAAACCATCACATTGTAAAGAGCGTGCAGTTCACGGGCAAAAGCCGCGTCGTCGCCCTGCACCCGGGCCCACAGGTAAAAGCCGGCGTCTGGCAGGGCCACGTCCAGCACCTCGGCCAGTATCGGGGTGACCTGGGCAAACTTGCTGCGGTACTGCGCCCGGTTGCCCACCACATGCGCCTCGTCACCCCAGGCGGCGATGCTGGCGCTCTGCACCACCGGGCTCATGGCGCTGCCATGGTAGGTGCGGTAGAGCAAAAAGGGTTTGATAAGCGCTGCATCGCCCGCTACAAAGCCGCTGCGCATGCCGGGCACATTGCTGCGCTTGGACAGGCTGGTGAAGGCGATCAGGTTTTTGAAGTCGGCCCGGCCCAGTTGCGCGGCTGCTTCCAGGCCGCCCAGCGGCGGTTCGTCGCGGAAATAAATCTCGCTGTAGCACTCGTCCGAGGCAATCACAAAGCCGTGCTGGTCGCTCAAGGCAAACAGCTTTTGCCATTCGGCCAGGGGCATCACCGCGCCAGTGGGGTTGCCGGGTGAGCAGACAAACAGCAGCTGGGTGCGGGCCCAGACGGCGTCGGGCACGCTGTCCCAGTCGGCGGCAAAGTTGCGGGTCGGGTCGCTGGCCACAAAGTAGGGTTCGGCCCCGGCCAGCAGCGCCGCGCCTTCGTAAATTTGGTAGAACGGGTTGGGGCACACCACCAGCGGCGCCGCCTTGCCGGTGGGCGAGGGCGTCACCACGGTCTGCGCCAGGGCAAACAGCGCCTCACGCGAGCCATTCACCGGCAGCACCTGGGTGGCCGGGTTCAGGCTCAGGCCATAGCGGCGCTGCAGCCACTGGCAGCAGGCCTCACGCAGCTTCAGTTCGCCGGCGGTACCCGGGTAGGCCGCCAGGCCGCTAGGCGTGCTGTAAATGGCATCGACCATCGCCTGCTGGATGAAGGGCGGCGTGGCGTGTTTTGGCTCACCCATGCCCAGGCTGATCGGCGCATAAGCCGGGTTGGGCACCGCACCGGCAAACAGCTGGCGCAGGCGCTCAAAGGGGTAGGGGTGAAGTTTGGCGAGCAGGGGGTTCATGGGGTGTTGGGCGTCAGTAGCCCTGGAACAAGAAATCGAGGGCGGCGGAGATTTGCGCCTGTTCGTGGGCCAGGGTTGTCACTGGTGACTTCAGGAAGCGGCGTGGGACTGCGTGCCAATTAGAAAGTTCTGAACTCAGCCAATGGCAGTCCATCTGTCTCGACTGTCGCGTTATAGGCCGCGCTGAATTCTGCATACTCTTTTTGCCAATGCAACTTTAGGTTCGATCTGTATGTTAGAACTGGGCCTTGACCTAGTCCCGCCACGGCTGCGCGAACAGTCACACCGGCAACTTTGAGAGACGGGTTTTCTATTGACAACGGATTGCCTTCAATGATCATGGCCTTGGCCAGCTCTTCGGAGATTATTGCCGATACAGCGGGGCTGCTCAGTCAAACACGTCGGCTTGGGCCAGCAGTTTGCCTGCCGCGTCTTTGGCGGCCAGTTGGGGGGTGGATGGCAGCGGCCACTGCACGGCCACGGTGGGGTCGTCCCAGCGCAGGCTGCGCTCGTGTTCGGGGTACCAGTAGTCGGTGGTTTTGTACAAAAACTCGGCGCTGTCACTGGTCACCACACACCCGTGTGCAAAGCCGGGCGGCACCCACAGTTGGCGGTGGTTGTCGGCGCTCAATGTCCCGCCCACCCACTGGCCAAAGTGTGGTGAGCTGCGGCGCAGGTCCACCGCCACGTCAAACACCTCGCCTTGCGTGACTCGTACCAGCTTGCCCTGCGGGTGCTGAATCTGGTAGTGCAGGCCACGCAGCACCCCTTTTGCCGACTTGCTGTGGTTGTCCTGCACAAACTGCACATCCAGCCCGGTGCACTGGGCAAAGTCGCGCGCGTTGAAGCTCTCAAAAAAGAAGCCACGCGCGTCGCCGAACACCTTGGGCTCCAGCAGCAACACGCCCGGCAAGGCGGTGGGGGTCACGGTGTAGGGCATGGCTTATTTCAGCAAGCTCAGCAAATACTTGCCGTAGCCGTTCTTGGCCAGTGGTGCGGCCAGTTGGTGCAACTGCTCGGCGTTGATCCACTGCTGTCCATAGGCAATTTCTTCCGGGCAGGCCACCTGCAGCCCCTGGCGCTTTTGCAGGGTGGCGATGAAGCTGGCCGCTTCCAGCAGGCTGTCATGGGTGCCGGTGTCCAGCCAGGCGTAGCCCCGGCCCATGATTTCCACATCCAGCTGGCCCAGCTCCAGGTAGCGCCGGTTCACGTCGGTGATTTCCAGCTCGCCGCGCGCTGAGGGCTGGATGCTGGCGGCAATGTCGCACACCTGTTGGTCGTAAAAATACAGGCCGGTCACCGCGTAATTGCTCTTGGGTTGGGCGGGTTTCTCTTCGATGCTGATCGCTCGGTGCTGTCCGTCAAACGCCACCACGCCATAGCGCTCGGGGTCATGCACATGGTAGGCAAATACGGTGGCGCCCTGGGTCCGGTCGTTGGCACTGTTGAGCTGTTTCACCAGCTCGTTGCCATAAAAAATATTGTCACCCAGCACCAGCGCGCTGGGCTGGTCGGCCACGAAACTGCGGCCAATGATGAAGGCCTGGGCCAGGCCATCCGGGCTAGGCTGCACGGCGTACTCGATGTGCATGCCCCACTGGCTGCCGTCACCCAGCAGCTCGGCAAAGCGCGGTGTGTCGTGCGGGGTGGAGATCACCAGCACCTCGCGGATGCCGGCGAGCATCAGCGTGCTCAAAGGGTAGTAAATCATCGGCTTGTCGTACACCGGCATCAGCTGCTTGCTGACGGCTTGTGTTACCGGGTAGAGCCGCGTGCCGGAGCCTCCGGCCAGGATGATGCCTTTACGTTGTGTTGTCATAAGCTCCCTTTTTTTGATACTTTATTGTATTAACGTTAATGGCCGGCACTTTCCATGCGACGGCGCGAGATGGCTTGTTCCAGCCAGCCCACCTGCATCTCGGGCACCGAGGCCAGCAGCAGGTCGGTGTAGGCGTCGAAGGGGGGCGTCAGCACCTGGGTTTTGGTGCCATAGCGCACGATTTTGCCCTGGTGCATCACTGCGATGGCGTCGGCAATCGCCTTCACAGTGGCCAGATCGTGCGTGATGTACAGGTAGGCCACGCCCTCGATTTTTTGCAGGTTCAGCAACAGCTTTAGGATGCCGTCGGCCACCAGCGGGTCGAGGGCGCTGGTCACCTCGTCGCAGATGATGAGTTTGGGTTTGGCCGCCAGCGCCCGCGCAATGCACACCCGCTGCTTCTGGCCGCCGGACAGCTCGGCCGGGTAGCGGTCGATGTAGCCCGCCCCCATCTCGATCTCGTCCAGCAGTTGTTGCACGCGGCGCTTTTTCTCGTCGCCTTTCATACCAAAGTAAAACTCCAGCGGCCGCCCGATGATCTTACCTACGGTGTGGCGCGGGTTCATGGCCACATCGGCCATCTGGTAGATCATCTGCAGCTCGCGCAACTGGTCCTTGCTGCGATCGGCCAGGCGCGCCGGCAGGGCCTGGCCCTGGAACAGAATCTCACCCTGCGAAGGCGCCAGCAGCCCGGTCACCACCCGCGCCAGGGTGGACTTGCCAGAGCCCGATTCACCCACCACGGCCAGGGTCTGGCCGGTGCTGAGCTGGAGCGACACACCGTCAAGCACATTGACCACCCGGCCCGAGTAGCTGGCGGTTACCTTGCGCACCTCCAGCAGGGGCTGCGCCGCCGGCGTCTTTTCGTCATGGGCAATCGAGCGCACCGACACCAGCGCGCGGGTGTAGGCCTCGCGCGGCGCGTGGATGATCTGGGCCGTCTCGCCCAACTCCACCAGCCGGCCGTGGCGCAGCACCATGATGTCGTCCGACACCTGGGCCACCACCGCCAGGTCGTGCGTGATGTAGAGCGCCGCCACGCCGGTGTCGCGAATAGCCTCCTTGATGGCGGCCAGCACATCGATCTGGGTGGTGACATCCAGCGCGGTGGTCGGCTCGTCGAACACAATCAAATCAGGCTCGGCGCACAGGGCCATGGCGGTCATGGCGCGTTGCAGCTGCCCGCCCGACACCTGGTGCGGAAAACGCTGCCCAAAATGCTCCGGGTCGGGTAGCCCCAGCTTGCGAAATAGCGCCACCGCGCGCTGCTCTGCTTGGGCGCGGCTGGCCACACCGTGGTGCAGCGCCGATTCAATCACTTGGCTCATCAGCCGGTGCGAGGGGTTGAAGGCCGCCGCCGCCGACTGCGCCACATAAGACACCCGGCGGCCGCGGATCGCGCGCAAGCCGTGCGGGCCGCTCCGCAGGATGTCCTCGCCGTTCAGCAACACCTGCCCGCCGGTGATGCGCACCCCGCCACGCCCGTAGCCCAGAGCCGACAGCCCGATGGTGGACTTGCCGGCGCCAGATTCGCCAATCAACCCCAGCACCCGGCCCTTGTGCAGGGTGAGCGACACGTCATTCACAATCAAAATGTCACGCGGCGCCTCACCCGGCGTGCGCACCGTGGCCTCGATGCGCAGGTGGCGCACATCCAGCACAGGCGTTACGTCAACGCCGGGTTCAGCCATTTCCGCGCCCGCCTTTGAGGTCAGAGGTGCGGTTAAGGATCCAGTCCGCCACCAGGTTAACCGAGATGGTCAGCACGCCAATGGCAGCGGCCGGAATCAGCGCGGCCGGGATGCCAAACACGATGCCCTCCTTGTTCTCCTTCACCATCGCGCCCCAATCGGCATCCGGCGGCTGCACGCCCAGGCCCAGAAATGACAGGGCCGACAGGAACAGCACCGCAAAAATAAAGCGCAGGCCCAGCTCGGAGATCAGCGGCGTGAGGGCGTTGGGCAGGATCTCAGAGAACACGATCCAGCCCGTTTTCTCGCCGCGCAAACGGGCCGCCTCTACAAAATCCATCACGTTGATGTCCACCGCCACCGCCCGCGACAGGCGGAACACCCGGGTCGCGTCCAGGATGCCCAGCACCAGCACCAGCACCAGCACCGAAGAGGGCAGCACCGACAGCACCACCAGCGCAAAAATCAGGGTCGGAATCGCCATCAGCAGATCAACTCCGCGCGACAGCCACTGGTCCAACCAGCCACCCGCCACCGCCGCAACCAGGCCAAGGGTCGCCCCTACTGTGAACGACAGCGCTGTGGCCGCGCCGGCAATGGTCAGGGTCACACGGGCGCCGTACATCATGCGCGTTAGCAGGTCGCGGCCCAGGTTGTCGGTGCCCAGCCAGGCCTTGTCGGACATGGGCGCCCACACATCGCCAATCACCTGGCCGTTCTCGTAGGGCGCAAGCCAGGGCGCCAGCAGCGCCACCAGCACCAGCCCCAAGGTCAGCACCAGCCCGATCAGGGCCGACGGCGGGATGCGGCGCCACTCAAGCATGGAACGGGTCCCCCGGAGTCATCTTCATTTCGGGTGCCTCAGGCGCGGGTTGGCCATGATGCCGGCAATGTCGGCAATGATGTTCATGCCGATGTAGACGCTGGCAAACACCAGGCCGCAGGCCTGCACCACCGGCACATCGCGCGAAGCCACGTGGTCCACCAGGTACTGGCCCATGCCGGGGTACACAAAGATCACCTCCACCACCACCACGCCCACCACCAAAAACGCCAGGTTCAGCATCACCACGTTGATGATGGGCGCCAGCGCATTCGGCAGCGCATGGCGGTAAATGATCTGCAGGCCGGTCAGCCCCTTGAGCTCGGCGGTTTCAATGTAGGCCGACTGCATCACGTTGAGGATGGCAGCCCGGGTCATGCGCATCATGTGCGCCAGCACGGCGGTGGTCAGCACCGCCACCGGCAGAATGATGGCCGCTAGCCGCTCGCCCAAGGGCATGCCATCGAACACCGTGGACACACTGGTCACCCACTGCAGCTTCACAGCAAAAAAATACAGCAGCACATAACCCACAAAAAATTCGGGCAGAGAGGTCGAGGCCAGCCCCAGCCCCGAGATCAGCCGGTCCACCACGCCGTTGCGGTAGCGTACCGCCACCAGCCCCAGCACAATCGCTAGCGGCACCGACACCAGCGCAGCGCAGGCTGCCAGAAACAGCGTGTTGGCCAGCCGCTTGCCCAGCGCCTGCGAAATATCCTGCCCGTTAGAGAGCGCCTTGCCAAAGTCGCCGCCGAGTGCGCTGCTCAGCCAGTGCCAGTAGCGCCATACCGCCGGCTCGCCCAGGCCCATCTCGCGGCGCAAATTGGCCAGTGCCTCCGGCGTTGCAGATTGCCCCAGAATGGCCTGCGCCACATCCCCGGGGAGCAGCTGGGTGCCGGCAAAGATCAGCACCGACACACCAACCAGCATCAGCACACCCAGCAGGAGGCGCTGAGCCACCTGCCTCACCAAAGGGGAGGGCATCAACGGGGGGCGCTGGCGCTCAGGCCGTCAGCCAGCACTCGGAGGCCGCCATGCCGCCCATCAGCTCGGCGTTGGGGTTCTTCACCCAGCCGCTCACGTTGGGGCCGGTGGCGTCAATCGTGTCGTTGAACATCGGCACTATCACGCCGCCCTCGTTGTGCACGATCATCGCCATGTCCTTGTACATGATCTTGCGCTTGGCCAGGTTCAGTTCGCCACGCGCCGCCACCACCATCTTGTCAAAGGCCGGGTTGAAGAAGCGTGTGTCGTTCCAGTCCGCGCCGGTGATGTAAGCCGTGCTCCACATCTGGTCCTGCACCGCACGGCCACCCCAGTAGGAGGTGGAGAAGGGCTGCTTGTTCCACACGTTGGACCAATAGCCATCACCCGGCTCGCGCTTGACCTCGAGCTTGATGCCAGCCTTGGCACAGGTGGCCTGGTACAGCTGCGCTGCATCCACCGCCCCTGGAAAAGCCACCTCGGAGGTGCGCAGCAAAATCGGCTCGTTGTGGCCCGACTTCTTGTAATGGAAGGCGGCCTTATCGGTGTCAAAGGCGCGCTGCGGCAACTCAGAAAACAGCGGGTAGCTGGCGT
The DNA here is from genome assembly GCA_037134215.1 of Betaproteobacteria bacterium. Lineage (GTDB taxonomy): Bacteria > Pseudomonadota > Gammaproteobacteria > Burkholderiales > Burkholderiaceae_C > Rhodoferax. The sequence goes on from JBAXMQ010000003.1 coordinate 64,376, forward strand.
TGATGGGGAAATCATTGCCAATCGAGCCAAAGCCGCGCAGCAGCTTGTCCACCATCTCCTTGCGGTCCATGGCAAATTTAAGGGCCAGGCGCAGGTCCAGGTTGTTGAAGGGCGCGGTGTTGCAATGGGCAATGAACACATAGTGGCCCCGGCCCGACGCGCTCTGGATGGCCACGCCCGGCGAGCGCTTGATCAGGTCCACCACCTTGGGGTCCACCCGGTTGATGATGTGCACCCGGCCGCTTTGCAGCGCCGCCGTGCGGGCCGTGCTGTCGTTCAGCACGGTCAGCTCGACGGTCTCGGCGTGGCCGCGGGCGTTGGGCGCCCAGTAGTTCTTGAAGCGCTCGCCAATCACGCGCACACCGGGCTCGTTGGTCACAATCTTGTAGGGCCCGGTGCCGATGGCGGCCTTGGGGTTGTCGTTGCCGCCGCCCGGTTGGATCAACAGGTGGTAGTCGGTCAGCAGGTACGGAAAATCAGCGCTGGCGTCTTTCAGGGTGAAGATGACGGTATCGCCATCACGGGTGACCGAGTCGACACCGCGCATGATGCCCAGCGCGCCCGACTTGGTGTTGGCGCCGCTGTGGCGCTGCATGGTGGCCACCACGTCGTCGGCGGTCATCTCTTTGCCATTGTGAAACTGCACGCCCTTGCGGATTTTGAAGACCCAGGCCTTGGCGTCGGGCGACGAGCGCCATTCGGTGGCCAGGTAGGGCAGCAGCTGGCCAGTGGGCGACAGCTTCACCAGCTCTTCGCCCCACATGCGGTTGACATGGAAGGTGACCTGGTTGGCCGCCAGCGCCGGGTCCAGGCTGTCGGTGGCAGCACCGCCTTGCAGACCGATTTTGAGGGTGCCGCCCTTGCGCGGGCCAGCGGCCTGCACCGCGGTGGCCAGCAAGGCGTTGGCGGCTGTGGCCGACAGCCCCAGTGCCGCAGCGCGGCCCAGGAATTCGCGGCGCGAGCCGAGGCCAAGGGCCACTTGTTGACTCAGGAAATTCAGTTCTTGCGACATGGGTGAAAGCTCCAAATGGACGGGTATCGTTCAAACAGTTTAACCCCGGTGGCAGAATGGGTCCATGCCCAAAGTCGATATCCTGAGCCGCTTGCGCCCCGAAACCCTGCAGGCTTTGGCGCTCAGCCGCCAGCAATACGCCAGCTTTCAGCCTAATGCGGCCGGCGCGACCAGTGCCCTGCAGGCCGCGCGCCAAGGCTACAACCACGAGCGGGCCTACTGGAACAGCTTTGCGGTAGACCTGCCGGGCGTGCGTGACCTGGAGTTGGACACCGGCCAAGCCACGGTGGCACTGCGCCTGTACCAGCCGGCGCTGTCCGAGCCCCTGCCTGTGCTGCTGTATGCGCACGGCGGCGGCTTCATGCTGGGCAACCTGGACACCCATGACCGCATCTGCCGCCTGCTGGCCAGGCAAAGCGGCTGGGCCGTGCTGGCCATCGACTACGCGCTGGCCCCAGAAAAACAGTTTCCGGTCCAGCCCGACCAGGTGTTTGCGGTGCTGCAGCATGTGGCCGCCCACGGCAGCGCCTGGGGCCTGGACCCAAGCCGCATCGCGCTGGCGGGCGACTCGGCCGGCGCCCATCTGAGCCTGGGCGCCACCCTTCAATGGCGGGACAGCGGCGCGCCGCCCCTGGCCGGCCAACTGTTGTACTACGGCGCCTACGGCTTGCAAGACTCGGCCTCGCGCCGGCTGTATGGCTGGGCCGACCTGGACGGCCTGGGCGACGAGGACACCGCCCAGTACCGCAACGCCTACACCGCCACCGAGCAAGACCGCAACCACCCGCGTCACAACCTCTTGCGGGCCGACATGGCCGGCCTGCCCCCCACCTTTATTGCGGCCGTGGCCTACGACCCGCTGCGCGATGACTCATTGGCGCTGGCTGAGTTTTGCAAAGAGCGCGGCGTGCCGCACCGGCTGACGGTGTATGAGGGGGTACTGCATGGCTTCTTGCATTACTCGGCCGTCGAGCCCCTGGCCCTGCAAGCGCTTGAAGACGGGGCGGCGTTTTTGAAGGCGCTTTGAGCGGGAATCCAGGTCTGCGTGGATCTACGATCAAATCCGGTGCGATCAGCCGCGCAGCAACTGGGCGCCTTCAATTTTGGACGCTCGCTCGTCCAGGGTCAGGAGCGGCCCGTGGCCTGTCTGGCTTGCCAGGGCGATGTGGAGGCAGTCCGCAAAGTCTCGTGCCCCCGCTTGTTTAAACAACCATAGCGCTTGTTCCAAAGCAGGCTCTTCCTGGAACTCCAACTCTGTCACATCCAACAAGGCATTCAGCGCAGCCGTCACCATTTGCCGATCAAAGTGATACCGCGTCCGCAGCACCCATTCGACCTCCAGCATGACGGTGAGGGTGACAAATAGGCGTTCCTCCTTGTTGATGGCTGCGTCAAACAGCCGGAGCACGATGGCGCATTGCTTCGCATCATCATTAGTCAGCCAGCGAACCAGAATGTTGGTGTCGAGTGCTGCCATCAATCACCGCCCAACCGCATGTCAGAAATGGCCACAGAGGCACCTTGCGGGGGCTTTAACATGCCCTTCAAGTCTTTGATGGACTTTGTTTTGGCCCGCATCACCACTGTGCCGTCGGGCATGGGGGTGAATGTGAGCCTGTCTTTGGGGCCGATTGCCATCGACTTTCTGATGCTGGCGGGGATGGTGATTTGCCCCTTGCTGGTCATTGTGGCTTCGGACATTTGAAACTCCTTACGAATACATATATTGTAAGGATATCAGAAAGCCATGTCAATCATTGAACTCTCCGATCACGTCGGGGATGACGATACAAACGCACTTTCAACGGCTTGAACAATGGCCTTCCATACGTCGGGTTCGGTCAGCAAGGGCATCTCTTTGGCCAAAACATTCGACAGCTGGCCTTGATTGGCGTCCACCGACCGAATGACCCGATCGATTTGCATGTCGGGCATCTCGACGATGTCTTTGATCGCCGCCCGCGCCTTGGCGTGCCGCTGCAGGTAGCGCGACTCTTCGCGCATATCCTCTCGAACCGTGCGCACGAGAACATCGGCCAGATAGACCACGTGGTGCGTCAAGTCCAGGTATCGCCACACCGGCTGCGCGATGGACGCCCCCTTGAAAACAAAGTTAGATCGGATGCCGTCGGGATAAGTGGTCGGCACAGCGGCAAATTCGTAGGTCCCTGCCAGCACGCCCATCAGCGGACGCGAGATCGTATCCAAGATGCGGTCGTAGGCTCGGCGCTCAGCCGAATCGCTGGTGATCAGGGACGAGACCGGCAGGATCATGGGATCGCTCACGACCCCATCGCGGCGCAACACATCGTTCACCAGAAACCGATGCACCCGCCCATTGCCATCGGCCAGCGGGTGAATGTAGACAAAACCAAAGGCCAACACGGCACTGCGCATCACCGCAGATTGCCCTTGGGTGCGCTCCCAAAAGACAGCCAGCCCATCCAACATCGCCTGCATGTCTTGTGCCGGCGGGGCCACGTAGCGAACCGCCTCCTGGTAGCGAACCACCTCCCCCACAAACACAGGCGACTTCCGAATGCCGAACTGCTGCAGCGTGGTGCGACGGCCCAGAATCTCGGATTGCAACTGCGCCAGCCCCGCATCGCCCAGCGGCAATGCGCCTTCGCCGGTGCGCCGTGCCAACACATCGGCAAAGCGCTGAATGCGATCCGATTGATCGGCCTCACCCTCAATCGCAAAGCTCGATTTGCTCTCGCGCAGCGTCATCCAGACCGCCGATCGCATGAGCACATCTTCCTCAAACTCCATCGCCAGCTCGTCCAGAAGACTTTGAAGATCGACGGCAGCGGCTTCTTCAACGTCACTCGTCTTGCGAATGATGGGGCAAAACGCGGCCGATCCGGGCAGGTTGTCTCGCACACGCCAACGGCGGTTGGGTACAGCTTGATCAGGTGAGGCAGCCACCAGTTTGCGATCATCCAGCACATCGACATACGGGCCCGCGACGGGCACCTGCATATCCAACTGGTGCCCCGTTAACCATTCGTATAAAAAACCAGCCCTTCTGGCATATTGGCCACTCGGTTCATCGTGGATCCAGGCCACCAGTTCGACCGCATTGATCGCATCGAACAAACGGCTCAGCATTTCAAGATGCGGCACCTCGTGCTTGAGGTGAAAGGTCAGGTGACCACGCAAATTTGCATCGGGCCGCATGCCTTCCACAAAGGTCTCGGTCTTGATGCCGCCGGCCAGCAGCGATGTGCGGCGCCCGCCAATGCGGCTTTGCACGGCCAAAGGCATGACAAGCGCTATGCCGTAGCGCGCCACCAACCAGGCGCCACCCACTGCGTTTTGCGTTTCCATGCCTTATTGTGCTCAAAAACGTGTATGCATGCTCAAAAACATGCTTATTCTTGAATAATTTCTCAAGAATCTTCCATGGGCGATGTCAGGGCTGCATGGATCCCCGATCACGTCGGGGATGACGAACATCCGTCATTCCAGTGCCCACGGGTTCACTACCGGGATAGCCAAGTCGTCAAAATGTTTGACATTGCGGGTGGCCAGCGTGGCGCGTCGCGCTAGAGCGATCCCAGCAATGAACGTGTCGCGCATGTCCACAGGTCGACCGCGCGCTTTGCGTTGCGAGGCCAACTCAGCGGCCTGGTTGGCTGCCGTCACATCAAAATGAGCGATGCGGCTTTGCAGGTCTTGCGCTATCAACGCTTCAAAGCTTTCTTGCAGTACCGTCTTGCGCCGCCCATCCGGCAGCAGGGCGAGCCCGTAGCGACCTTCGAAGAGTGTGACAGCACTAATCCAGATGGATTCAGAAGGCTGACGATCAAGCCAGTCCACCACCTGCGGATCCGGTTGCTGTTGCATTAAAGCCGACACGACATTGGTATCCAAAATAATCATTCGCCAAAACCTACAGGCGCAGTGACTTGCTGGTGCAATTCTGGCAGATGTTCATTCAAACCGATAGCTGCGAAACGCGTTGCAATACGACTGCCAAGTCTTGCCACCGGTTGACCATCCTGGCAGACTGCGTTACGCAAAATCTGGCGCACTTCTTCCTCCATACTCCAGCCATGCAGTATGGCCCGTTGCTTGAGTCCAGCCTTGACTTCAGCTTCTATGTTTCGAACTATGACTTGGGCCATGGGATACCTTTCGACCAAGTTTATTTGATATCACGATATCAAACTTGATTATCGCTGTCAATCAGCGATGCATCCGTCACTCCCGCCGGCGACGTCATTCCCGGCCGCGACCGGGAATCCAGGGCTGCGTAGCTCAGCGCACTTCGCGCGGCAGGTATTGATCCAGTTGTCGGCCACTTTGGGGGCGATCAAGCAGCCGCCTTGGTGCCAATGTCAAGGTTTGTACCGTGCGTGCTGCGGCGGTTGGGTTTACTTTGGCCAGAAAGTCATAGAGCCGCGCAACATCGGCAACGGCTTCGTTGGACCACTTTAGCTTCACTGTTTCGGAACTGGCAAAGGGCTACCAGTTGCCAGGCTGGCCGCCCATGTCTCCACATCAGCCTGGTCCACCACCCGTCCGGCAGTGACATCAGCCATACCTTCCAAGGTCAAGCGATGGCGCTCTTCTTCCTCGCTAACCCAGGCGGCCAAGGCCTGCTTAACGATCCAGGCGCGCGGACGATCCAGTTGTGCAGCCAGGTTGTCAATCTTTTGGACCAGTGGCAGCGGCACGTGGGCAGTCAGCACTTTTGTTTCCATCGCGGTACTCTAATTCAATCAAATTCAATCGTAGTGATTTAACTTGCTGAACGCAAGAACCAAAGGTTGATGGCGGAATGTACTTTGTATGAATCCCCGATCACGTCGGGCATGACGAAGGGCTGGTCGTGGATGACGAAAAGCGTCTTGATTGTGCTGCTACTCAATGGGCATTCTGGGCGTGCAAGGGCAACATCAAGATCATGGGGTTGGCCGGTGACGGCACAAAGCCGTAGTGGCTGTAGAACAACCGTGCACGTTCATTGATGGCGTGCACGAGCAAGGCACGCACGCCGATGTTTTGTGCCACCGATACGGCACGTTGCAAGGCATCTTTAAGAAGAGCCCCGCCGATTTGCTGGCCTTGCAAGCGTTGATCAACAGCCAAGCGGGCCAACACCATCACCGGCACTGGCGACTCCTGGTGCGACACCGCGCCGGCAGCCAAGGCGTAATAGGCCAGTACCTGGCCCAATTCACCGGTCACCACGAAGGTGCGGCTTGCGCCCGTCATCTGGTTGACCAGCGCCCTGCGGCGAAGCCACTCATCGAGCGATGGCTCTGCGCAAGAAAAGTCGTCAAGCCGATGCTCAGCCGCCAAAGGCTGGGGTGGCGAGAGCTTGAAGCTCACGCCGGGTTACCGTCCCAAGGTGCCTTGACGGCCATCAGCCGTTCCAGGCCCGTATTGGGTTTGGGTGGAGCATCCAGCAAAGCGACGAACTGCTCGAACTTGTCGGCGTCGAGCCTGAAAAAAACCTGGTCAAGCAGTACCGATTGGGCGCGCTCACACGCGGCCTCCAGCATGAAGTCTGATCGGTTCTTGCCTACGGCCGAAGCAGCCTGATCAATAAGATCGCGCTGCTCGGGCAAGGCTCTGAGGTTTGCCTGGCGTCAACTATCTTGAGCGGTCAGCGACAACTATTCTGAGCGGTGCGAT
>JBAXMQ010000004.1:0-63201 GCA_037134215.1 Betaproteobacteria bacterium
CCCAAGGCCTCGGCGCCTGAGACGGACAACGTCGGTCTGTTGCCGATCCTGATGGCGGATGCGGGTAGCCTGGGGGTTACGTCGCTGGATGCGCCAACCGATCTGTGGGACAGGATCCGCCGTGGCTATGCCATGCCGGACCTGGACAGCGACCTGGTCCGCGATCGCGAGCAGTGGTACGGCGCTCGCCCGGATTACTTGCTGCGAATGACCGAGCGCTCACGAAAGTACCTCTTCCATATCGTCGAGGAGCTTGAGCGCCGCAACATGCCCACCGAATTGGCGTTGCTGCCATTTGTTGAAAGTGCCTTCAACCCTCAGGCCGTGTCGTCTGCCAAAGCGACCGGGATGTGGCAGTTCATGCCAGCCACCGGCAGGCAATATGAGCTCAAACAAAATGTGTTCCGCGATGATCGCCGGGACGTGCTGGCGTCCACCCGGGCGGCCCTGGACTACCTTCAAAAATTACACGCCCTGTTTGGCGACTGGCACCTGGCGCTGGCCGCTTACAACTGGGGCGAGGGCAACGTCGGGCGGGCGATCACCAAAAGCCATCAGGCGGGCCAGTCCGGTCGGTACACCGAACTGGGAATGCCCATGGAAACCCGGTTTTACGTGCCCAAACTGCAGGCCATTAAAAACATGGTGGCAGCGCCAGCCGCTTTTGGTGCGCAGTTACCGTCAATCCAGAATCACCCGTTCTTCCAGACCGTGGACATCAAACGCGACATCGATGTGGCCTTGGCCGCCAAATTGGCCGAGGTCTCGCTGGATGATTTCAAAGCACTGAACCCGTCACTGAATCAACCGGTGATCCTGGCCGCCGGTGTGCCGCAGATTCTGCTGCCCTGGGACAACGCCCTGACTTTCCGCAGCAACCTGGCATCCCAAGGCGTTGGCCGGCTTGCCAGTTGGACAGTCTGGATGGCTCCTGCAACGATGCGGCCTGCCGATGCAGCGAAGCGGGTGGGAATGAACGAGGCTGAACTGCGCAGACTCAACAACATTCCGCCGCGCATGGTGATCAAAGCCGGCTCCACCCTGTTGGTGCCTCGGGCCAACCAGGGTGACACGGATGTCGCGGCGCATGTGGCAGACCATGGGCAGTTGTCGCTGGGGCCTGAGGCCACGCTCCAGCGCAGTCTGATCAAAGCGGGAAAAAATGAGTCGGTGGCGTCGCTTGCGAAACGCTACCAAGTCAGCCCTGCAGCATTGGCAGATTGGAACCGGGTAAGCACCACGGCCTCATTCAAAGCGGGTCAGAGCGTGGTGGTTTATTTGCCCGGCAGCAATCCGCTTGGCTCAGCAAAAATGACGGCGAGCGTACGCAAAGCGGGCAAGCCACGCAGGATGCCCACGGTTGTAGCCAAGCGCTGAAGCCCACCAACGTCGGCACCCGGCAGATTTGGGCTCAGATCATCGCCACCCCAGCAGCAGGATGGCGATGTTCACGCCAAGCCCGGCGACCCAGATGATGCTGCGCGCCGACGACCAAGACGCCAGATAACTGGCGATGTAAGCCATCCGCAGGACCACAAAAGCCGTGGCCAGCAGGTCGATGCGCGCCTGCGCCCCGCCCAGTTGCTGGGCCACGATGACAGCACCAATGAAAAATGGCAGCGCCTCGAAGCTGTTGGCCTGAGCCGCGTTGGCGCGGGCCCGCCACTGCGACTGGCCAGCCAGCCAAGCGCGCGGGTCCTCGTTGTCGTAGCCACCGTCACGTCTGGGCTTGCCGATGGCGCCCCATTTGGCGATGCCCGCGCACACAATGGGCAGCAGCGAGGCCACCAAAATACAACCGTGGGCAATTGAAAAAGATGCTGTCATGCTGATGAATATTTGGTTAGAGTGAATAAAGAAGTGGCACAGTCAAAACGCCAGCTTACCCGCGGGACAATCAACGACGGTCGACCAGGGCGTGGGCAATCGTCCCTAAATCCACATACTCCAGCTCACTGCCGGCGGGCACCCCGCGCGCCAGACGCGTGATCACCAGACCACGCAGTTTCAGGGTCTCGCTGACGACATGCGCCGTCGCTTCGCCTTCCGCGGTGAAGTTGGTCGCAAGAATCACCTCTTGGACCACCCCGTCACAGGCCCGATCAAACAATTTCTTCAGGCCGATGTCATGCGGACCAATGCCGTCAAGCGGGCTCAACCGGCCCATCAGCACAAAGTACAGCCCCCGGTAAGCCCCGGTGCGCTCCACGGCAGATTGATCGGCCGGTGTTTCCACCACGCAAAGTTTGCTAGCATCACGCTGCGGGTCCAGGCAGGTGGTGCAAACCGTCGCTTCGGTGAAGGTATGGCAACGTTCACAGTGCCGGACCTGCTCTGCCGCAGCGACCAGAGCGCGTGACAGCGACATGGCCGCCGGTCGATCGTGTTGCAGCAAATGAAATGCCATGCGAGACGCCGACTTGACGCCCACGCCAGGCAGGTGGCGAAGTGCCTGAATCAGCACCTCCAGCGCATTGGCGTCAGCCATGTCGGCAGGCCCGAATCAAAACGGGAATTTCATGCCACCCGGCAGGCCAGGCATGCCAGCAGTGAGTTTGCCCATTTTTTCGGCGGAGGTTTCCTCCGCCTTGCGAACTGCCGCATTGAAGGCGGCTGCGACCAGGTCTTCCAGCATGTCCTTGTCCTCAGCCAGCAAGCTGGGGTCGATGGTGACGCGCTTGACATCATGCTTGCATGTCATGATGACCTTCACCAGACCGGCGCCTGATTCACCGCTGACTTCAATGAACGCGAGTTCGTCCTGGGCTTTCTTCAAGTTGTCCTGCATGGCCTGAGCCTGCTTCATGAGTCCGGCAAGTTGCCCTTTGTTGAACATGGTGGTCCTTGGTTGGTGTCGATGGGTTGTTGGACGTCACGGCTCGCGCTGCCGTACAGCCGTCAGCCCGGTTTGATACTGCCTGGCACGATTTTCGCCCCAAAATCCCGCATCAAGGACTGAACAAAGGGATCGTCAAAAATGATTTTTTCGTTTGCCAACTGCCGCTCGGCCAATGCCGCAGCATTGCGGCGTGATGGGCTGTCGCTGACACGTCCTACCTCCACCACAAGTTGCACCGCATGGCCCGCCGCCTGCAACGCCGCGCCCAGCCGGTCACGCGCGCCGGCCTGGTTGAGTGATTCGCGATCCACCCGCAGCAACCATTGATCGGTATCCCGCGCCACCAACTGGGACTGCAGGGCCAACTCCCGCACCAGTGCCGCCACCGCGTTATTCGCGATCAACTGGGTCACGGTCGCGTGCCAGAAGTCACCCTCTTCAGTGGCCTGCAGCGAATTGGCGTTTTGATGCACCAGGGCATCAGCGCGGGTATCAGGCAGCACCCGCACAGGGACGGCATCAAGCCGGTTGCCTGGGGCTGGCCCGTCTACGGCTGCTGCCGGTGTCTGAACCGGCTGACCCGGTTTTGCACCGGCCAAAGCCGCCCCATCCAACACCGACAACTGGCGAACTTGCGGCGCCAGCGAGACGATTGACGTGTTGGACTGCACTGACCGGGAGCCATCAGTCAGACTTTTTTTTTCCTGGGGTGGCACGGATGCCGTCGGCTTGAAGGCCAGAAGACGCAACAACACCATGGTCAGCGCAGCGTATTCATCCGGTGCAAGACCGAGCTCAGCACGTCCATGCAGACACAGGCTGTAGAGCAACTGTGTTTCGTCTGCTGGCAGAGCAGCGGCAAGTTGGGCGAGTTCGATCGCGTCGGGGTCGGCGTCATCGGCTGTCCCCGGGACGGCCTGAAGCACGGCCATGCGTTGCAGCACGGTGACCATCTCCTCAAGGGCAGACGCTGCACTCAAGCCGTGCAGGCGCAGGGTCTCAGAAGTCTCGACCACCGTCTTGCCATCACCCAGAACCAGCGCCCGCAACAGACGAAACACATAGGAACGGTCAACGCTACCGAGCATCAGCCGGACCAGTTCCTCCTTCAGGCTCCCCGCACCAAAGGCAATCCCCTGGTCTGTCAAACTCAGCGCGTCTCGCATCGAGCCCCTTGCGGCCCGTGCCAGCAAGTGCAAGGACCCCGTATCAGCGGGCACTGCCTCGGCCTCCAACACGCGCTGAAGGTGTTCTCGGATCGTCTCTGGCGCCATTGGTCGAAGGTTGAACTGCAGGCAACGAGAGAGCACGGTGACCGGCACTTTTTGGGGGTCGGTGGTGGCCAGAACGAACTTGAGATAGTCCGGCGGCTCCTCCAGGGTCTTCAACATGGCGTTGAAGGCCGTGTTGCTGAGCATGTGAACCTCGTCAATCATGAAAACTTTGAAACGCCCTTGCACCGGTTTGTAAACCGCCTGCTCCAAAAGGGCCTGCACCTCGTCCACACCGCGGTTGGACGCGGCATCCAGTTCGGTGTAATCCACGAAGCGTCCAGAATCAATGTCGGTACAGGCCGCACAAACGCCACAGGGCGTGGCCGTGATGCCACCGAGCCCGTCCGGACCCTGACAATTCAACGACTTGGCCAATATCCGGGACACCGTGGTCTTGCCAACGCCACGGGTGCCCGTGAATAAATAGGCATGATGCAGCCGCTGCGTGGTCAAAGCGTTGCCCAGGGCCTGCACCACGTGAGACTGACCCACCATGTCCGCAAAGTTGCGGGGCCGGTATTTGCGGGCGAGAACGAGGTAAGACATACAGACCTGAGTTTAAGGCAGCGCAAGGTGGCCATCCGCGACCAAACGGGTAGACACCAAAAGCATGTCACAAATAAAACGCTACCGTCCACCGCAGGCTTTGGGCAGACAGACCCTGTAAAAGGTTTTTATATGCAAGTAAACAGGAATTATTGACTTTGATATTCATCAACAGTTAATATGGTGTGAGGGCAGGAGCAAAATGTTTTGAAAGAAAATACCGTTATCGATGCAGCCGAGAGTGAAATTGCTCGGACACCAACGCCAATTCCGGCAACAGCAGCGGCGTCGACAATTGCCGCCGCTGTGCTCGCCGCCTGCGGTGGTGGAGGTAACGGTGATGGGTCATCGGGTTCGGTGGTTCGGCCGACCACCCTGGCCACCAACCAGATCAATGATCTGTCGTGGACGCAGCCACAATCTGACGCTGACGCCGCCAGATTTTTAAATCAAGCGCAATTTTCTTCATCAACCAGTGAAATCGCGGCCGTGCGCAGCTTGGGCTACGGCACTTGGCTTGAACAGCAATTTTCCGCAACGCCAGGCCAAACCGGTTGGGACTGGTTGCACGCCAGGGACTATCAGACCACCAACGACACAACCAAGCGGTTTCACGAGTCATTTATCGATTACCCGGCGGACAACATGCTTTGGCAACAGTTGCTCTCCTCGCCGGATGCCGTCAGGCGGCGGATGGCTTTGAGTCTGACCGAGTTTTTTGTCGTCGGCCTGTCTGGCCTCAATTCGCGGATCCGTTGGCCGTCTTTCATGATTGCCCACTGGTGGGATACCCTGTGCAGCCACGCGTTCGGCAATTACAGGTCCTTGCTGGAGGCGGTAACGCTTCACCCAGCCATGGGCCTCTACCTTAACGCAGCCGGTAACCTGAAGGAAAACCCCGCGACAGGCCGTGTTCCGGACGAGAACTATGCCCGTGAAGTCATGCAATTGTTCAGCATTGGCCTCTACAAACTGAACAATGACGGCACACCCAAGGATGGCGTGCTGACAGAAACCTACAAGGGCGCCGACGTCAGTAATTTGGCGCGGGTATTCACCGGCTACCAGGTCGATGAACGAGGCCGTGTGGCCGACACCACAACCATCCCTGGCGTCACCATTTACGACTATGCCTATGCCGCCAAGCCAATGTACTTCACTGCCAGCAGGCACTCCGATCTCGAAGCCAGCTTTCTGGGCGTGACCATTCCGGCCAACACCCCAGGGGGTACAGCATTGACGACGGCGCTGGACACGCTGTTCAACCACCCTAACGTGGGCCCGTTTTTCGGCCGGCAAATGATTCAGCGCCTGGTCACCAGCAACCCCAGCGCCGCCTACGTGGGCCGTGTAGCGGCCGCCTTCAACAACAACGGCCAAGGCGTTCGAGGAGATCTCAAAGCCGTTTGGCGCGCCATTTTGCTGGATGAAGAGGCCAGAAGCACCGCAGGATTAACCAACCCGCAATTCGGCAAGTTGCGTGAACCCATGTTGCGTTTTACCCAATGGGCGCGAACCTTCGGTGTGACTTCTGCGGCCAATTCCTGGAAGCTTGGGAACTTTGGTGCGAGCGTCGGTCAGGGGCCGCTGCGTTCGCCATCGGTCTTCAATTTTTTTCGGCCCGGCTATGTGCCCCCCAACACCGCCATCGCGAGCGCCAACTTGGTCGCACCAGAATTCCAATTGGTCAGTGAACAGCAAGTGATGGATTACCTTGGAGCGATGTACAACCCGATTCGCTACGGGTTTTCCATCCGCAACGCCGCCGTCCCCGAGAACGCCAGCAGTGGCGCCTACACCAACGACATCAAAGCCGACTACGCGGCCGAGATCGCTTTGGTATCTGATACATCAGCGTTAGTGAGCCGACTGGACCTGCTGCTTTGCGCAGGCCAACTCAAAACGGCAACAAAAGCCCTTATCGTTGACGCTCTGGCCGTGCCCGCTGTGACAGCCACCAGCACATTGGCGGAAAAACTCAACCGCATTGGGGCGGCGGTCTTCCTGATCATGGCCAGCGCCGACTACATGGTCCAGAAATGACATCGACATTCGTCACGGGCGCAACATGCATTTACTGAAACCGGAACTCCATTCGCGCCGGGCATTTTTGAAGCGCAGCTCGCAACTGGCCATGGCAGGGGCTGGGCTACCCACGGCCCTGAATCTTGCGGCCATTGGAGAGGCAGCCGCGTTCACGGCAACCGACTACAAAGCGCTGGTCTGCGTCTTCATGCCCGGAGGCTCGGACTACGCCAACACGGTTGTCACCTACGACAAGGCATCCTATGACCTCTACAGCGCAGTGCGCGAGGGTGGGCCCGAGCGGACGGCAGGAGGCATCGCTTTGGGCTGGGACGCCCTGACGCCTACCAAGCTCTCACCCATTCAAGCGCTGCCGGCAGGGCGCCAGTACGCTTTGCACCCCGCCATGACCGGCATGACCCAGTTGTTTCATGCGGGCAAAGCAGCCGTCATGCTCAATGTCGGTCCCTTGGTGGTCCCTCTGACGCGAAACAGTTATGTCAACAGCAACAACGTGCTGTACCCGAAGCCGCCCAAATTGTTCTCCCACAATGACCAGACGTCGGTTTGGCTCTCCTCGAAACCGGAGGGTGCCACGAACGGGTGGGGAGGCAATATGGGCGATTTGGCTTTGTCCGGTAATAGCGAAGCCATGTTCACCTGCATGTCGGTAAGCGGCAATGCCCTCTTCCTATCGGGCAAACAGGCCTCACCTCTGCGGCTCGGCACCTCGGGGCTGTCCGTGTCCGGCAATTTGACGGGAGCCACCATCTACGGGTCCAGTACGGTGAAGAGTGCTTATGACAGCCTCATTATCCAAGGCAGCAACCATGCCATGGAAGACGAATACAACCGGGTCAACAAGCGAGCGTTGGATGCCCGGGTCAAGATCTCGGATGCACTGGCATCCCAACCTGTGACCAACCCTGCCTACAGCCAGTTCCCAGCCACCGGAAACAGCTTAGCTGACCAGTTGAAAGTCGTGGCCCGATTGATCGCAGCGCGAGACAAGCTGGGGGTTAAGCGACAGGTGTTTTATGTGACGGCGCCGGGCGGCTACGACCTGCATGACAACCTTATCACCCAACAGGCCAGCAATTTGGGCGTGATGAGCGCGGGCATCTGGGCTTTTCAGAGCGCCATGGACACATTGGGCATCAGCCAGCAAGTCACGCTGTTCACCGGTTCTGAATTCGGGCGGACGCTGACCTCCAACGGCGATGGCTCTGACCACGGTTGGGGCAACCACCACTTTGTTGTCGGTGGCGCAGTCAAGGGTCAGCAGTTCGTCGGACGCGCCCCGCCGGTCAGCATTGCCAACAGTGGCGCGTCTGAGGACCAGTGGCACGTAGGATCCGGCAGTTTGCTGCCGAGCACCTCGATTGATCAGGTTGCAGCAACCTTGGCTAACTGGTTTGGGGTACCTGGCTCGGATTTGGGGCTGATCATGCCCAATGTCGGCAATTTTGGTGGGTCCGACTACCCGGTCAATCTCGGTTTCATGGCTTAAGTCCGAGCCAAGGAATGCGAGTGAGACGACCCAAGCATTCTGATCATCGCTGGGCTATGGCGTTGGCAGTGATCCTGCTGTCTGCCTGCGGCGGTGGCGGTGGAGGTGGAGGCAGCGGTGGCAGTAGCGCCGACGGGAGCTCTGCAGCGGGGTCTACGCCGACCGTCGCCAAACAAGTCGTCGACAACCAGGGGGGCAATTTCACAACATCCGTCGGCGTCGCCCTGGTATTGCCCGCCGGGGCGATCAACACGCCGACGACGCTGGTGATTCAGCCCGTTGCGGAGGCCGTTGCGCCAACCCTGCCGACCGGGACGGCAAAGGCTGGCAAAGTCTTCAGTTTCGAGCCTCATGGTGTCACCTTCAATGCACCTGTGACGGTCAAGGTGCCCTACGACCCCAGCCTGATGCCCAGTGGCGCCGTACCAGCGCTGTTCAAAGCCCAACCAGGTGGCACATTCGCCGAGATCACGCCCGTCACCGTGGAGGGTAGTTTTCTGGTTGCCAATGTCAGCAGCTTTTCTTACTTTGCCGTTATGGCGCGGCCTGCGCCACCCAATTTGCCCCCGTTGGCAAAAATGACTTTGCCAGGCTCACCCTTTCGCAGCGGTGTTAGCTTGACTTTTTCCAGCAGCGGATCCCTGGATCCTGAAGGCCAACTGCTTAGGTTGAGCTGGGATTTTGGTGACAACAGCCCAACCGTTGTACAAAATCAACCAGGGTCAGTTGCGCATATTTACGCCAGTACGGGGAGCTTTGACGTTAGTTTGACCGCCGAAGATGCCCAAGGCTCGGTCAATACCGTCGTATCGCGAATCACGCTGGACAGCTCGAATGCCCCACCCATAGCGTCGTTTGTGCCCGGCAGCACCAACACTGTCTTGGGGGCGTCTGTCAACTTCAACCCGGCTGGCAGCAGTGACCCAGACGGCAGCCTTGTTCGCTATGACTGGGAGTTTGGCGACGGCACCAGCCTGAGCACTGCCAACGCCTCGCCGGTTGACCATGTTTTTCAGAGTGCAGGGAGCAAACGGGTGCGGCTCACCGTCACAGACAACGATGGTCTGAGCAGCTCAACCACGTCCGATGTTCAAGTCAGGCTCAACGCGGCTCCAGTGGCCGTGATCAGTTTGCCTCCCACCCCTGTGACTGGCTCGCCACTGACATTTTCACCCTCTGGCTCCAGCGACTCGGACGGGTTTCTGCTGCGTTACGACTGGGACATGGGTGATGGCAACAAGTACGCCCGGTTAAAGACAGATGCCGTGTTGGCCGTCACCCACCAGTACGCTAGTCCTGGCACTTACCAAGTCAAACTGAAGGTGACAGACAACGACAATGCGACGCACACCGTTCAGCAAGCCCTCAACGTCACGTTAGGCCAGGCCGGCAACAAGTCACCCACCGCCAAGATTGCCTTGAATATTTCCAGTTCCATCACGGGGCAGGAAGTCGTCATGAACCCATCAGACAGCGCTGACTCTGATGGACAGATCGTCAAATACCAATGGAACTTTGGTGATGGGACTGCTGCATTGTCGACAACCCCTGTGGCGCAGGTCAGGCAATTCGCCGTTGCCGGATTGCGAACCATCAGCCTGACCGTGACGGATAACGCAGGCGCTACCAACCAAACCGCCGTTGAACTTAGCACGGTGAGTTTCCCTGCCACTGGGCTTTTGAACGACACCGGCATCAATTGGTGTAGCAACCTGACTGGGACGACTTGGGTCAACAACGTGGTGTGTAGCGCCATCGACTGGGCCGCCAAACTCTGGGGTACGGTGCAAGACGCGTGGTACGGCCGCGATGCGTCGGCGCGGTCCGGCACCTTGAGCAAAATTGGAACCGGAATGGCAGGTTTTGATTTCACGCGACTTGGCTCGGATGGTCAACCTCTCGTCATACAAAATGGCACGTGGTCCGAGAGCGGTTCGCCTTCAGCAGGGACCCGCTGGGACTGCATCCGGGACAACAACACCGGTTTGTTCTGGGAGGTCAAGCGCAACGATCCCAGCCATTTGCGACACGCCTCACACCAATTTGTTTGGTACGACACCAATACGGCCAGAAATGGGGGCCAAAGTGGTAGCGCGATCGGTGGCAGTTGCACTGGCCTTGGGAACAACACGCAGTGCAACACGGAAGCCTATGCCTCTGCCATCAACCAATTGCCGGTTGGACAGGCATTGTGCGGCTTTCGCGACTGGCGAGTGCCAGGCAGGGAAGAACTAAGGAACCTGGCAAATTCTGGCAAAAGCACCTCACCGGCGATTGACACGACGCATTTTCCAAACGTTGCGGCCGAATACCACTGGACCAACTCACCGGATGTGACCAACGCTGGGACTGCCTGGGGCATCAACTTCATGATTGGCGACGATTTTTATGATGCCAAAACCACTGCGCATCCTGTTTTCCTCGTTCGCTCTGAGCGTGGCTAAATCGCAGCACAATTCAGGATGGACTTTATGATCCGTCAATCAGTGACAGCCAAAGCACGGAAGTCAGGCGCGGTAGCCGTCGCCTTGCTGTCTTATTGCCTCTGCACCGATGCGCAGCAAGTCTGTTCAAGTTCCATCCCGTTGACCCGACCAGACAGCCGCTACGAACAGGTCGTCGGTGCAACCCCTTCAGGCAGCGAGGTGCGAGATAAGGTCACGGGCCTGATTTGGCAGCGCTGTGCCATCGGCATGGTCTGGAATACGACGAACAGCACCTGCGCGCCAACGCCGCCAGCGACCACTGCCAAAAAGTTCAAATGGACAGATGCGCTGGAAGAGGCCAGGGCAACACCCGCCAGCCCAGCGGCGGGTGGACGCCCCTGGCGTCTGCCTAACCATGCCGAGCTGTACTCTCTTCCGGAACGGGCCTGCAATGGCCCCGCTTTGAACACCACCTTCTTTGTCAATGACCCCGCGGGCTGGTTCTGGAGCTCATCGCCGCATGGCGGCAGCGCATCCATGGCGTGGATCGTTAACACCTACAACGGCGAGGATTACGTCAATAACAAGGATTACACATTTTTTGTCCGATTGGTCAGGTAGCCCATCGCCGCTCGAGGTCCTGCTTGACCTTACAATCCAGAGTGACGGGCCTTCCCGCATGGTGAAGCGGCCAACCGGGTCAGGTGGGGAGCCAAGCAGCCCTAACTGTGAATCCAGTGCCGGGGTCAAGGCTCGTCACCCATCCTCTAACGCGCGGCTGACAGAGCGCTCCGTTCAAACCACTCGCTACTTATTCAATAGCTGAAGAGAACCTATTGACAAGGCTTTTCAGCTATTTTCTCTTGCAAGTAGGCAAGCACACCTTGGGCCGCATGGCGTCCGGAAGCCATACAGGCGGTCAGTAAATAGCCGCCTGTTGGTGCTTCCCAGTCCAGCATCTCCCCTGCACAAAACAAACCCGGCAGGTGCTTGACCATCAGACGGTCATCAAGCGCCTCAAAACGAACACCTCCCGCGGTGCTGATGGCCTCATCGACAGGCCGGGTTGCGGAAAGCACGATGGGCAAACTTTTGATCGCATTGGCCAGCAAACCAGGATCCTGCATCCGAGCAGGACCCAAGCACTCATAAAGGACGGCCGCTTTGATCCCGTCAATGCCCAACCGGCTTTTGAGGTGGCTACTGAGAGAGCGCGAGCCTCGGGGGTGACTCACCTCGGCTTGCACCCGCTCATGCGCTATGTCTGGCAACAGGTCAAGAACCACCGTCGTCCGGCCAGCAATCTCTATTTGGTCACGCAGGATGCTCGAAAAAGCGTAGATCAGGCTGCCCTCGAGACCGCTGCCGGTTGCCACAAACTCACCCTTGCGGCGGCGTTGCTGGCCGTCGGCGTCTGTCACTGTCAGCGCCACCGACTTGAAGGGTTGACCTGCGAAGCGTTGCTGAAAATGGGAACTCCATCCGCTAAGCAAGTCAAATCCGCAGTTGCTTGGGCGCAAGGGGGCGACCTCAATGTCATGCGAAGAGAGCGTCGACACCCAGGCACCATCAGAACCCAGCCGGGCCCAGCTTGCGCCGCCCAAGGCCAGAACAACAGCATCACCCTGGGCCTCCACCAACCCTGTTGGAGTTTCAAAACGCAATGCTGTCATCCTGCCTTCGGCCGCTTCGGCCCAACCCTGCCATCGGTGACGCATGTGGAAGTGAACACTCGGCCCAGTGGCCGGATGGCGCAGGCGATGCAACCAGGCCCGTAGCAGGGGTGCCGCTTTCATATCCGAAGGAAATATCCGCCCGGAACTTCCGACGAAAGTGGCAATGCCCAACGACGCCGCCCAGCCCTGGATTTGTGCGGCACCAAAGTTTTCCAGGAGAGGTGTCATAGCCCCACAACGCTTGCCGTACCGAGACAGAAATGGCTGCAGAGCTTCGGAATGGGTCAAATTCAGCCCTCCTCTGCCGGCCAGCAGGAACTTACGCCCCACAGTTGGCATCGCGTCATACAGGTCGACGGCAACGCCAGCGCCAGACAGGCACTCGGCCGCCATCAGTCCCGCGGGACCGCCACCCACCACCAGCACCCGGACAGGCGCTTTCGCCGGCATGGTCATGACCGGTCGCCTCTCATGCAGAAAGCAAAAGACCAAGACAGCGCAGCCTGATGGCTTTTGGCTATCTTCAGCATAGTGATAAGGGTTCGACCCCTGGCCCCGGTTTCTGTCACAATTTTGACCTCTACAGTTCTGTTCATCCTACCCGAGGAAAGACCATGGCCAGCGATCTCATCAAACACGTCACCGACACCTCTTTTGAATCAGACGTGCTGCACGCCAGCCAGCCCGTCTTGGTCGATTACTGGGCTGAATGGTGCGGGCCCTGCAAAATGATTGCTCCAATCTTGGACGAGGTGTCCGCAGCCTACGAGGGCAAATTGCAAATCGCCAAGATGAACGTGGATGAAAACCGCGACATTCCCGCCAAGTTTGGTATTCGCGGCATCCCAACCCTGATGCTGTTTAAGGACGGTCAACTCGCTGCCACCAAGGTGGGCGCATTGAGCAAGGCCCAATTGACGGCTTTCATCGATCAGCAACTCGCCTGAGTCACTGGATGACGGGGCACCAGGCCCCGCCATTGTCGATCTTTGATACGCTGCCCGGCCACCACGGACGCGGCCTCGGCAGTTTCCCCCGAGAGTTTTCCTGTCATAATCCAGTAGGGGTTTGGCCAACGCCCTAATCCCTCCAGGTACGCGGTTTAGAACGACAGGAGCGAGACATCGGTCCGCCCTCACCCAACCTCCCCCCGGCATCCGTATCACCCTTTTGGGGTCACTTCATGCATTTAAACGAACTCAAGGCACTGCACGTGTCTGAAGTCCTCAAGCAAGCCGAAGAGCTTGAGATCGAAAACACTGGTCGCATGCGCAAGCAGGAATTGATGTTTGCCATCATCAAGAAGCGGGCACGTACCGGTGAGCAAATCATTGCCGACGGCGTACTGGAAATCCTGCCGGATGGCTTTGGTTTCCTGCGAAGCCCGGACACCAGCTACACCGCCAGCACAGATGACATTTACATCAGCCCGAGCCAGGTTAGGCGCTTCAACCTGCATACGGGAGACATGATCGAAGGTGAAGTCCGTACGCCCAAAGACGGGGAGCGCTACTTTGCCCTGAACAAACTTGACAGAGTCAATGGCGGAGGTCCGGAAGACAACAAACACAAAGTGATGTTTGAGAATCTGACACCGCTGTTCCCCAAGGTGCAGATGCGGCTTGAGCGCGAAAGCGTTAAGAGCGAGGAGAACATCACGGGTCGGGTGATCGACATCATCGCTCCGATCGGTAAGGGACAACGCGCCCTGTTGGTGGCGCCTCCCAAGAGCGGCAAGACGGTGATGATGCAGCACATTGCCCATGCGATTTCTGCCAACTATCCCGAGATTCACATGATGGTGCTGCTTGTCGACGAGCGACCTGAAGAGGTGACCGAGATGCAGCGGACAGTCAAGGGCGAAGTCATTGCCTCGACATTCGACGAACCTGCAGCACGCCATGTGCACGTAGCGGAAATGGTCATTGAACGTGCCAAGCGACTGGTAGAACTGAAAAAAGACGTCGTCATCCTGCTCGACTCCATCACACGTTTGGCACGCGCATACAACAATGTGGTGCCGTCCAGCGGCAAGGTGCTGACTGGTGGTGTGGATGCGAATGCCCTGCAGCGGCCAAAACGATTCCTCGGTGCCGCGAGAAATGTGGAGGAAGGTGGCTCATTGACCATCATCGCCACCGCGCTGATCGACACAGGCAGTCGCATGGACGAAGTGATTTTTGAAGAGTTCAAAGGTACCGGCAACTCAGAGATCCACCTGGACCGACGTCTCTACGAAAAACGTGTTTTTCCTTCCATACAACTCAATCGCAGTGGCACCCGGAGGGAAGAGTTGCTCCTTCAACCGGAAATTCTTCAAAAAACACGGATCCTGCGCCAATTTTTGTACAACATGGACGAGATCGAGGCGATGGAGATGGTGCTCAAGCAAATGCGGGCCACCAAAACCAACAGCGAATTTTTTGACATGATGCGCCGCGGCGGCTAAGTTATAATGAAGCGCTGTTAGCGGTAAGTACGTCCGACTTGGCATTGCACAACGGTTTGTTCAAGGGTCTGGCGCGGCTATCGCAAGTGATGGAGACCACATGAAACAAGGCATTCACCCCAATTACCGCGAGGTCTGTTTTCAGGACCTGTCCAACGGCTTTAAGTTTGTGACGCGCTCTTGCGTCAACGCAAAGGAAATGATCAAGATGGACGATGGACGTGAACTCCCTCTGTACAAGCTTGATACCTCGAGCGAGTCTCACCCCTTCTACACGGGCACCCAAAAGTCTGTGGACAACATGGGCGGTCGTGTCGAGCGTTTCCGTAACCGTTTCGGCAAAACTGCCGCTAAATAAGTCGGCGGATCACTCCCCCGTCAAAGGCAGCCCGGTTTACCGAGCTGCCTTTTTTATTGATCATGAATCAGCCCACCCCAGCCATCGTGTCGCAATCAGCCGTGAGGCGTTTGCCGCGCTCCGCCCTGTGGCTGTTTTGCTTGGCCTATATCCTGCCCGGTTTTATCGGCCGCAGTCCCTGGCGCCGGGATGACATCGTATCGTTTGGCTACATGCTGGAGCTCGCGAACGGCGCTGGCCACTGGTTGAAGCCGACCGTTCAGGGAGTTGCGCCGGAACTCACGGCATTGCTGCCGTACTGGCTTGGCGCTCTGGCGATCCAGGCCGCGCCATCTGGCTTTCCGTTGGATCTGGCGGCACGCATCCCATTCATCGGCCTTCTGCTGCTAACGCTGCTTGCCACCTGGTACGGCACATACCAGCTCGCACGTGGCCGCGATGCGCAACCGGTACCCTTTGCTTTCGGCGGGGAAGCATCGCCGCCAGACTATGCCCGAGCCTTGGCCGATGGCGCCTTGCTGGCGCTGATTGCCTGCCTGGGTTTGGCACAACCGGTCCATGAAGCGACACCAATGCTGGCACAACTATGCTTTGCAACGCTGGCTTTTTACGGCTTCGCGGCTCTGCCTAGCAGCGGGCCGATGCCAGCCATCGGGGTGACTTTGGGGTTGATCGGGTTAACTCTGTCCGGCGCACCAAGTCTTGCCATCGTTTTCGGCCTGGGCGGGACATTGACCCTGCTTCCGGTTCCACAACAGGACCCAGTTGCCAAACGTGCGCTACTGCAACGCATGTCGGCCGTCATTGGCCTGCTCGTGCTGGTGGCGCTTATGGCCAGCAATTTGCAGTTATGGCGCTGGCATCTAGTAGCGCCGCCATGGGCTTGGGACCACTGGTTGGCTCAGGGAAACCTGTTGGTGTGGTTCACTTGGCCAGCATGGCCTTTGTCGCTTTGGACGTTATGGCGCTGGCGTCGTCAACTGTGGCATCGGCGTCACTTGCCAAGCAGGCACCTGCTTTTACCCATTTGGTTTGCGGGTGTCGCGCTAGTGGGGGCATTAGCTACGCCCTCGCCAGAGCGTTCACTACTTTTAACGCTTCCCCCATTGGCCACGATGGCGGCATTTGCCTTGCCGACACTGGAGCGCATGGTGGCGGCCTTGATAGACTGGTTCACCTTGTTGTTTTTTTCCGGCTGTGCCTGTGTTGTCTGGGTGGTCTGGATTGCGATACAAACCGGGGTGCCATGGCAGCCTGCTGCGAATGTTCAACGCTTAGCGCCCGGATTTTCACCCAGCTTTTCATGGTTGGCATTCGCGTG
This sequence comes from Betaproteobacteria bacterium, assembly GCA_037134215.1. Taxonomy (GTDB): domain Bacteria; phylum Pseudomonadota; class Gammaproteobacteria; order Burkholderiales; family Burkholderiaceae_C; genus Rhodoferax. The sequence continues at coordinate 16,425 of JBAXMQ010000004.1, forward strand.
CGCATTGATGGCCACCACTGCATGGCTCTGGCTCGTCAAATGGCGGGTGGGTCGGCATCGCGCTGCGATCTGGAAAAGTCTTGTACTACCAGCCGGCGGCGCAGCCCTGTGCTGGCTTCTACTCATGTCCTTGTGGCTGCCTCTGCTTGACTATGCCCGAAGTGACGCTGCACTTGTGCGAAAGATATCGCTGCAATTGCCTGCGGGTGAATGTGTTCACTCCTATGAGCTGAATACAGAACAGTTGATCGCTCTACGATTCCATGGAGGCCTCAAGATCAGACCCATTGGGCAAGGTGGCTGCCAATGGCTCATCGTGCCACCAAATTCGGCTGCAAAACTGGCGAGCTCTGGTGTCCTGTCGGACTGGACTCTTCAAAGCAACAACACACACCCGGTTGAGCGCGGGGACGAATTGCACTTGTACCGGCTCAAGTTGACCACGCCCCCTTGAACCCTGAGTGACATAAAAGCGGCTGCCGACCTTACACGCTGGATCGGATCCTGCTCGAAGGGAATGTCAAGGTGAAGCTGGTCCCATGGCCGAGGACGCTTTCGATCTTCAGTTCAGCACCATGACGTTGAGCGACGTGCTTAACGATGGCAAGACCCAGACCAGTCCCCCCAGTGTCCCTCGATCGACTGCGGTCAACGCGATAAAAGCGCTCGGTAAGGCGAGGAATGTGTTCTGGCGCAACACCTGGTCCTGAATCAGTGACCGAAAAAGCAAGGCTCCCTTCGGGAACAACTGTAGCCGATACGCAAACTGTGCCACCAGCAGGCGTGTAACGAATAGCATTACTAACCAGATTTCCGGTTGCGCTCAGCAATTCACTGGCAGCTCCCGCTAATTCAATGCCAGCAGGACAATCAAAACTGATCACGTGGGCAGGTTTGGCTTCACCTGAGAGTGTGGCAGATAGGGATGATCCATCCTGAGCCAACTGAGCAATGATTGAAGGCAATGAGACCCACTCCGTCAAGCTCGGCGGCGGACTACCCTCAAGTCGAGACAACATCAGCAAATCGCTGACCAGCGTCTGCATACGCCTAGCCTGAGTGGACATCATATCGAGGTAGCGGTCGTGCTCATTGGATGTAAGCGGTAAGGTCTGTAAGGTCTCCACAAAGCCAGCCAAGACCGTTAACGGCGTACGAATTTCATGCGAAACATTGGCGACAAAATCCCGACGCATGGCTTCGGCCTGTTCCAACACCGTGACGTCTCTAGAAAGCAAAAGTAAGCGACCCTCGCCATAAGGGTGCAGTTGTACAGACAGATTGACGGGACGCAACGCGGTGGTCATGCGACCCGGCATCAAGACCTCCCGACCATACTCCTTGCCGGCCAAATGAGCAGCAAAGGCTGGATCACGCACCAGATTTCCAAAATGCTGCTGCAGATCTCTTTGGGTTTGCAGGCCAAAATGAGTAGCCGCCGTCTGATTGAACCATTCGATCTGCGCATGCGCATCAAGCAGCACGACACCATTCGGTGATGCCTGCAGCGCAGCAAGGAAATCATGCAGCCTTGCTTGGCTATCCCGAATCAACTTGTCTCTGGCGCGTAGAAGGCGACGCGTACGATCGACCATATCGCCCCAAGCCCCGCTGGTGGTCATTTCAACGTCTAAAGCACCGCCTTGGCGAAGCCAATCCAGCGCACGCGTACCGCGCAACAAATCAACCAGGAACCAAATACTGCCGGCAAAGACAACACCGGTTAAGGCACCTACTGAAGAATGGCCAGGCCAGATGATCACGCCGGCCAGGGCGCCAACACATTGCACCCCGAAAAAAGACACAGTACGACCAAGCACGGACAAAATCCAGGAATATGATCTGGATCAAGTCGGCATTAGGTCAGGCACCGGCTTTTGCAGACGTTGACAGTGCAGTCTGTGCGGTCAATCGATACCCTGCTCCGCGAACCGTTTCAATCATCTGCCCTGCAGCGGCCCCAAGTGCCTCGCGCAAGCGCTTGACGTGGACGTCGACCGTTCTCTCCTCGATGAACACATGATCGCCCCACACCTTGTCTAGCAGTTGAGACCGGCTGTGCACCCGTTCGGCGTGATTCATGAAATAGTGCAGGAGTTTGAACTCCGTCGGGCCGAGCTTTAACATCTGTTCTTTGAAGGTGACCCGATAGGTTGAACCATCAAGAGCCAGGTCACCGATTACCACTAACCCTCCCATCTGCTCAGGCGCACGACGACGCAAAACTGCCCGCACCCTGGCAAGTAGTTCTCTGGTGGAAAACGGTTTGGCAATGTAATCGTCAGCGCCTGCATCAAGGCCAGCGACTCGATCGAGTTCGTCACCGCGTGCCGTCAACATAATGATAGGGATATCCTTGGTGCGGGCGTTGGCTCGCCAACGTTTAGCCAGAACCAATCCACTTTCACCAGGCAACATCCAATCTAGAAGGATCACGTCTGGCAACACGGCATCTATTTCACATTGCGCCAAGGCACTGTCCATGGCCCAAGTGGGTCTGAAACCGTTATGACGGAGATTAACTGCTATCAACTCCGCGATAGCTGGTTCGTCTTCGACGATCAGGACACCGGGTTGATGCCTCATTTCACCACCGATTCAATTTGCTCCATCGGGGTATGACGGACATCGGCTCCCTTGACCACATATATAATAAACTCGGCAATATTCTTGGCATGGTCGCCAATTCTTTCGATCGCCTTCGCGAGGAACAACAAGTCCAGACTCGGCGAGATCATGCGTGGATCCTCCATCATGTAGGTCACCAATTTACGCACAAAGCCATCAAATTCACGATCGATAACGCCATCTTCCTTCAGAATCGACAATGCGGCTTGGGTATCAAGACGTGCAAACGCATCCAAGGCCTTACGCAACAGGCCGGAGGCCAAGTCAGCAGCGACTCGCAACTCCAGAGATGGCAGCGACCGGGGCGCACCACTGTCGATGATGGAGCGCACCATTCGCGCTATTTTCTCAGCTTCATCCCCAACTCGTTCGAGATTGGCTGTCGTCTTAGAAATGGCTATAAGAAGCCGCAGATCCCTCGCAGTGGGTTGTCGGCGGGCAATGATGCTCGATAACTCACGGTCAATGTCCACTTCCATCGCGTTAACTCGGGCCTCGACTTCAGTTACCTGATTGGCGACCTCCACACTGAATTGCGACAGGGCGAAGATTGCTTGGCGGATTTGCGACTCCACCAGGCCACCGAGTTCCAGCACACGACTCGATACCGCACTCAACTCGCTGTCGAACTGGGTAGAGAGATGTTTGTCTGGCATGGCAATTCCTTATCCAAAACGACCGGTGATGTAATCTTCTGTTTCCTTGCGATTGGGCTTGAAGAAAATCTGCTCAGTAGCGCCAAATTCAATCAAGTCACCCAAGTACATATAAGCAGTGTAATCACTGCAACGGGCCGCTTGCTGCATGTTGTGAGTAACGATGACCACTGTGTAGTCCGTTTTTAATTCAGTGATCAGTTCTTCAATCTTCGCGGTAGAAATGGGATCCAACGCCGAACATGGTTCGTCTAGTAGCAAAACCTCAGGCTTGATGGCAATACCACGGGCTATGCACAGCCGCTGTTGCTGACCGCCGGATAGGCTGGCGCCACTCTGATGTAGTTTGTCTTTGACCTCCGTCCAGAGAGCGGCCTTCCGCAACGCCCACTCCACTCGATCTTCCATGTCGGTTTGACTCAGGGCTTCGAACAACTTCACCCCAAAGGCCACGTTTTCATATATCGACATCGGGAAAGGTGTAGGCTTCTGGAACACCATACCAACTTTGGCACGAAGGATTGCGACATCATCTTTTGTGCTCAGCAGATCCTGCCCGTCAAGAAGGATCTCCCCCTTTGCTCTTTGCTCAGGATACAACTCAAACATTCGGTTAAACACCCTCAGCAGCGTCGATTTGCCACAGCCCGATGGTCCAATAAAAGCTGTAACCTTTTTTTCCGGAATTTCAAGATTAATGCCCTTGAGCGCATGAAATTTACCGTAATAAAAATCCAAGTTTTTAACGGCTATTTTAGGCCGCTCATGGGTAGTCACGTTGGACGTCATGGTCATCCTGTCTGTTGAATCGATTTGACGGTCTGTCACAATTTGTTCCGCGTCAACACTCGTGCAAGGATGTTGAGTCCGAGAACAGCCGTGGTAATGATAAAAACCCCTGCCCAAGCAAGTTTTTGCCAGTTCTCATACGGACTCATTGCGAACTTGAAGATGGTTACTGGCAGACTAGCCATAGGTTCAGCCAGGCTGGCGGTCCAAAACTGGTTGCTCAGTGCGGTGAACAAAAGGGGCGCCGTCTCGCCAGCGATTCGAGCAACAGCCAATAGTATCCCAGTCACAACCCCTGCCCTGGCGGAACGCAAAGTTATGCTGACAATAACCTTCCACTTCGGCGCGCCAAGGGCATACGCTGCTTCACGCAGGCCTGAAGGTACTAGTTGCAACATATTCTCTGTTGTTCTGACAACGATTGGAATCACGATCAATCCCAGAGCCATTACACCAGCAATCCCAGAAAAAGATTTGAACCGAACCACCACCACTGAGTAAACAAAAAGGCCAATCACGATGGACGGCGCTGAGAGCAAGACGTCATTAACGAAACGCGTCACAGACGCAAGCCACCCTGTTGGCTCGAACTCTGCCAAATAGATGCCAGCCATGATGCCGATTGGCGTTGCGACAAACGTCGCCAATGACACCATCAAGAGGGAACCAAACATGGCGTTGGCTAGCCCACCGACATCGTTGGGCGGCGGCGTCATTTGAGTCAACGTGTTCCAAGTCAAACCACCAATTCCAAGAACAATGGTGTCGATCAAAATCCAGAAAAGCCAAAGCAAGCCAAATGACATCGCAAGCAGGGAAAGCGTTAGCGCCATAATATTGACACGCTTTCGCTGCGCGTACTTGGCGCGGCGTAAAGCCAGCATATCGGCGTCGCGTAGCAAATTACCGCCGGTGGTCATGCCCGGGTTCCTTCATTTTTACGAAGTTGCGACAAGAGTAACTTAGATAGCGCCAACACCACAAACGTGATAAAGAAAAGTGCAAGACCCAGATACATCAGTGACGCTTGATGAAGACCCTCCCCGGCTTCCGCAAACTCATTGGCTAGGGCAGAAGTGATGCTGTTAGCTGCCTGAAACAGACTCAACGAATCAAGCTGATTGAAGTTGCCGATCACAAATGTGACGGCCATCGTCTCCCCGATTGCACGCCCCAGCCCGAGCATGATACCGCCGACGACACCAGCCTTTGTGTAGGGAAGGACAACCTTGGACACTACCTCCCAAGTGGTGGCGCCGAGACCGTAGGCGGACTCTTTGAGCAAAGTTGGTGTTACTTCGAACACGTCACGCATCACAGCAGCGATAAACGGAATAATCATGATGGCCAAAATAATACCTGCAGACAGAATGCCTATTCCTACAGGCGGGCCTGAAAATAAGGCTCCGAGATACGGCGTTGTTCCAAAGAGTGACTGCAAGGGCTGTTGAACATAGTTCGCCAGCAAGGGACCAAAAACCAACAAACCCCACATACCGTAAACAATCGATGGGATTGCAGCCAGCAGTTCGATCGCCGTTCCAAGAGGACGTTTCAACCAGCCAGGGGCTAGTTCAGTCAGGAACAACGCAATACCGAAACTAACGGGGACCGCAATGATCAAGGCAATGATGGAAGTCATCAATGTGCCGTAAATCATCACTAGACCACCGAAGTTCTCCTTGACAGGATCCCAACTGGTGCTGAGAAAGAAGCCCAGTCCGTATTTGCTAATGGCGGGCCAAGCCCGCACTGTCAGGGACACCAAGATGGCCAACAACATCAGCAAAGTGAACAACGCCGCTCCCTTTGCCAACCAACTGAATATGAGATCAAGGAGTGGCCCGGAGCGGGCCCTCTTCTGCGGAGAGGGGTTGGTCATGACACGTATTGGCGTAAGCAGAGCCGACTTGGCGGACATTTCCTGCCCAGACAGTGTAGATGACGCCATAGTTTTTGACAGTAATTATGATTGGTCAGGCCACCTACCGCTCTCACTTGAAGGAGATTGGCTTGCCAGACGCATCTTTAACCTCACCCCACACCTTTTCAATACTGGCCACAACTGCCTTGGGCATCGGCACGTAGTCCAAGTCATCCGCCGTCTTTTCCCCATTTTTGTAAGCCCATGAGAAAAACTTCAGCGCTTCGCTGCCGTTCACAGGTTTGTCTTGCACTTTGTGCATCAGAATGAAAGTGGCTCCGGAAATTGGCCAAGCATCTTTACCGCTTTGGTTAGTCAGTATCTGGTAAAAGGACTTAGCCCAGTCGGCATTTGCCGCAGCGGCCTTGAAGGCACTGTCATCGGGAGCAACAAAAACACCGGAGGAATTCTGCATCAAGGCATAAGTCATCTTGTTTTGCTTAACATAGGCGTACTCCACATAGCCGATTGAGTTGGGCAAGCGACCAACAAAAGCAGCAACCCCTTCATTTCCTTTGCCGCCTGCACCTGTCGGCCAGTTAACGGCGGTGCCCTCTCCAACCTTGCTTTTCCATTCAGCGTTTACCTTGCTCAGATAATTCGTGAATATGAACGATGTCCCCGAACCATCCGCACGGCGTACAGTAGCGATCGCAGCATCCGGCAAGGTCAAGCCCGGGTTGAGTCCCTTTATTGCTGCGTCGTCCCATTTTGTGATCTTTCCAAGAAAGATATCGCCCAAGACCTGACCATTCAATTTGAGTTGGCCGGGTGCAATGCCTTTGACATTGATCACTGGGACAACGCCACCGATCACCGTAGGAAACTGAATTTGACCTTTTTTACTCAATTCATCATCAGTCAAAGGCATGTCAGATGCACCAAAATCGACTGTTTTCGAGTCAATCTGCTTGATACCGGCGCCTGAACCCACCGACTGGTAATTCACCTTGACACCAGTAGCCTTGTTGTAGTCTGCGGCCCATTTGGAGTACAACGGAGCCGGGAAGGTGGCGCCAGCTCCGGTAATTTCCTGTGCGTTTACCGCCTGTGCTGCCCAGACAGCCACAAAACACCCGCATGCAACTAAAACACGACTTGGAATGAATTTCATATGCAATCCTTATTCAATAGACTCGTCCCGAAGATTTTCGGTTTACCAAGCCTCATTTTAAGGTGTTAATATGACATTCTAATGACATGTTGTCAATTAGAGGCGCTATAGGCTTCATATCCGCTCAGTGATTCACCGACAAAGTGTCATAGCTTTCAGTTATAAAAAGGTTGAGTTTGACTCACCAATACCTCTTGAGTTGTCAGCCTTCGAGGAAGGCTAGAGCATGGCAGTCAGCTCTACCAAACTATGGCCCACACACATCGACAGGCATCCGGAGATTTATTTGTTGGTGCTTGAGTCAAGTGATGTCCTCAGCGGTCCGTTGGCGCAAGAAGCAGTGATAGTCACCGATAGCTGTTTTCTTGGCAGCATGTCCACAACGAGAGGCCACCAGTCAATGCTATGCTGACCGCCGCGATACGCAAGAACCTAATTACAGTATGCAGACTGACTCACGATTGGCAGCCGTCGACCTCGGCTCCAACAGCTTTCGTTTGGAAATCGGGCGCTTGGACCACGGCCAGTTTCTCCGAACCGAATACCTGAAGGAAACTGTTAGACAAGGCGGCGGGCTGGATGAAGACCGAAATTTGACCCATGAGGCCATGCAGCGCGGCTGGGATTGCCTCGCCAGATTCGGGGAACGGCTCGCCGGTTTCAAGGCTGCAGAGGTTAGGGCCGTGGCGACCCAGACCCTGCGCGAAGCGAGAAATCGGGACACCTTCCTTCAACGCGGCAGTGCTGTGCTCGGGTTTCCAATCGATGTGATTTCTGGGAGGGAAGAGGCCCGGCTGATTTATCAAGGTGTGGCGCAATCCCTGCCGACCGGTGAAGAGCGCCGCCTGGTGATTGACATTGGCGGGCGCTCCACAGAGCTGATACTGGGGCGAGGTCGGATGTCGAAGCGCATGGAGTCTTACAGGCTCGGCAGCATCACTTGGTCGAATCGGTACTTTCCCGACCAACAATTCACCAGGCAGGCGTTTCGCAACGCGGAGATTGCTGCTAAGGCGGTGCTGGACGAAGCGCTACCGCTTTATACCCGCGACAGTTGGGATGTCGCCTACGGCTCGGCGGGGACGGTTGGCGCAGTGGTGGACGTGCTCACTGCTGGCGGATGGCCGGCTGGATCAATCAGCCAAGAAGGTTTGGACTGGCTACTTGACAAAGTCCTTGGCGCCCAAAGCGCCGACCGGCTGCGCATTCCGGGTATGCGTGACGATCGGCGGGCCATCATTGGCGGTGGTTTGAGTGTCCTTCGGGCTGTGTTCGATTTGTTGCAGATCACTCAACTAAGGCTGGCCTCGGGCGGGTTGCGGCATGGACTGCTTGTCGAACTGATGGGGCAAACCAACGCTGACGCCGATGTGCGAACCAAATCGGTCGAGCGGCTGGTGCTCAAGTTTGGCGCTGACCAAATACATGGCGAGCGGGTTGCGCGGGTTGCCAGCAGTTTGCTTGGACAGTTGCAATCGGATACGCCGATCGCAGACACAGCCGAGGCAGAACGCATGCTCAGGAAGTTGACCTGGGCTGCCCGTCTGCATGAAATAGGCAGTCATATCTCGCACAGCGACTACCACAAGCACGGCGCCTACATTCTGGACAACGCCGATGCCATGGGCTTTAGCCTGACCGAATTGCACAAGCTCAGCCTGTTGGTGCTAGGTCACAGGGGAAAATTGCGCAAACTTGACGCTGACTTTACCAACGTGAGTTTTGTGAAGCAACTGCTTTGCTTACGGTTGGCTGTCATCCTGTGCCATGCCCGGCGCGATCCGGTCATGGGAACCTTGTCGTTACGGTCAGGCGACACGAGCGCAAGATCTTTTACCTTGACCTACGGCGCCAGTTGGGAGAAGGCTTTTCCACAGTCTGCCCACCTGTTGCGTGAAGAAGCTTTGGCTTGGCACAGGACGACATGGACCATTGAATTGGACGGCAGGGACATCTGACAAGCGCCGACCGAGAAATGGAACACCGTGAATGCGTCATGAGAGACCCTTGACTTTTTTATTCAATGATATAAACTGTATAAATCATTTAAAGAAAGTGAGTCTATCTTGGTAACTTCACGCACCAAACCGCAGGGCGTAGCACCCTCCACTGCTAGGGCCACCGCAACGCCCAGTCCAAAGGTACCCAGTCGGGAAGTCGTAGCCAAAGCTGCCGAAACCAAACCGGCGAAGCCCTATCCCAAGGTCATGCCTACGCCCCCGCTGGTGACACCCTTGACCAAGCCGACTAAGCCGAAGAAAGTCAAGCCAGTGCGCGACAGTTTCACCATGCCGAAGGGAGAATACGCAGCTCTATCCGACCTGAAACTGCGCGCGATCAAATTGGCCCATCCAGCAAAGAAAAGCGAGTTGATCCGTGCGGGCGTCGCCGTGTTGTCTTCTCTTTCGGACGCAGACTTCCTGGCCACCATCAAGGCCTTGCCGGCCATCAAAACCGGACGACCTAGCAAGGCGGACACCGCCTGACTGAGGCTATCGCATAGGCAACCAGCAGACTGACAACTCAGACGGTCTCTGGCGACTGAACCGCGAGCAACACGGCTGGAGCGCCCTCCCGCTGGTCCCTAGCACGGCTTCGTAACCACCAGATCGCCCCCTTTTTGACCGCAAGCTCAGCCTGCGTCAGACCGAGCATGGTGGCTATGGCATCTCCGAGCGCTGGTTGATGCCCAACCAGTACGACGACACCTCGGCCCTGCGGCCATTGCGCAAGTTGTAGCAGTCTGCTGGCGTCTGATGTCGGTCCCAGTTCATCCCGGGTTTTGTAGCGACGGCGCAAAGCAGCCACAGTTTGCTGGCAGCGCAAAGCCGGGCTGACCATGATTCTGGCTCCCTCGGGCAACTGCCGGTCTAACCAGCCGGCCATCCGGACGGACTGCTTTTTTCCTCGGGCCGTGAGGGGTCGTATCAGGTCATCCCCACCCTCAACGGCCTCCAGAGCTTCCGCATGACGCCACAGGATCAGGTCCACCTCAGGCCCTTCCCTCGGGATCGCCATAACGCGCAGCCAAGGCGGCCTGTGCGCCCTGTGAACCACGCCGGGAAGTGCCTCTCAAGGAGCTATAGGTGCCGTCTGCGGCCATCTCCCAGGCGTCGGCATCATCCTCCAGGTAGGCCACCAGACACTCGTCCACAACGCGGCGCAAAAGGGCCGGATCTCGGACTGGCCAAGCCAATTCCACCCGGCGCATCATGTTGCGGTTCATCCAGTCGGCACTGGAGAGGTAGAGCTCTTCCACACCGGCTTGGCGGAAATAAAACACCCGTGAATGCTCAAGAAAGCGGCCGATGACTGAACGGACTCGGATGTTGTCAGTGAATCCAGGCAGCTGAGCGGGAAGCACACAGGCACCACGAACGATCAGGTCAATTTTGACGCCAGCCTGACCGGCCTTGATGAGCGCATGGACGAGCGTCTCGTCTGTCAATGCGTTCATTTTGGCGACAATCCTGCCCTCTTGACCGCTGCGTACAGCCTTGGCCACGCCATTGATTTTTTGGACCAACTTTTGCTGCAACTGCAAGGGAGCGAGCAGCACCCGACTCAGCCGGGGCAGACGACTGTGGCTCGCCAGATGCACAAAGACGTTGTCGACATCAGTCGTCAGGGCCACGTCTGCGGTCAAGTGACTGAGGTCGGTATAGAGACGGGCAGTGCGGGGGTTGTAGTTTCCGGTCGAAAGGTGGGCATATCGTCGCAATTGGCGCCCTTCACGACGCGTGATCAGCATCATCTTGGCATGGGTTTTCAACCCGACCACACCATAGAGGACCTGTGCACCGATGGATTCAAGCGCTTCAGCCCAGTTGATGTTGATTTCCTCATCAAAACGCGCCTTGAGCTCCAACACGACGGTCACTTCCTTGCCCCGACGCACCGCCTCGCGTAACAGTTCCATCAATTCCGAGTCGCTGCCAGTTCGGTAAATCGTTTGCTTGATTGCCAACACATGCGGGTCGCGGACCGCTTCCCTCAGGAAATCCAGCACCGCGCCAAAACTCTCGAACGGCTGATGAATGAGTACGTCCCCTTGCTTGAGTCGCTCAAAGAAGGACATCCCAGGCGTCAGTTGCTTGGGGTAGCTGGGTTTATAGGTCGGAAAACACAGGTCCGGCGCGCTGATCAGATCAACCAGTTGCGTCAAGCGCACCAGATTGACGGGGCCAGGCACACGGTACAGGGCCAGTTCGGGCAAGTCAAACTGGGTCAGCAAAAACTTGGACAGTTCCTCGGAGCAACCTGCAGACACCTCCAGCCTGACCGCCTGGCCGAAATGGCGGTGTTGCAGCCCCTGGCGCAGGGCGGTCCGGAGATTTTTAACATCATCCTCATCTACCGCCAGATCAGAATGGCGGGTGACCCTGAACTGGGAAAACTGGCCCACCTGACGCCCCGGAAACAAGTCCGCCAGGTGCGCTCGAATGACGCTCGACAAGGAGACAAATTGCAGCTCTCCGCCAGCTACTGAATGAGCCATGCGAATCATTCTGGGCAAAACGCGCGGCACCTTGACGATGGCGATGTCATTGTGGCGGCCGAACACATCGGGACCGCCCAACTGCACGATGAAGTTGAGAGACTTGTTCGCGACCTGTGGGAATGGATGGGACGGATCCAACCCGACCGGGATCAGCAGCGGGCGAACCTCGCGCTCAAAATATTGGCCAACCCATCGTCGCTGCTTCGCATCTCGGTCGCCATGGGGCACCACACGAATCCCCTTTCGCTCCAGCGCAGGCATCAATTCATCGTTATAAAGCGTGTACTGCTGCGCCACCAGCTCATGGGCCGCTTGAGCCAGTCGCTCGAAAGATGCTACCGAATACATCCCCTTGTCGTCCCTGCGCTGGTTCGCGACCAAGTGCGACTCAGCCCTGACTTCAAAGAACTCGTCCAGATTTGAGGAAACGATGCAGAGGTAGCGCAAGCGTTCAAGAAGGGGCACGTCCTTTCGGCAGGCCCAATCGAGCACCCGCTCGTTAAAGGCCAGAATGCTGTGGTCGCGGTCAAGCAACGGACGGCTCAAGGGCTTCAAGCGGTCGCCCGGTTGACTGGATGCGTGGAGCGCCATGGGTTATTGTCGGTCGGATGAGACGGGATTGTTGGTGTGTCGCATGTCAATTTGGTGAAACAAAAAAGGCATGCCGCTCACTGCTTAAAGCCAGCACTGGAAAAATTGCGCTCGCCCCATGGCAGGGTCAAGTTGGTAATGGCGAAAACCGATGCGCTCGTATAGCTTGATCGCGCCTGCGTTGCCTTGTAGCACTTCCAGTGTCAACTTGCATGCGCCCCGTTCACGGGCGATCTGCGCAACCAGCGCCAGCATGGCTTCGGCGATGCGCAGTCCGCGATAGGCCGGGAGTACCACTACATCATGGACATTGACCAGGGGCTGGCAGGCAAAGGTGGAGAATCCTTCGATGCAATTGACCAAGCCTATGGCGATTCCGCCAATGGCTTGGTCAAAGGCTAAGACACTGAAAGCCTGGGGACGCGTGGCCAAAGCCGCGACCAAGTTAGCACGGGCGTAGTCGCTCAGAGGCTCGCCGCCGCCCATCGGGTCACGGGCGTAACCGTCGAGCAAGCTGACCAACGCCTTGGCATGCACCGGATCGGCATAGTCAGCCCTGACCACGTGCGCCGGCAGGGGTTGCGCGGAGACCATCATGCGGCGAGACAGTCGGCAACCCGCTGCGCGCAGGCGCTGGCCAGGCCGGCATCCCGCGCCTCAACCATCACCCTGACCAGCGGTTCAGTGCCGCTGGCGCGTATCAGCAGGCGACCGTTGCCACCGAGGGCCGACTCGACGCCGCGGGTGGCGGCATCGAGGCCGGGGCTGGACTGCCAATCCTGCCCGGATTTGAGGCGCACATTGATCAGGGTTTGTGGGAAAAGCGTCACATCGGTCATCAATTCGGCCAAGGATCTGCCGCTGTGCGTACAGGCCTGCAAGACCTGCAAGGCGGACACAAGACCGTCGCCCGTCGTGTGCTTGTCCAGCGCCAACAAGTGGCCCGAGCCTTCGCCACCCAGCAACCAGCCCCTGTGAGCCAGGGCTTCGAGCACGTAGCGATCACCCACCTTGGCGCGAAAAAATTGCACGCCGCGTGCCTCCAGAGCCAACTGAACCGCCATGTTGGTCATCAGCGTTCCGACCACGCCAGGAACCGACTCGTTGCGCCCCAGCCGGTCACTGGCCATGACGTACAGCAGTTCATCCCCGTTGTAGAGCCGGCCACTTGCATCGACCATCTGCAGCCGATCGGCGTCGCCGTCAAGAGCAATGCCGTAATCAGCCTTGTGGGCCATGACCGCCGCCACGAGGGCCTGCGGATGGGTCGCGCCAACATTGTGGTTGATGTTGAGTCCATCCGGCTGGCAGCCAATGGCCACAACCTCCGCACCCAATTCATGGAACACCTTGGGGGCGATGTTGTAGGCTGCGCCATGGGCCGCATCCACGACGATCTTGAGCCCTTTGAGGGTGAGGTCGTTGGCAAAGGTGCTCTTGCAGAATTCGATGTAGCGCCCCGATGCATCGTCAAGTCGGCGGGTCTTACCCAAGTGGGCAGAATCGGCCCAGACCGGAGGCTGCTCGAGCGCCTGCTCCACATTCAGTTCCCACGCGTCGGTAAGTTTGGTGCCCTGGGCGCTGAAAAATTTGATGCCATTGTCTGCAAAGGGGTTGTGGCTGGCGCTGATGACCACCCCCAGCGCGGCGCGCTGGGCACGCGTCAAGTAGGCGACCCCCGGGGTCGGCAGCGGTCCCAACAGCACGACATCCACACCGGCCGAGTTGAAACCACTCTCCAGGGCGCTTTCCAGCATGTAGCCGGAGATCCGCGTGTCCTTGCCAATCAGGACTGTCGGGCGCTGCTCTTCCCGCTTGAGCACGCGGCCGACCGCATGGGCCAAACGCAGCACGAAATCCGGCGTGATCGGCGCATGACCAACCGTGCCACGGATACCGTCGGTTCCAAAATATTTTCTAGTCATTTGGGCTCCCAGCCATGTTCTATCGACGTTTACAGCTATTTATCTTATAGCATCCAACACTGCCAGAGCCTGTACTGTCTCTGCCACGTCGTGGACCCGGACAATCGCGGCGCCGCGCTCGACCGCCAACAGCGCCGCTGCAACGCTGACCACCATGCGTGGATGAGGCAGCGCCAGCGGATCTGCGGCAGGTTCTGACGGCAACAGTGCCGCCAGTGACGACTTTCGGGACCAGCCGGCAAGCAAGGGATAGGCCTTGACAGTCAAACTTGCCTGCCGTGCCAGCAAAGCAAAATTCTGTGCTGCGGTCTTTCCGAAACCGATGCCAGGATCCAGCACGATGCGCTCACGGGCCACACCTAAACTCACCAGCGTATCGGCTGTGTCGGTCAGAAACGCCGACACCTGCGGTACGGCATCACCGGCCATGGGCGCCAGCTGCATCGTCTGGGGGTCACGGTGCATGTGCATCAGGCAGATCCCGCAGGCGGGGTGCCCTGTCACCACCTGACGCGCAGACAGGCTGGCCCGGTCGTGCTTGTCGGGGGCCCAGCGCAGGGCCCAGATGTCATTGATGATGTCGGCGCCAAGACCCAACGCTGCCTGCATGACCTCCGGCTTGTAGGTGTCCACAGAAATCGGCACGCCCAGTCTGACCGCTTCAGACAAAATGGGCAACAGGCGCTCCAACTCCAACCATGCCGGCACGGGTTCAGCCCCGGGACGGGTGGACTCAGCGCCCAAGTCAAGAATCTGCGCGCCATCTTTGATCAACTGCTCACAGTGCCGCAGTGCGGTCTTGACGCTCACATGCCGACCGCCGTCGGTGAAGGAGTCGGGTGTGAGGTTGACGATGCCCATGACCTGGGGCCGCCCAAGGTCAATGGAGAATCGACTGGTCTGCCAATGCATCTGGACTGCGGCAAATCATCGGGCCACTTTGCGCGCAAACCCCGCGCAAAACAGCAGCGATATCGCCGCCTGGTCAGCCCGCGTCAGGCCACCGTGGGTGCAGCATCAGGTTTGACCGTGGGCGCACTGCCGCCACTGTCACTGCCTGATGTGGGCGTACGGGCCGTCCAGTCCTTGGGCGGACGGGGCTCCCTGCCAGCCATGATGTCGTCAAGCTGGTCACTGTCTATGGTTTCCCACTCGAGCAATGCCTTCGCCATCGCATGCATCTTGTCGCGGTTGTCTTCAATCAGCTTGCGAGCCAGGCTGTACTGCTGGTCAATGATGCGTCGCACTTCGCCGTCCACCTTCTGCATCGTCTGCTCGCTCATGTTGGTGGTCTTGGTGACGGATCGGCCCAAAAACACCTCGCCCTCATTTTCGGCGTACACCATGGGACCGAGCGCATCGGTCATGCCGTAGCGGGTGACCATGTCGCGGGCGATATGGGTGGCACGCTCAAAGTCGTTGCTGGCGCCGGTGGTCATCTGGTTCATGAACACTTCTTCCGCAATACGCCCGCCAAACAGCATGCTAATCTGGTGCAGCATGTACTCGCTGTCGTAGCTGTAACGGTCCTGCGCAGGCAGGCTCATGGTCACTCCCAGCGCGCGGCCGCGCGGGATGATGGTGACCTTGTGGACCGGATCGCATTTGGACATCAATTTGCCGATCAGCGCGTGCCCGGCTTCATGGTAAGCCGTATTGGTGCGTTCGCTCTCGGGCATGACCATGCTCTTGCGCTCCGGGCCCATCAGGATCTTGTCCTTGGCTTTTTCGAAATCCTGCATCTCCACCGTGCGCGCGTTTCGGCGGGCGGCCATCAGCGCAGCCTCATTGCACAGGTTGGCCAGGTCAGCGCCCGACATGCCGGGTGTGCCGCGGGCAATGGTGGAGGCACTCACATCCTGACCGAGCGGGACTTTGCGCATGTGAACATTCAGAATCTGCTCACGGCCACGAATGTCAGGCAGGGTGACATAGACCTGCCGGTCGAAACGGCCAGGGCGTAGCAGCGCAGCGTCCAAGATATCGGGGCGATTGGTGGCTGCGACGACGATCACGCCGACATTGGTCTCAAAGCCATCCATCTCCACCAGCATCTGGTTCAGGGTCTGCTCACGCTCGTCGTTGCCTCCGCCCAAGCCGGCACCACGTTGGCGACCCACAGCGTCGATTTCATCAATGAAGATGATGCAGGGGGCATTTTTCTTGGCGTTGTCAAACATGTCGCGCACGCGGGCAGCGCCCACGCCGACGAACATTTCGACAAAATCGGAACCTGAAATCGAGAAAAACGGCACCTTGGCTTCGCCGGCGATGCCTTTGGCCAACAAGGTCTTGCCGGTTCCCGGTGGGCCCACCAGCAACAAGCCCCGCGGAATCCGACCGCCGAGCTTTTGGAACTTTTGGGGGTCTTTGAGGAAGTCGACCACTTCCTTCACTTCTTCTTTGGCTTCATCGCATCCGGCGACATCGGCAAAGGTGACCAAATTGTTGTTTTCGTCCAGCATGCGGGCCTTGCTTTTGCCGAAGCTGAAGGCGCCGCCTTTGCCGCCGCCCTGCATCTGTCGCATGAAGTAGACCCAGACACCGATCAGCAGCAGCATGGGACCCCAGCTGACCAGCAGTGTCATCAGGAGTGAACTCTCTTCGCGCGCCTTGACATCAAATTTCACCCCATTGGCAATCAGGTCGCCAACAAGGCCGCGATCCAAATAAGTCGCTGTCGTTTTGACTTTACGGTCATCGTTGGTCACCGCAATGATCTCGGTGCCGCCCTGCCCTTCCTGGATTACCGCGCTTTTGATGCGTTTGCCACGCACTTCCTCCAGGAAGTCAGAGTAGCCCATGTAGCCGGCGCCGCCGCCCGCGCGGGTGTCGAACTGTTTGAACACCGTGAAGAGCACAAGTGCAATCACAAGCCAGACGGCAATTTTTGAAAACCACTGATTATTCAATCGATGCTCCAGTTAGGGCGCTGATGTCGAGACTACACCCATTTGTGTCCTATTTTAGTGGTTTCAAGCCTGAGTGGGCTTGTCCTTTCGGAATCAAGCCCTTACCGGCAAAACACGGCTTTAATCGGCCTTTAGGCCTACGCCCACCAGGAAGGTTTCCGAGGACCGGTCGCGGGACGCTTTGGGCTTGCACGGTTTCACCGCCCGAAAGGTCTCCTTGAAACGGGTAACGAGTTGACTGTAGCCGGCGCCATGGAAGACCTTGGCCACCAGCGCGCCCTGCGGCTTGAGGTGTTGGGCCGCAAACTCCAAGGCGAGTTCCACCAAATGCTCGATGCGGGCTGAATCTGCCGACTCAATACCCGACAGATTCGGCGCCATGTCGGAAACCACCAGATCTACCTTGGCGCCTTGGAGTTCCTGCTCGAGGCTCTGCAGAACATCAGCCTCACGGAAGTCGCCCTGCAGGAAAAGAACGCCCTCCACCGGCACCATCGGCAAGATGTCCAGCGCAATGATGCGCCCATTCAGTGCGCCTACGGCGGCGCCCCCGCCTGTGGCAGTTTTGGGTGAGAGCCGGCGGCGCACGTATTGGCTCCAGGCGCCTGGCGCAGCGCCCAGATCAACCACCAGGTGACCCGGCTTGATCAAGCCGAAGGTTTCGTCGATCTCCTGCAGTTTGTAAGCCGCCCTGGCGCGGTAGCCTTCCTTTTGCGCCAGTTTCACGTAGGTGTCGTTGACATGATCGTTCAGCCAGGCCCGGTTGACTTTGCTGCTTTTGTTGCTGGCTTTCATATTTACCTTCGTCACCGATAATAACGGCATGCCCCTGATTCAACTGACCCCCGCCCAACGCAAAGTACACCGCTCTGAAGCCCACCACCTTGACCCTGTGGTGATGGTGGGCGGCGACGGCCTGACCGAGGCCGTCAAAAAAGAAGTGGATGGCGCACTCAATGCGCACGGCCTGATCAAGATCCGGGTGTTCTCGGATGATCGGGCGGCGCGGGAGGCCATGCTGCTGAACCTGGCTGACACCCTTAGCGCCGCACCCATCCAGCACATTGGCAAGTTGTTGGTGCTTTGGCGGCCCAAGCCTGAGCGCGAAAAGACGGTCGACGAAGACCGTATGGCGGGCCCACGCGATGTCAAGGTGCTGAAATACAGCAAACAGGCCGGTCAGCGGCCTGAAGTCAAAACACTGCGCGTGCTGGGCAATCAGCGACTGACCGCTGGCGGTCAGGTGAAACGCGCCAAGCCACGCAAGCCGATCAGCGTCAAGAAGCGCAGTCAGACCTGATCACGGGGGCGCAGCCCGCTCAACACCCAAAACGCTGCGCAGGCGCACAGCCACTGCAGCAAAAACATCAGGCTGCCGACGCTGTGCCACAGCCGAAGGTTCTCTCGCAAGACGACGCGGGGTGCCACGGCAAACTCGGCCAGCAGCGCAAGCAACATACCAAATACTACAAAAACAATAGCGGGAGATGAAGGCGCGACAAGGACTTGGGGCTGATTTGACCTGGAAAAAATCAGCAGACCCAGGCCGCAGACCAGCGACACCCAGGTCTGCGCTGTGAACAACTTGGCCGCCATACCACCGGCTAGCGCCGGCGTCGGCAGATGCACAAACAGCAGGGGGACCGTCCAGGCGCCAAGCGCGGTCAGGCTGGCCCACCACATTGCCACCAGCCAAAGCGGCAATCTCTGGCGCATGTCAGACGTAGCTGACCGCCACCACCTCGTAATGGCGAACGCCGCCAGGCGCCTGGACCTCGGCGGTATCGCCCTCGGCCTTGCCGATCAGCGCGCGCGCAATCGGGCTGCCAATGTTGATAAAGCCGAGTTTGATGTCGGCCTCGTCTTCGCCGACGATCTGGTAGGTGACGCGGTCGCCTGAGTTCTCGTCCTCAAGGAGCACTGTGGCGCCAAAGACCACCTTGCCACCGGCATCGAGTTCAGCGGGATCGATGATTTGCGCGGCCGACAGCTTGCCGTCAATCTCCTGGATCCGGCCTTCGATGAAGCCTTGGCGATCCTTGGCTGCATCGTACTCGGCGTTCTCGCTGAGATCGCCCTGAGCGCGGGCTTCGGCAATGGCATTGATGACCCAGGGCCGATCAACCGTTTTGAGCCGGTGTAACTCCGCCTTGAGCTTTTCAGCGCCGCGCTTGGTGATGGGAATGGTGGCCACGTCTTGCTCCGTCAGGGGGATGAGATTGCTGCACAAAACGAAACCGCCGAGCGTTGCCGGTCGGCGGTGTTCTTGCGCGTCAATTATGCCGCGCCTGACGCTGCTTGATCAAGCAGCTACCAGTTGGGCGTGCATTTCCTGAACCGAAATGACATCAAGTTGGTCCATGTAGGGCATGCCCTGCACGGCCGCCTCGGCACCGGCAATGGTGGTGAATGTGGTGACGCGCGCCAACAGCGCCGAAGTTCGGATCTGGCGTGAATCGGCGATGGCATTGCGCCGCTCCTCGACCGTGTTGATCACCAGCGCAATCTCGTTGTTCTTGATCATGTCCACGATGTGCGGTCGGCCTTCGGTGACCTTGTTGACCACACCGCAGGCAACGCCGGCGGCATTGATGGCCGCTGCTGTGCCTTTGGTTGCTAGTAGCGCAAAGCCCATGGCAGACAGAGCCCGCGCCACCTCAATCGCGCGCAGCTTGTCATTGTTCTTGACCGAGATGAACACCTTGCCGGAAGGGTCACCCTTGGCCGTCAAGGGCCGGGGCAGCTTGGTACCGGCGCCCAGCTGGGACTTGACAAAGGCCTCGCCAAAGGTCTTGCCCACCCCCATGACCTCACCGGTGGACTTCATTTCCGGCCCCAGGATGGTGTCCACGCCGGGAAACTTCACGAATGGGAAAACAGCCTCTTTGACGCTGAAGTACGGCGGTGTCACCTCGTCCTTGAGTCCCTGCGAAGCCAGCGACTGGCCGACCATGCAACGCGCCGCCACCTTGGCCAAAGGGATGCCCGTGGCCTTGGAGACAAAGGGCACGGTGCGTGAAGCGCGGGGGTTCACTTCCAGCACATAAATGACATCCTGGCCATCGATGTTCTGGATCGCAAACTGAACGTTCATCAGGCCCACCACGTTCAGCGCCTGGGCCATGGCCGCCGTCTGGCGCTTGATCTCGGCAATGGTGGCGGCACTCAGGCTGTAAGGCGGCAAGGAGCAAGCCGAATCGCCACTGTGCACGCCGGCCTGTTCGATGTGCTCCATCACGCCGCCGATAAAGGTGCGGCCTGGTTCGCCATCGATGCCAGCGTCACGCAGGCAATCGACATCGCACTCAATCGCGTCGTTCAGGAAACGGTCCAGCAGCACCGGTGAGTCATGACTGACCTTGACCGCCTCGCGCATATAGCGCTCCAGATCGCGCTGCTCGTGCACGATCTCCATGGCGCGGCCGCCCAGCACATAGCTCGGGCGCACCACCAGCGGGTAGCCCAGGGCAGCGGCTTTTTCCAACGCCTCGGGTTCGGTGCGGGCGGTCGCATTGGGCGGCTGGCGTAGCTGGAGTTCGTGCAGCAACTTCTGGAAGCGTTCGCGATCCTCCGCCGCATCGATCATGTCGGGCGAGGTGCCGATGATGGGCACGCCGTTCGCCTCCAGGTCGAGCGCCAACTTGAGCGGGGTCTGGCCACCGTACTGCACGATCACGCCAAAGGGCTTTTCCTTGTCGACGATTTCCAGCACGTCTTCCAGCGTCAAAGGCTCAAAGTAGAGACGGTCCGAGGTGTCGTAATCGGTCGAGACGGTTTCCGGGTTGCAGTTGACCATGATGGTTTCGTAACCATCCTCCCGCAGGGCCAACGCGGCGTGCACGCAGCAATAGTCAAATTCAATGCCCTGTCCGATCCGGTTCGGGCCGCCGCCCAGCACCATGATTTTCTTGCGGGTGGTGGGCTCAGCCTCGCACTCGCTGTTCTCGGCCTCATAGGTCGAGTACATGTAGGCCGTGTTGGTGGCAAACTCCGCAGCGCAGGTGTCCACCCGCTTGTAGACCGGGCGCACACCCAACTCACGGCGCCGGTTGCGGATGACGGTATCGGTGGTTTTGAGTTGGCGCGCCAGACGCCGGTCGGAAAAGCCTTTTTGCTTGAGCGCGCGCAGCGTGGGCGCGTCAATGGCGTCCAGGGTGGTGGTTTCGAGTTCCAGCTCGATCTTGACGATTTGCTCGATCTGAGTGAGAAACCAGGGGTCGATCTTGGTCAGCGCAAACACCTCGTCCACACTCATGCCCTGGGCAAAGGCGTCGCCCACGTACCAGATGCGCTCGGGGCCGGGCTCGCCCAGCTCTTTCTCCAGCACTTCGCGGTCCTGGGTTTTCTCGTTCATGCCGTCCACGCCGACTTCCAGACCGCGCAGTGCCTTCTGGAACGACTCCTGGAAGGTGCGGCCCATGGCCATCACCTCGCCCACCGACTTCATCTGGGTGGTGAGGCGGCTGTCGGCTGCGGGGAATTTTTCAAAGGCAAAACGCGGGATCTTGGTCACCACGTAGTCGATGCTGGGCTCAAAGCTGGCCGGGGTGGCACCACCAGTGATCTCGTTGCGGAGTTCATCTAGCGTGTAGCCGACCGCCAACTTGGCGGCCACCTTGGCAATTGGGAAGCCGGTGGCCTTGGAGGCCAGCGCCGACGACCGTGACACCCGCGGGTTCATCTCAATCACCACCATGCGCCCGTCTTGCGGGTTGATGGCAAACTGCACATTGCTGCCGCCGGTGTCTACACCAATCTCACGCAGCACCGCCAAAGAGGCGTTGCGCAGGATCTGGTACTCCTTGTCACTGAGGGTTTGCGCGGGCGCTACCGTGATGGAATCGCCGGTGTGTACCCCCATGGGGTCCAGGTTTTCGATCGAGCAGACGATGATGCAGTTGTCCGCCTTGTCGCGCACCACCTCCATCTCATACTCTTTCCAGCCCAGCAGCGACTCTTCGATCAACAACTCGCTGGTGGGCGAGGCCTCCAGGCCACGTTTGCAGATCACCTCGAACTCCTCGGCGTTGTAAGCAATGCCGCCACCCGTCCCGCCCAATGTGAAGCTGGGGCGAATCACGGTGGGAAAACCGAGCGTCTTCTGCACCGTCCAGGCATCCTCCATCGAGTGGGCAATGCCGGAGCGCGCCGACCCCAGCCCGATGTGGGTCATGGCGTCCTTGAACTTGAGCCGGTCCTCTGCCTTGTCGATGGCCTGCGGGCTGGCGCCGATCAGCTCCACCTGGTACTTGTCCAGCACGCCCTGGTGCCAGAGGTCGAGCGCACAATTCAGGGCCGTCTGGCCGCCCATGGTCGGCAAAATCGCGTCAGGCCGCTCTTTGGCGATGATTTTCTCGACCGTCTGCCAGGTGATGGGCTCGATGTAAGTCACGTCGGCCGTCGCCGGGTCGGTCATGATGGTGGCGGGGTTGCTGTTGATCAGGATGACCTTGTAGCCCTCCTCGCGCAAGGCCTTGCAGGCCTGCACGCCCGAGTAGTCAAACTCACAGGCCTGCCCGATGATGATGGGGCCAGCGCCAATGATCAGGATGCTTTTGATGTCGCTACGCTTGGGCATATTCTTGAGTGCTCTCTACTTTTTGATGGCGACGCAACTTGGCGTTGCGATGATGGCGATAACTCAGCATGGGCCCGTCGGTAAAGATCAGGTCAGGCTGGCCGAAGCCAGCTTTACGCCAAACCAGACAAATACGACACCGACCGCGCCGGACAGACTGGCGGACAACTTGCGTCGCTCACGAAACACATCGGCCAGGCGCGCGCCCATGACAATCAGCACCGACAAATAAATGGCGCTAAAACCCATGACGATGGCACTGAGGATCAGGAAGGGAACGGCTGGCGTCGCGTAGCTCGGGTCGATGAACTGCACGAAAAACGACAGCAGAAACAGAATGGCCTTCGGGTTCAGCAGGCTGACCAGCAGCGCGCGCTGGAACGGCTTGGCTTGGTGGGCGGGCACCACCGGCACCGTGCTGGCGGCGGCGGTGTCGTCGACACTGCGCCATTTTTGCAAGGCTGCCAACAGCAGTTGCACGCCGACCCACCCCAGGTAGGCGGCCCCGGCGTACTTCACCACCATGAACAGCGCTGGAGTGGTTCGCAACAAACCAGCCGCTCCCAGCGCCACCAGGGCCAGCAGCACGGCGTCACCCAAAAATACCCCAAAGGCCCCCTGAAAACCGGCCTTCACGCCGCGCGCCGTGGCAACCGACAGCACGAACAGCGAGTTAGGCCCGGGCAGCAGGATGATGCCAAAGGCCCCGATCACATACGTCCACAGATCGGTGACGCCATAAAAGCTCATGCCCGGGACTCCATCTCCCGGATGAAGCGGTCAAACATGTAGCCGATGTCGTGCGGGCCCGGTGAGGCCTCGGGGTGGCCCTGGAAGCAAAACGCCGGCCGGTCGGTGCGCTCCAAGCCCTGCACGGTGCCGTCAAACAGGCTGACATGGGTGACGCGCAGGGTCGATGGCAGAGACGTGTCATCCACCGCGAAACCATGGTTCTGGCTTGTGATGCTGACGCGTCCGCTGCCGAGTTCCTGCACTGGATGGTTCGCGCCGTGATGCCCAAACTTCATTTTGAAGGTGCGCGCACCGCTGGCCAGCGCCATGATCTGATGCCCCAGGCAGATGCCAAAGGTCGGGATGCCGCTGTCGATCAGGGTGGCGGCAGCGGCAATGGCGTAGTCGCAGGGCTGCGGGTCGCCAGGCCCATTGCTCAGGAAAACACCATTGGGCCGATAGGCCAGCACCTCCTCAGCCGTGGTTTGAGCCGGCACCACCGTGACCCGACAGCCGCGATCGGCCAGCATGCGCAGGATGTTGTGCTTGACGCCAAAGTCATAGGCCAGCACGTGGAAGCGGCTTTGGGTCTGTTCGCCGTAACCGGGCTTGCCGTCCAGACTGGCATGGGCCAATTGCCACTCGGTCTGAGTCCATGCGTAGGGCGCTTTGGCCGACACCACGCGGGCCAAATCCAGCCCGGTCATGGTCGGAGCGGCCAGCGCCAGGGCCTTGGCACGGTCGATAGTGGCCGGCGTGACCGCCTCGCCTGCTGCCAGGCCCAAAATGCAACCGTTTTGTGCACCCTGTGTACGCAGCTGACGGGTCAGTTTGCGGGTGTCGATGTTGGCGATAGCCACCGTGCCTTCGCGTCGCAGGTAGTCACCCAAGGTCATGTCCTGGCGGAAATTGGAGGCCAGCAGTGGTAAATCCTTGATGATCAGGCCAGCGGCGAAGACCCGGGACGCCTCCACGTCCTGCGCATTGACGCCGTAGTTGCCAATGTGGGGATAGGTCAGTGTGACGATCTGCTGGCAGTAACTGGGGTCGGTCAGGATTTCCTGGTAGCCGGTCATGGCGGTGTTGAACACCACCTCGCCAACCGTGGCGCCAGCGGCGCCTATGGAATCACCAACATAGACAGTGCCGTCTGCGAGCGCCAGGATGGCGGGAGGGGCGGTTCCCTTGAGAGACAAAAGCACAGGGTTCTCCGAGAATGTGACGGGTACGCCCAATGCTTCTCAGGACCAGGTCCTGAATCGACTTAACAGTGGGGTAAGGCCTGAGTTGCGCTAGGCGTACGGGGGTGCGAAACAGCCTACCAGTATAGCTGAGGGCAGGCCTCATCCCGGCCCTCAGGCCAGTGCCGCCGTGGCGCTGGCGTGCAGGCAGATGGCTGCAGCGCCAGCCACATTCAAGGACTCCTCCCCGCCGGGCTGGGCAATCCGTACCTGCAGCTGGGCGCGGCCCGCCAGAGGCCCGCCCACGCCCTGCCCCTCGTGGCCAAAAACCCAGGCACATGGCATGGGCAGCCCGGCCTGACGAAGCAATTGGTGCAGCGCCAGACCGGCATGGGAACTGGTCACCAGCACCGGGACGTCCAACGCTTCCAGCACCCCCGGGTCGGCGCCGTCCAGCAGAGTCAGTCCAAAATGCGCGCCCATGCCCGCCCGCAGCACTTTAGGCGACCACAGGGCCGCCGTGCCCTTGAGTGCAATCACCTGGGTGAATCCGAAGGCGGCGGCGCTGCGCAGGATGGCGCCGACATTGCCGGCATCCTGCACCCGGTCCAGGATCACCGTCGGCGCTTGCGCTTGCACCCCAACGTCCGCTGGCAAGTCGATGATGAAGCCCATGGCGGCGGGCGAGACCAAGCCGCTGATGCCGGCAAACAGCGCGTCCGGTATCACTATGTTTTTTGTAGCGCACTGTGTCCATTCGGCGCGGGTTAGCGGCCAAAAAGACTCTGAAAAAACAGCCGTGTTCGGGTGCCAGCCGCGCAAGAGCGCGGCGCGGCACAGGTGGTCGCCCTCAGCCCAGAGCTGCCCCTGGCGGCGGTATGCGGCAGTGTCCTGCGCCAAGCGACGAAGGTCTTTCAGCAAGGGGTTGTCCCGCGAGCTGATGAACTGAACAGGTACTGCCGGCATCACAGCCGCTCGGCCACAGGCCGGAAACTGGTGCGGTGCGCTGCACAGGGGCCATGCGTCCGCAGGGCCGCCAGGTGCGCAGCGGTGCCATAGCCCTTGTGCTGGGCAAAGCCGTACTGCGGGTACTGTTCGTCCAGGGTCAGGCACCATCGGTCACGGTGCACCTTGGCCAGAATGGAGGCTGCAGAGATGACTGGTACCAGGTCATCGCCACCGACGATGGCCTCAGCCAGAACCTCCAACACCGGCAGCCGGTTGCCATCGACCAGCACCTTGTTGGGTTTGAGACGCAAACCCTCGACCGCCCGGCGCATGGCCAGCAGTGTGGCCTGCAGGATGTTGAGTCGGTCGATCTCCTCCACACTGGCTTCGCCGATAGAGCAGCACAGCGCCTTGGCCCGAATGTCATC
The DNA here is from genome assembly GCA_037134215.1 of Betaproteobacteria bacterium. Classification (GTDB taxonomy): domain Bacteria; phylum Pseudomonadota; class Gammaproteobacteria; order Burkholderiales; family Burkholderiaceae_C; genus Rhodoferax. The sequence continues at coordinate 42,332 of JBAXMQ010000004.1, forward strand.
AAACAGTTTTTCGCGCCGCAGGGCAGTGAGCTTTTTGGAGTCAGCCAACCCTTTGATGGGATGACGCTCATCCAGAATCACGGCCGCCGCGACCACCGGGCCCGCCAACGGGCCGCGGCCGGCCTCATCCACACCAGCGATCAAGCCCACCACATCCCAGGGCAGGGCCACCTGTTCAGGTTTGCAGGACTTTTTCGATCGCATGGGCCGCTATTGTGGGGGTGTCGCAACGCAATTGCAGGTGCAAAGCGGTAAAGCGTTCGCGCAAGGCCGCAGCCTGCTCGGGTTCTGCCGCGAGGCCTGTGAGCACGGCATCCGCCAGCGCCCGGGGCGTGGCGGCCTGCTGCAGCAGTTCAGGGACGACGAAATCCTGGCACAGAATATTGGGCAAACCCACCCAAGGTTGCAGTTTTTTGCGCCGCATGATCTGCCATGACCAGCTGTTCATGTGGTACGCAATGACCATGGGGCGTTTGAACAGCGCAGCTTCCAGGGTCGCTGTGCCGCTGGCAATCAGGGTGATGTCACAGGCGGCCAGCACCGCGTGGGACTGACCAGCCACGATGGTGACATGGTCGGCCATGCCACTGAGGCGCGCCGCCTGCTCAATCGCAGCCAGCAAGGACGGCACTGCGGGCACGACACACTGCAGGTCAGGGCGGGCCTGACGAATCAATGCTGCCGCCTTAAAAAACCGGATGGCCAGGTGCGCAATTTCAGAGGCCCGACTTCCGGGCAGCAGCGCCAGCACCGGCGCATCCAGGCCTAAGCCGAGCTGCTGCCGGGCGGCAGCCTGATCCGGCTCAAGCGGGATCACCTGGGCCAGGGGGTGACCAACGTAGGTGGCCGCAATACCGTGCCGGGCCAGCAACGCAGGTTCAAACGGGAACAGGCAGAGCACGTGATCAACGCTGCGGCGGATGGCATCGACGCGTTCAGGCCGCCAGGCCCAGACCGAGGGCGACACAAAATGCACGGTTTTGATGCCGCGCCCCCGCAGCGCCAACTCCAGGTCAAGATTGAAATCCGGCGCATCGACCCCTATGAACAGGTCCGGCGGCTGCAGAAGCAGCTGGTCCCGGAGCTGGCGCCGGATGCCCACAATTTCACGGTAGCGGCGCAGCACCTCCCAGCCGTAGCCATGCACCGCCAACTTGTCATGCGGCCACCAGGCGGTGAAACCGCGGGCGACCATCCGGGGGCCGCCAATCCCGGCGGCCGACAGATCGGGCCAGCGCACACGCAAACCATCCAGCAACAGCCCGGCCAGCAGATCGCCTGAAGCCTCACCGGCGACCATGGCCAAATTCAGGTGCGGCATGCCAGCCTAGGCACAGTCTAGCGAACGATGCCGCGCTGGGTTGAACCGCGCTCTAAAAAAGAGAGCATCAAGTCTATATCCGACAAGGCTTCCGGGTAGATATCGCGCAATCCATCAATGGCATTGCGAGCCAGGTCCAAGGTCAGATTATCACGGTACAGCGCCTTGTGCATGGCCTTGACGGCGGCCAGGCGGCCGGCAGCAAAGCCGCGCCGGCGCAAGCCTTCGTAGTTCATGGACCGGGCCTGTGCCGGTTGTCCCTGGCACATGACAAAGGGGGGCAGATCGGCAAACAGCAAGGAGCACATGGCCGTCATGCTGTGCGCGCCAATTTGTACAAATTGGTGCACCACTGTGAAGCCACCCAGAATGACCCAATCGCCCACATGCACATGGCCAGCCAATTGGCTGTTGTTGGCAAAAATGGTGTGATCACCGACCACGCAATCGTGCGCCAGGTGGACATAGGCCATCAGCCAGTTGTCGTTGCCAACGCGGGTCACACCGCTGTCACCGGGCGAGCCGATGTTGAAGGTGCAGAACTCCCGGATGGTGTTGCGATCACCGATCACCAGTTCGCAGGGCTCACCGGCATATTTTTTGTCCTGCGGAATCGCGCCGAGCGAGTTGAACTGGAAGATGCGGTTATCCCGGCCGATGGTGGTGTGCCCCTCCAGCACGCAGTGCGGGCCGATCGTCGTACCCGCTCCGACCCGAACATGGGGGCCGATCACGGTATAGGGGCCAACCGTGACCGAACTGTCGAGCTCGGCACCGGGATCCACCAAGGCGGTGGCATGGATGGCAGTCACTGATGCCGCCTCAGACGATGGTGCGCATCGCGCAGGTTAGCTCGGCCTCGACCGCCAGGTCTTCAGCCACCAGCGCACGCGCCTTGAACTTGAAAATGCCCGCCTTCATGCGCAGGAGTTCAACGTCGAGGATCAGTTGATCACCAGGCTCCACCGGCCGCTTGAAGCGTGCGCCATCGATACCGGCAAAATAGTACACGGTGTCATCATTGGGCGAGGTGTCCAGCGCGTCAAAGGCCAGCAGCGCTGCCGCCTGCGCCAGCGCTTCCAGCATCAGCACACCCGGCATGACCGGTCGATGCGGAAAATGGCCCTGGAAAAAGGGCTCGTTCATGGTCACGTTTTTCAAGGCGCGGATGGTTTTGCCCTTGTCAATGCTCAGGACCCGATCCACCAGCAGGAACGGGTAGCGATGCGGCAATTGCTTGAGGATCTTGTGGATGTCCATCAGGGTGCTTCCTTGTTGTCGAATTTGTTTTCCAGGCTGCGCAGTCGCTCCCGCAAGCGGTTGAGCTGCTTGAGCGAGGCAGCGTTCTTTTCCCAGGCGGCGTTGTCATCAATGGGGAACAAGCCTGTGTAGTGTCCAGGTCGGCGAATCGAGCGGGTGACCACACTGGCCGCCGAGATATGGACATGGTCGGCCAGCTCCAGGTGCCCCAGCACAATGGCGCCGCCGCCCAGTGTGCAATGCGCACCGATTCGGGCGCTGCCAGCGACGCCCACGCAGCCGGCCAGGGCACTGTGTGCGCCAATCTGAACATTGTGGCCAATCTGAACCAGGTTATCCAGCTTCACGCCGTCGGCGATCACCGTGTCTTGCAGGGCTCCACGGTCAATGCAGGTGTTGGCGCCAATTTCGACATCATGGCCGATGCGCACAGCCCCGAGCTGCTCGATCTTTTCCCAGACGCCACCGTTGGGGGCAAAGCCAAAGCCATCAGCACCAATGACCACCCCCGGATGGATCAGGCAACGCTCGCCGATGTGGCAGTCCTCAGCGACCGTCACCCGCGAACGAAGCTCGGTCGCAGCGCCTACCCTGGCGCCACGCTCGATCACGCACAGGGCGCCGATGATGGCTGTGTCATGCACATGGGCCCCTGGATCGATCACCGCGCTGGGGTGGATACGGACACGCGGTGGGCGCGGCAGAGCCGCTTTCCAGAGCCGGGTCACACGGGAAAAATAGAGGTAGGGTTGCTCGGCAACAATGCATGGGCCACGCAATTTGGCTTGGTCAGCATGCTCAGGCCCAACAATCACGCAGGCGGCTGCGCAGTCGCCTAATTGCCCCAAGTACTGGCGGTGACTGAGAAAACTCAGCGCCTGCGGGCCGGCGGACGCCAGCGGCGCCAAAGCCTCAATGAGGCACTCCGGATCACCATGCAGCTCACCACCCAGGGCCTCGACGATCGAACCTAAGCGCAGGGCCATGCGTCAAGCGCTAAGCGCCCGGCTTACTTGCCAGCCGCAGCGTTCAGAACCTTGATCACCTTGTCGGTAATGTCATGCTTGGGGTTGACATACACCGCCTCCTGCAAGATCAAGTCGTATTTTTCAGCCTCTGCCACCTGTTTGACCACCTTGTTGGCGCGCTCGAGTACCTGCTGCAATTCCTCATTTTTGCGGGCATTGAGATCCTCTTGGAACTCACGGCGCTTTCGCTGGAAATCCCTGTCCTGGTCCACCAGCTGTTTTTGACGTGTGGCGCGCTGACTTTCAGACAGCGTAGGGGCCTCACGTTCAAGTTTGTCGGCCGCCGACTTCAGCCCAGCGCCCTGATCGACCAGATCTTTTTCACGCTTGGAAAATTCCAGCTCCAATTTGGTCTGGGCGGCCTTGGCCGTGCTCGCCTCCTTGAAAATCCGGTCGGTACTGACAAAACCGATTCTGAATTCCTGGGCATGGGCCGACAACAGGCTGACAGCCAGAACCAAACCTGCACCGACCTGAGACAACAATTGATTCATTAGAAGCTCGACCCAATTTGAAATTGCACGGACTGGATTTTATCCCCATCGAACTGTCTCAGGGGAACCGAGTAAGCCAGCCTCAGTGGCCCGACCGGCGACAGCCAACTGATGCCAATACCGGCTGATGATCGCAACTCATTGGCATTGGCGTTGCTCTCCAGACCAGCGTCTGGGCCGGAAATGCCACCGACATCGACAAAACCGTACAAGCGAAGCGTTCGGTCATTGCCGGCGCCAGGAAATGGCGTTAACAACTCCCCGTTGAGGTTGATTTTGCGCGTGCCACCCACCACGGTCCCGCTGCTGTCACGCGGGCCGAGGCTCCCCTGCTCAAAGCCGCGGACTGAACCCAGCCCACCACCATAGTAATTCTTGAACACTGGGTAAGACCGATCGCCGATGGGAATCCCGAAGGCAAATTCACTGTTAAAGGCAAATGTCAACTGCTTGGACAGCGGAAAGTACTGCTGAAATTGGTAGGTGGAACGAAAATAACGGGCATCTCCGGCCACCGACAAGTCAGCACTGACCCGCATGAAGCGACCGGTTGTCGGCGCCAGCGCACTGTCGCGCCGATCTCGGGCCCAACCCACCGTCAAGGGTACGGCGCTGCTGTCGTACCCAAATTTATCGGCGTAGTCCTGGTAAGAGGTCGGCAAGGATGTGCCAGGAACGATGGTGGTGTTTTCAATACCGCCACCAAAGTAAACCGTATCGCTCTCCGAAAATGGCACACCGAAGCGGATGGTGCCGCCCGAACTCACCAACTGGTAATAGCTTTGGTCCTGGTAGGGGCTGAAGGTCTTGTGATAAACACTCAGGGTGCGAGATACACCATCGGGTGTGAAGTACGGATCTGTGGTGCTGAAGTCCAATACCCGATTGATCTTGCTGGTGTTGATTTGCACGCCCAGAGAATTACCCGATCCAAAAGCATTGTCCTGTTTCAGACCCAAGGACAGGCCCAGACCGTCACCACTGGAAAACCCAGCGCCCAAACTCAGACTGCCTGTTGGCTTTTCGACGACATTGAAGGTCAGATCGACCTGATCGGGTGATCCCGGGACCTCTTGGGTCTCCACAGAAACCTCACCGAAATAGCCCAAGCGGTCTACCCTTTCCCTGGACAGCTTGATTTTGTCGCCGTCGTACCAGGATGCCTCGAGTTGACGCAGTTCTCTTCGCACCACCACATCGCGGGTCCGGTTATTTCCCGCCACATTCACTCGGCGGACGTAAGCTCGCCGCGACGGTTCAGCCAACAGCACAATCGCGACACGATTGCTGGCACGGTCGATGTCGGGGCGGGACTCCACGCGGGCAAAAGCGAATCCGAAATTGCCGAAATAGTCGGTAAATGCACGGGTGGTTTTAGCCACCTCGTCGGCGTTGTAGGGCTGGCCCGGCCGAATGCTCACCAGCGATTTGAACTCATCATCCCGTCCCAGAAAATTGCCCTGCAGGCTGACGCTGCTGACGTCAAAGCGCTCGCCCTCCGAGACATTGACCGTGATGGCAATATCGGTCTTGTTCGGCAGCATGGATACCTGTGTGGAATCGATCTTGAACTCCAGGTAACCCCGCGTCAAGTAATAGGAGCGCAGCGTCTCCAGATCAGCATTGAGCTTGGCGCGCGAGTAGCGGTTGGACTTGGTATACCAACTCAGCCAGCCGCCGGTGTCGAGATCGAACAGGCCCCGCAGCGTCGATTCAGAAAACGCCTTGTTTCCGACCAAACGGATTTCACTGATCTTCGCCGTCTCACCCTCAACCACATTGAACGAGAGATTGACCCGGTTGCGCTCGATGGGGGTGACCGTCGTCACGACCTCTGCCGCATAAAGGCTGCGGTTGATGTACTGACGTTTGAGTTCCTGCTCGGCCCGATCGAGTTGCGCCTTGTCAAACGGCCGACCGTCGGCAACGCCAACATCGCGCAGCGCCTTCTTCAGTACATCCTTGTCGAACTCCTTGGTGCCAACAAACTCCACGTCAGCCACAGTAGGCCGCTCTTCGACGACCACCACCAGCACATTGCCAATCACCTCGATGCGTACATCCTTGAACAAACCCAGTGCAAACAGGGCACGGATCGCAGACGACCCCTTATCGTCGTTGTAGACGTCGCCGATCTGCACCGGCAAGGAAACAAACACGGTGCCGGGCTCCACACGCTGCAAGCCTTCGATCCGGATGTCACGGACGGTGAACGGGTCGACCGCCCAAGCCGCAAAGGGCGCCAGCGACACCAAGGCCCAGCTCATCAGCTTGCCAAATCTCACGTGTTTGGTTTTCATTTGTATGTGTAATCGGGCGAATCTGCCAGCAAGTCTTTTTCCGAGCGTCAACCGAACAGCCGGGAGACATCGTTGAAAATCGCGACGGATGTCATGAGGAACAGCAACGCCAATCCGACGCGTTGCAGCCGCCCCAGCCAGAGCTCGGTCACGGCGTGACCAGTGACACCTTCCCAAAGATAATACATCAGGTGACCACCATCAAGCACCGGCAGAGGCAGCAGATTCAGTACACCCAAGCTGACACTGATCAGTGCCAGGAACAACAGGTATTGGGTGAGGCCTTGGTTGGCTGATTTGCCTGCGTAGTCGGCCACGGTGAGCGGACCGCTGAGGTTTTTGAGTGACGCTTGTCCCACCAGCATCTTCCCCATCACACCCAGGGTCAGCGACGAGACCTCCCAGGTCCGCGCCGCACCACGCCACAGCCCATCGATCGGTCCATACCGAACCATGACAATTTCTGGCGCCGCACCGACAAAGGCACCAATCCGGCCAATGCGGGCGCTGCCTTCCACCCGAACTGCGGGCTCGACCCGAATGAGCAGTTGCTCACCTCCACGGTCCACCAACCAGTCTGACGCCACGCTGTTGCCATCCTTGACCGATGTCCTGATGAGCTGGCGCAATTGCTGGCCATCGACCACTTTGACAGCGCCGAACTGGCGAACCAGGTCTCCCTCGCGCAAACCAGCCCTGGCCGCGGGATCACCGGCGACCAGACCGCCCAACACCGGCTGGGTGAAGGGGCCGGTCAGACCGATCTGCTTGAGTAGAACGGCATCGGCCTCCAAAGACGACAAACCACGCAGCGGCAAGACGATTTCCCGTTCAATGGCATTCAGGCTCGTGTTGAGCCGCAGGGTCAGGTTTTGCTCCTGCAAGGCGCTCCGGGTCATCAGCCAACGCAAATCTTCAAACGACTCGACCGCCTGCCATTCGCCCTCCTCGACGGCGGCGCCAACAACCCGTTCGCCACCAATTAAGCCGGCCTTGGCCGCAATGGAGCCGGGTTCAGGGCTGGCCAGGACAGGCGCTGGCATTTCGACGCCACCCCAGTTCACCAGGGCATACAGAAGGACGGCCAACAGCAGGTTCGCCATCGGTCCCGCAAGCACTATCGCAGCGCGCGATGCCAGTGGCTGGGCGTCGAAGCTGCGGTGGCGTTCGGCTTCGGGCACCGTGGATTCACGCGCGTCAAGCATTTTGACGTAGCCTCCCAGGGGCAGCACACCGATGACAAATTCGGTCTCGGATCCCTTGGGCTGCCAGCGCCAAACTGTCTTGCCAAATCCGATGGAGAAACGCAATACCTTGACACCACAGGCCAGTGCCATCCGGTAGTGTCCGTACTCATGCACGGCGACCAGCAGGACAAGAGCCAACACAAATGCAAGAACGGTCATCAGCATAAGGGCTTGCGTCGGCCGCGTTCAGCGGCCAAGACGGCGGACCGCGCCGGCTGCCCGGTCGCGGGACATGGCGTCCAGGGCCAGCAAGTCTTCCAGGGACTGCGGGGGTATTGGGCTAATCGCACCGAGCGTGTCCAGATTGACCGCGTGAATCTGGTCGAACCTGATTTGGCCAGTCAAAAACGCGTCTACTGCCACCTCATTGGCGGCATTGAGGACGGCAGTGGCTCCGGCAGGCGCCTCAAGCACCGCCCAAGCTAACTTCAAACCCGGAAACCTTTGGGCATGCAATGGCGTGTCGACGGCCTCAAAGGTCATGTCCTTCATCGCCCGAAAATCAAGCGCCATTGCGCCCGAGCTCATGCGGTCTGGCCAAGACAGGCCGTAGGCAATCGGGACCTTCATGTCGGGGGTGCCCATCTGGGCGACCACCGAATGGTCGGTGTACTGCACCATTGAATGGATCACACTTTGCGGATGAATGACCACCTCGATCTGTGCCGGCCGGACACCGAACAGGAAATGGGCCTCGATCACTTCAAGGGCTTTGTTCATCATGGTCGCCGAGTCAACCGTGATCTTGCGTCCCATCACCCAATTGGGGTGCATCGTCGCCTGCTCTGGCGTCACATCTCGCAGCGTCTCGGGTGATCGCTGTCGGAACGGCCCGCCAGACGCCGTCAGAATGATTTTGTCAACCTGCTCTGCCCAAACCGCAGGATCATCGGGCAAAGACTGAAAAATGGCCGAATGCTCGCTGTCAATCGGCAGCAACTTGGCGCCGCCTTGTCTGACGGCTTGCAGGAAATACTCGCCACCGACCACCAGGGCCTCCTTGTTCGCCAGCAACAGGCGCTTACCCGCTCGGGCAGCACCCAGACAGGACGCCAAGCCAGCCGCGCCGACGATCGCTGCCATGACGATATCGACCGAGTCATGGGAAGCTGCCATCGTGATGGCTTCAGCGCCCCAGAGCACGCGCGTGGGCAGGCCCAAGTTCAGACACTGCTGCGCCAACTCCCTGCCATGCGGCTCACTGGCCATGATCGCAAACGCAGGTTTGAAGCGGACGCACTGCTCCAGCAACAAGGTTACCCGGGTCGAGGCACTCAGGGCAAAAACCTGAAAACGGCCAGGATGGCGGGCGATCACCTCCAGCGTATTGACACCGATGGAGCCGGTTGACCCCAGAATAGCGACCCTCTTGCTGTTCAATGTGTCCGAATCCCTCATCCTTACTCCTAAGCAGTGCAAATCAGCATAGCCAGCGGCAGGGTTGGCAGAAGCGCATCCAGGCGGTCAAGCACGCCACCATGGCCTGGCAAAAGCCCACTGCTGTCTTTGGCGCCAGCGCCGCGTTTGACCAATGACTCCATCAAATCACCAGCCACACTCATCGCTGTCAGCAAAACCAAGGTCAGCACAAAGCCCGGAGCTCCCCATCGTTCTGCCCGACTGTACAGGCTGGGAACACCCAGCGCCCAATGAATGTCGATCGATTGCCAGAACATTGCCACGATCAGAACACCCAGAACGCCGCCAACCACGCCTTCCCAGCTCTTGCCCGGACTGATCGATGGTGCGAGTTTGGACGAAAAAACCCGACCACCCCAGGCCCTGCCAACAAAATACGCTGAGATGTCGGCGGCCCAGGACAATGCCAATATGGACAACAGCAGGTTGACACCCATCACCCGCGCTTGCGCGGCGGCGATCCAGGCGATCGAGAGTACCAGCAGACCGATCAGCAGGCGCAGGCGACGGTCATACTTCGCCCAGGCTGACACACCACCATGGAGCACCCAAGCCACGCCCAGGACCCAAGCCAGGCCAGACGCCCACCAAAGCCCGCGCAGTGATTGCGCCAACCAACCCGACCACCAGATACCAAGGCAAGCCAAGGCGCAGACGCTGGCCGCCACGACGGAGGCCGTCTGACCGAAACCGCTGAGTCGGGCCCACTCCCAGGCACCGGCCGCTACCAACAGCAACACCAGAGCGCAAAAAGGCTCAGGTTCTTTGTAAAAAAACGTGGGAATGAAAAAGGCGAGCAGAACCAGCGCCGTGATGACACGTTGCTTCAACATGTGCAGCGCTCTTGCCAGGGCAGCCTAGACGGCCATGATGTCCTGCTCTTTGGCAGATACGAGTTGATCAATTGCCACAATATGGCGGTCCGTGAGTTTCTGAATATCTGCCTCTGAGCGCTTTTGGTCGTCCTCGGAGGCGAGCTTGTCCTTGACCGCTTTTTTCACCGCATCGTTGGCATCACGGCGCAGGTTTCGAATGGCGACTTTCGCCGCCTCGCCCTCGCCGCGAACCACCTTCGTCAGTTCCCGGCGGCGTTCCTCTGACATGGCTGGCATAGGCACTCTGATGAGGTCACCCATTGATGAGGGGTTGAGTCCGAGATCACTGTCGCGGATCGCTTTTTCAATCTTGGCGCCCAGGCCTTTTTCCCAGGGCTGGACACTGATGGTCCGAGCGTCCAGCAGTGACACGCTGGCCACTTGACTGACAGGCACCATCGACCCATAGTAATCCACCTGAACCGTGTCGAGCAGCGCAGGGTTCGCCCGTCCAGTGCGGATCTTGGTCAGGTTGTTTTTGAAGGCTGCGATGCTTTGGTCCATCTTTGCCTCCATCTGGCGTTTTACTTCGGAAATTGGCATCGTTGTCTCCTTGCTCGGTGATCCGAGTCGCTAACAGTCTAATTTTGACATGCTCAGGCGTGAACCAAGGTGCCCTCATCGTCACCGAGCACCACCCGTTTCAGTGCGCCATGCTTGAATATCGAGAAGACCTTGACGGGCAGTTTTTGGTCCCGGCAGAGGGCAAAAGCCGTGGCGTCCATAATGCCCAGGTTCTGAGTCATGGCCTCATCGAACGTGATGGACTTGTACCGGGTGGCCATCGGGTCTTTTTTGGGGTCGGCGGTGTAGACACCGTCCACCTTGGTGGCTTTGAGCACCACCTCTGCGCCAATTTCAGCACCGCGAAGGGCCGCCGCCGTATCTGTGGTGAAAAAGGGGTTGCCTGTTCCAGCGGCAAAAATCACAACTTTGCCTTCCTCCAGATATTGCAGCGCCTTGGGCCTCACGTACGGTTCAACCACCTGCTCGATGGCAATGGCCGACATGACTCGCGCAACCAGGCCGGCCTTGTTCATGGTGTCGCCCAGCGCGAGTGCGTTCATCACCGTCGCGAGCATGCCCATGTAATCCGCCGTGGCGCGATCCATACCAACCGACCCGCCAGCCACGCCGCGAAAGATGTTTCCGCCACCGATGACCACTGCGACCTGGACACCGAGTCGGGTGACTTCGGCAATTTCGTCCACCATACGCACAATCGTGTCTCGGTTGATACCAAACTGATCATCACCCATCAAGGCTTCGCCTGAGAGCTTGAGCAGTATGCGTTTATGTACCGGTCCTGCACTGGTCATGGACGACTCCTGGGCATAGGGCTTTGGTTTAAGAACTGGGGCGTCCTACCGATGTCAGACAAGTCAATGTTGACCTTCAACCGGTCGGTACAGTGCTTTAGGATGTCTGTTTGGCCGCTGCCACTTGGGCAGCGACTTCAGCCGCGAAATCATCGACCTTCTTCTCAATGCCCTCGCCGACGACATACAGCGTGAACCCCTTGACGGTGGTTGCTGCGCCTTTGAGCATTTGCTCTACCGTTTGCTTGTCGTTCTTGACAAACGCCTGGTTGAACAAGGAGACCTCCTTGAGGTACTTTTGCACACCGCCCTCGATGCGCTTGGCCACGATCTCCGCCGACTGAACGGGTTTGCCAGTTGCTGTGGCGATGGCGGCGTCTTCCGCAGCTTTGGCTGCTGCCACCGAACGCTCACGAGCCACCAGATCGGCCGGCACGTCTGCACTGGAGAGCGCAACGGGCTTCATCGCCGCCACATGCATTGCCACATCTTTGGCTGCCATGTCGTCACCGTCAAATTCGACCAGCACCCCGATCCGCGTGCCATGCAAATAAGCGGCAACCTTGCTGCCGGTATCGCAACGCTTGAAGCGTCGAAAACTCATGTTCTCGCCAATTTTGCCTATCAGGCCTTTACGCACATCTTCCAACGATGGCCCAAACCCATCCTGCTCATAGGCCAGGGCACCCAGTGCCGCGATATCGACCGGGTTGTGCTTCACAATCAGCCCCACAGCAGCATTGGCCAACGCCAGGAAGCTGTCATTCTTGGTCACGAAGTCGGTCTCGCAATTGACCTCAAGCACAGCACCGACATGGCCGTCGATCCGGCCAACCACGACGCCCTCGGCCGTGATTCGGCCTGCCGCCTTGCCGGCCTTGCTGCCGAGCTTCACGCGCAGCAACTCTTCCGCCTTGGCCATATCGCCATCCGCTTCAGTTAACGCCCTTTTGCACTCCATCATGGGCGCATCAGTCTTGCCGCGCAGTTCGGCAACCATACTTGCAGTAATTGCAGCCATTTTTCTCTCCATACTCATCAAAACTGTTTGATTTAAAAAAAGGGGGCTAACGAGCCCCCCTTTGCTTGGGGCGGGTTCGCGCTCAGGCGACTGGCTCGCTCACTTCGACAAACTCATCGGAACTCTCTGTGGCAACGGCTCTTACCACGTCGTCGACGGCGTTGGCACGACCCTCAATGATCGCGTCCGCAATTCCCCGGGCGTACAGGGTCACAGCCTTGGACGAGTCGTCATTGCCGGGGATCACATAGTCGATGCCTTCGGGCGAGTGGTTCGAGTCAACCACAGCGATCAAGGGGATCCCAAGCTTCTTGGCTTCAGCAATGGCGATCTTGTGGTAACCGACATCGATCACGAAAATGGCGTCCGGCAATACGGCCATGTTCTCGATGCCGCCGATGTCTTTTTCGAGCTTCTCCAGTTCGCGGGTGAACATGAGTTGCTCCTTCTTACTCATGGTGTCCATGCCGGCTTCCTGCTGAACTTTCATGTCTTTCAATCGCTTGATCGATGTTTTCACGGTCTTGAAGTTTGTCAACATACCACCGAGCCAACGCTGGTCCACGTAAGGCACGCCAGCGCGCTGGGCTTCCGTAGCCACTGTCTCACGCGCCTGACGCTTGGTGCCCACCATCAGTACAGTGCCGCGCTTGGCGGAAATCTGGCGGACGAACTTCGCCGCGTCCTGAAACATCGGCAGTGACTTTTCCAGATTGATGATGTGGATTTTGTTGCGATGACCAAAGATGAACGGCGCCATCTTGGGGTTCCAGAAACGGGTCTGGTGTCCAAAATGGACGCCCGCCTCAAGCATTTCGCGCATGGTTACTGACATATCTGACTCCAAAGGTTAGGTCTAAAATCCAGTTCGTCATCGCAGACAGGCTGGCAGATTTGACTCGGCCCGGTGCTGCAACACCTCGTTTAAACTGGTTTGATGATTTGCTGGTGCCCGACGTACAGCGTGCGGCAAGCTCAGCCAATCAAGTATAGCAGTCACTGCCATCCCAAGACATGCTCCCCCATCGATCGGTCAAGCACATGCGCCCTGCGCGGCACAGCACAGTCACCAATGCACACAACACGCACCTGCAGCCAAGATCTGCCATGGGCAAGGCCCTTCGCCCGTCGACAAGATTGGATCAAAATGCCTGATTACCGGTCCCTTGAGACTGTTGCGGCCTGTGACGCATCAAAAGGCGTGACATGAAAATCGCAGTGATCGGCGCGGGCATCATCGGCATCACGACCGCCTATGAATTGGCGAGTGATGGCCATCAAGTCCATGTCATTGAACGGCGAGGTGCGGCCGCCGAGGAATCGAGCTTTGCCAATGCTGGCGTGATCGCGCCGGGCTATGTCACGCCCTGGGCTGCGCCGGGAATGCCCCTAAAGGTGTGTCGGTACCTGTTCAGCGACCACAGCCCGGTTCGTCTCACCCTACCCCTTTCCGCACGGGATTTTCAATGGATGCGGCATTGGTACCGCGCTTGTACCTTGGACCGCTACCGGACCAGCCGGCGTCACATGCATAGCCTTGCACTTTACAGCCTCGACCGTTTGCACCAGATCAGCAGCCGTTTGAGCCTGAGCTACGACAAGAGTGCGGGTTATTTGATCCTGCTGCGTTCTGAAGCCGATAGCCTTCAGGTCCAGGCCGGGCTTGACCTGCTGCGTGAGACCCCTGTGAACTTCCGGGAAATCAGCGCAGCCGAAGCCCGAAAGGTTGAACCAGCCCTGAGGGCGGATCAGGAATTTTTCGGGGCCATTCACCTGCCCCAAGACGAGGTCGGCAACTGCCGCCAGTTCGCGTTGCAACTCAAAAATGAAAGCATGAAACTTGGCGTGGATTTCTCGTTCAATACTGCGGTGAGTCAAATTCATCCAACCGAAGGCGTGAAGTTGGCCATCGCGGGCGATCCCGAGTTAAGAAGCTACGACGCATGTGTGGTTTGCGCAGGGTCTGACTCCGCGATGCTGCTCGGCAATTTGGGTTTGGCGATTAGGCTCGCGCCCATCCATGGCTACTCCGTTAGTGCGACGATCCAAGAGCCCTTGAATGCGCCCAAGAGCGCCGTGATGGATGAGCGCTTCAAGGTGGCGATCTCAAGGCTGGGCAATCGGATCCGCGTCGCAGGGGGTGCAGAACTTGGCGGCCAGCCCGGAAAGAAGCGGGCCGCCGCAATCCGGACACTCTACAAGGTGCTGCAAGACTGGTTTCCCGGTGCGGCCAATTTGTCCAGCGGCGTTCAGGAATGGAAGGGCGCGCGGCCTATGCTGCCTGATGGACCGCCCCTGATAGGCGCCACCCAGATGCCACACCTCTGGTTGAACCTGGGGCACGGCTCCAGTGGCTGGGCACTCAGTTGCGGCTCTGCCAGAGTCTTGGCAGACATGATCGCAGGCAAAGTACCGGCGGTCGACGCTTCCGGTTTTGACTTGTCGCGTATTCAGCATTAACGCCATGGGGCACCTGCGGCCGATCGCTCACGACACATGTCTGCCCCTGCATGACGCCGCGGCCACACGCCGTATCGAAACGGAGGCCCTGGCGGGGCGGCCCGAGGACGAGTTGATTCAACAGGCCGGTCTGTCGGTCGCCAAACTGGCGATGGCAATCGCACCGCATGGGTCTCGGATTTGGGTTGCATGCGGGCCAGGCAACAATGGTGCGGATGGTTTGGAGGCCGCGCGACAACTTCAAAGCTGGGGCAAGACAGTCTTTGTGACGAATTTGGCATGGGGCACATCTGACGGCAATGTCAAAAGACACAGACTTCAACGGGCGGTGGATGCCGGCGTGGCCTGGCTGTCAACGCCGCCGGATGAATTTGACTTGTGCATTGACGCGATGCTTGGCTTGGGCAGCCAGACTCGACCCGCCGACGCACGCCTGAGGGACTGGATCGGCGGTATCCGGGCTCGCCGAAAACCCGTTTTGTCCATTGACCTGCCCACCGGGCTGAATCCGGACACTGGCTGGACAGGCGAGGATGTTGTCGCAGCAGACCACACGCTTTCTCTGTTAACGCTCAAACCCGGCATGTTCACCGGCGGCGGACGTGATGTCTGCGGCTGCGTTTGGCTGGACGATCTGGGGGTAGCACCGACACTGCTTGCCACGCCAAATGCGCCACCGCCCACAGCCTGGTTATCCGGCGCACCCGACCCTGCTGTGAGGCCGCATGCGTCGCACAAAGGCAGCTACGGGGACGTCTGCGTGGTGGGCGGCGCCCATGGCATGACGGGGGCCGCCTTGATGGCGGCCTCAGCCGCCCTGCACGCCGGCGCCGGCCGGGTATTTGTCAGTCTGCTCAACCACGGGGCACCATTGGCCCACTTGGGCCTGCTGGAATTGATGTTGCGTCCCTTCGAGTCCCTGGCCATCAAAGATATGGCGGTGGTCTGCGGTTGTGGTGGCGGCACGCAGATCGCAGCGTGCCTGCCCGAACTGTTCACAGCGGCCCGTGCGCTGGTTGTCGACGCCGACGGCCTCAACGCCATGGCCGCCGATCCCAAGTTGGGTTTATTGCTGAGGCAGCGTGGTGATCGAGGTGGGCCAACCGTCATGACCCCACACCCTTTGGAGGCCGCACGCCTTCTTGGCACAAGCGTTGACAGCATTCAAAGGGATCGATTGCACGCGGCAAAGGAACTTTCTCAAAATTTCAATTGCACTGTCGTGCTGAAAGGCTCCGGCACGGTCATCAGTTCGCCGAGTGAGGTCCCCTTGATCAACCCGACCGGTAACGGCCGCTTAGCCAGTCCGGGTACCGGCGATGTGCTCGCCGGCATGATCGGCGCAGGGCTGGCCTTGGGCCATGGCGCCGCTCGGGCTTCAGCTGAGGCGGTTTTCCGACACGGCCAAATCGCCGACCAATGGCCGAGAGGTTGGGCACTCACCGCAAGCCGTCTGAGCGAGACCGGTTTGGCCGAACTGTCAACGCCTGGAAGTCCGGCCGCCCTTTGAACTGTTCGGTCCGGATGGTGCCGACTTCGACCGTTTTCCCCCAGCTTTGGGTCGGCCAGACGCGCCATCGGGCCTTGTACTGCGAACGCGCTTGGGCGGTTTGACATCAGCCCCCCCCTCCCGCGCGACCCTGCCGTGGTCGTCGCGAAGTTCAGGGTTGTCCTTGGAACTTCGCGTGGTCAACACATCACCCTCTGCCAGCAGCCTGAAGTCAATCCGACGTCCATCCAGATCAACCCTGCTGACTTGCACGCGGACCCGGGAGCCCAGCGCATAGCGAATGCCTGTGCGCTCGCCGCGCAGCTCCTGTCGGGCCTCATCAAAACGGTAATACTCTCCGCCGAGCTCGGTGATGTGAATCAAACCTTCCACATACATGGCATCGAGGGTCACGAACACGCCGAAACTGGTCACAGCACTGACGGTGCCACCATACTCCTCACCAAGGTGCTCGTGCATGTACTTGCATTTGAGCCAGGCCTCGACGTCCCGGCTGGCTTCATCTGCGCGTCTCTCATTGGCGCTGCAATGAAGTCCCGCTGCCTGCCACGCCAAGGTCTCCGGCGTCAATTTTTTGGGCTTGTGGCCTGGCTCTGCGACACGCGCAGCGAGCCCCTTCTCCAGGCGACGCGCCAGTTTGGCGTGAGCTTCACCCGGGATGGGCAACTGCGGCAACCGGTAGGTGGATTTGGACAGGATCGCCTTGATAACGCGGTGCACCAGCAAATCCGGATACCGGCGAATGGGACTGGTGAAATGGGTGTAAGCCTCAAACGCCAAACCAAAATGACCGCTGTTGACAGGGGTGTAAATGGCCTGCTGCATGGATCGCAGCAGCATGGCGTGGATCTGTTGCGAATCTGGACGATCCTTGGTGGCCGCTGCGATCGCCTGAAACTCACCCGGCTTTGGGTCGTCGCTGATGGTCATCCCGACCCCCATCGCCTTGAGGTAACCCTTGAGGATTTCCTGCTTCTCCGGGGTTGGGCCTTCGTGCACCCGAAAAAGGCCGGGTTGTCGCTGCTGGAGGATGAAATCAGCGCTGCAGACGTTGGCTGCCAGCATGGCTTCCTCAATCAGTTTGTGGGCCTCATTGCGCGTGCGCGGAACAATTTTTTCAATGCGCCCCCCCTCGTCACAGACGATCTGCGTCTCTACGGTTTCGAAGTCAACAGCACCGCGCTTGACGCGAGCTTTGAGCAGGGCCTGATACACGTCGTGAAGATGGATCAGGTCAGACACGCGGTCCTTGTGTCGAATCGCTTCAGGACCACGCGTATTGGCCAATAGCGCCGCCACCTCGGTGTAGGTCAAGCGAGCATGGCTCCACATCACGGCGGGGTAAAACTGGTAGGCACAGACCTCACCCTCCTGAGTGACGAGCATGTCGCAGACCATGCACAAGCGCTCGACCTCCGGATTCAGAGAACACAGCCCATTCGAAAGCTTTTCGGGCAGCATCGGAATCACACGGCGGGGAAAATACACACTGGTCGCGCGGTCATAAGCGTCTACGTCGATCGCCGACCCGTTCCCGACGTAATGGCTGACGTCAGCAATGGCGACCAAGAGACGCCAGCCAGCAACGGCAGACTTTCCTTTGCCAATTTTGGCGGGCTCGCAGTAAACGGCATCGTCAAAGTCGCGCGCATCCTCACCATCAATGGTCACCAGCGGTACATCCGTCAAATCAACCCGCTGCATTCGGTCCTCCGGCCTAACCTTGTCAGGCAGGCTGCGTGCCAGAGCGATGCAAGCGTCAGAGAATGTATGTGGCATGCTGTACTTGCGCACAGCAATCTCGATTTCCATGCCCGGGTCATCGATCTCGCCAAGAATTTCCTTCACACGCCCGACAGGTTGTCCAAAAAGCGACGGTGGCTCGGTCAACTCGACGACCACCACTTGCCCAGGCTTGGCAGAGCCAGTAGCCGCCTTGGGAACCATCACATCTTGGCCGTAGCGCTTGTCTTCCGGCGCCACAATCCAGATGCCACTTTCCTGGAGTAGGCGACCGATGATAGGCTGTGGCGGACGCTCCAAGATTTCCAGCACGCGCCCTTCCGGCCTACCCTTTCGATCGCTTCGAACCACCCTGACCTTGACGCGATCTTTGTGCAAAACGGCACGCATCTCGTTTGGTGGCAGGTAGATGTCGGGTTCGCCGTCATCTCGGAGTACAAAACCATGGCCGTCACGATGTCCCTGGACAACGCCTTCAACTTCATCCAGCGCGGTGCTGGTTGTACGATTATTTTTGATACACTATCTCTCTTTCCTGAAATGCCCAGGTGGCGGAATTGGTAGACGCACTAGTTTCAGGTACTAGCGAGTAACTTCGTGGGGGTTCGAGTCCCTTCCTGGGCACCAATATAAATGAAAACAGTGAACGTGCTTTGACGTGCACACTGATGGTAGTTTTGATGAAAGCCACCTGAGACAGGTGGCTTTTTTCTTGAAGCGGCCCGCCATGGGCAGCCCTAAAACGGCACGGCCACAAGGTCGTGCCCTTGAACAGCAACAATGCGGGCGCGCGTGAATTCGCCCACTTTAAGGGTCTTGCTGATCTTTTCGGGGGGCAGCAAGCGAACCACGCCATCGATCTCAGGCGCATCCGCATAGCTGCGGCCAACCCCGCCCTTCCTACCCAATGCAGGCGCTGAATCAACCAGCACTTGCATGGTCGCGCCAACCCTTTGGCTCAGCTTGGCCATCGATGCGGCCTCCGCCACCGCCATGAACCTTGCCCGACGGTCCTCGCGAACCGCCGCAGGCAACATTCCCGGTAACTCGTTGGCGCTGGCGCCAGCCACTGGGCTGTAGGCGAAACAGCCAGCCCGATCAATGTTGGCATCACGGACAAAGTCCAGCAGGTGCTCGAACTCTTCCTCGGTTTCACCAGGAAAACCGGCAATGAAAGTGCTGCGGATCACAATTTCTGGGCATGACTGGCGCCAGCGCTGAATACGCTCAAGGTTTTTCTCGCCGCTGGCAGGTCGACGCATGCGCTTGAGGACATCCGGATGGCTGTGTTGGAACGGTACGTCCAAGTAGGGCAGGATCTGTCCAGAAGCCATCAAAGGCAGGAGGTCATCGACGCTGGGATAGGGGTAGACATAGTGCAGCCTGACCCAAGCGCCAAAGGGCTGAGCCATTTCACCGAGGGCCTGGACCAGCTCAATCAGTCGGCTTTTGATGGGTTTACCCTCCCAAAAACCGGTTCGATACTTGGTATCGACGCCGTAAGCCGAGGTGTCCTGGCTGATGATCAGTAGCTCTTTCACGCCCCCATCCAGCAAGGCTTGAGCCTCCTTCAGCACATCACCAATGGGCCGTGACACCAGATCGCCGCGCATCGAAGGGATGATGCAAAAAGTGCAGCGGTGGTTACAGCCTTCGCTGATCTTGATGTAGGCGTAATGCCTGGGCGTCAACTTGACGCCGGCCACACCAAACACATTGGGCACCAAATCCTGAAACGGATTGTGTGGTTTGGGCAATGCCGCATGCACGGCGTCCATCACCTCCTGGGTGGCTTGCGGTCCCGTCACTGCCAGGACGCTGGGGTGCATCTGCAAGACAAGGTTGCGGCCATTCGGGTCTGACTTCGCGCCCAGACAACCGGTCACGATCACCTTGCCATTTTCCGCCAATGCCTCCCCGATGGTGTCCAAGCTTTCCTTAACGGCATCATCAATAAACCCGCATGTATTGACGATGACCAGGTCTGCGTCTTCAAAGGTCTTGGATGTTCGATACCCCTCTGCGTTCAGTTGGGTCAGGATCAACTCGGAGTCCGTCAGTGCCTTGGCACAACCGAGACTGACAAACCCAACCCTGGGCGCTGTTGCCCTGCTTGCTACTACTTCATCCATGTTTCATTGTTTCCTGAGTTCTGCCCGCTCAACGCTTGATACCAAATGCGCCGAGCATCTGCCCAGTTTGTTTTTGCATCTGTTCCTGCAACTGCTCCAAAATCTTTCTTGACTGCTCAAGACCGCCACCCATCAAACCCTGCAGTGCCGGGCTTTGCAATGCCATGAACTGGGTCCAGGCCTCCGGCGTCAAGCCCTTGGATTGCTCCGCAAGGTTGCCCTGCAACTCCATCAGGGCCTGCATGTTTTTCTCAAGGTAGCCACCCATCAATCCCTGCATGGCGTGACCATAAAACCGTATCACGCTGGCCAGAACCGGCGCAGTGAACATAGGTGACCCACTGGCTTCCTCTTCAAGGATGATTTGCAACAAAATACTTCGGGTTAAATCCTCCCCGGTCTTGGCATCGCGAACCACAAAACTCTCGCTGTCCATCACCAACTGTTTGACCTCGCTGAGGGTGATGTAGCTGGATGTGTTGGTGTCGTAGAGACGCCGGTTCGGGTACTTTTTGATGATCCGCTGGGCGGAGACTGCCTCGGCGGCCGTTCGATTATCCATGTTGGCTCCTACAGCTCCGTTCGTGTCAGGACGCACGCGGTTTGCGGAGCGTCATTCTAGGGATGGAGCATGCCGGCGAACCAAAGGATTACCCTGAGATGTGCAGCCGTGGTAATCGGTTTCTTTTTGGTAGGCGCGATTGGACTCGAACCAACGACCCCCACCATGTCAAGGTGGTG